>JBILVO010000004.1:0-71907 GCA_044370415.1 Pirellulales bacterium
AAGGCGAGCCTCCAGCTCGCCAGCACAGCGCGAGATCAAGCGAGGCCCGCCGGAAACGGTGGGCCTCGCCGCTTTTGCAGTGCGCCAAGGCCGCACGGCATGGATGCCGTGCCCAGTACCGGCCGGCGGCGGCCGGCCTCAAGGACAGCGAGCCCGGAGGGCTCGGCTGGACGTGAAGCAAGCCCCATCCATGGCCCCCGCAGGCTCCGGCAGGGCACGGACCTGTCCGTGCCCTGCCTCACGCAAGGCGAGCCTCCAGCTCGCCAGCACAGCGCGAGATCAAGCGAGGCCCGCCGGAAACGGTGGGCCTCGCCGCTTTTGAACTGCACTCGTGCGGGGGCCTCTCGACCCCCGGGACAGAGCCCGTATCACGCCGACGATTCGTCGTAAGTCCATAAAACCAGTCGCATCCAGGCTTATTCGGCAAGACAGGCAAGATGGGTAATGCGGGGAGCTGTACGGAATTTTTCGGTGCCGCTAGGTTCGATGGCTGGATTTCCTCGATTCCTGGCCCGGAACTGCAACGAAACCTCTTGAGGACGACGCGCTCTGCCCGATGACAGAGGGTGTTCGTTCGTGGGGAGAACAAAATGACGACCGACCGCACCGCCGGCCGCCTTGGCCCTCTGTTTCGCTGCCTGACGCTGTTTGTTGCCCTGGCGGCGATCGCCTGCGCCATGGTGGGGCGGCTGTCCGCGGCCGAACGCTGGCTGACGAGCTACGACTCCGCCATGGAATCGGCCCGGGAGACGGGCCGGCCCGTCCTCACGATCTTCACTGGCAGCGACTGGTGCCCCCACTGCCGGACGCTGGAAGACAACGTGCTCGCCAGCGACGCCTTCCAGTCATGGGCCGACGGACGGGTGGTCCTGCTCATGGTCGACCTGCCCCAGCACGGGATTTCCCAGGCCGTCCGTTCGGAGCGGTCCCAGGTCTGCATCAAGTACGGCGTGCGGACATTCCCCAGCGGCCTGCTGATCGGACCGGACGGCCAGAAGATCGCCCTGCAGACTGGATATGCCGGCGCGTCCCCAGAGACCTGGATTGCCCATTTTGACAGCCACCTGCCCGCCCAGCCCCAGCCCGACATGGTCAGCGCGAGCCGGGTGCTGCCGTCGCTCGACAAGGCGGTGGAAACGGCCAAAACCTCCAAGCGGCCGATTCTCTTGCTCGTGTCGAAGTCGGGCGATTCCACGGCCTCTTCACGGGTGGCGTCGCTGATCAACGACCCCGAGTTCGAGTCGTTCGCACACGACAATTTCGTGGTCGCGAGCGTGCCCCCCGCCGACGAAAGCGGCTCCCAGGCCGACCAGACCATGGAAATGCTGCTCGGCGGCGTCGAACTGGCCCCCGAAGCGGTGGAACTCATCGTCACGGACGACGGGCAGACGCCGCTGTTCAGCCAGTCTGCCTCCCAGCCGCCCCAGCGGATCGTGAGCGGCCTCCGCCGCTTCCTGGCGGCCAGGCAGTCGGCCCGCAACGTCAGCCAGCGGCGGTAGCAGGCTGCAGAGCCTCCCCGTGCGATGCGTCGACGGCGGCCGTGCGAAACGTGGCAGCCTCGGCGTTGAGCGCGTCGATCGACCGGCGCAGCTCGTCGAGCGCGGCGGAGAAGACGGCCACGGAGGCGGCCGACTCGCCGGCCCCGTCGCGGAGCGATTCCATGGCGTCGCGGATCTGCCGGGCTCCGCGTGACTGGGCCTGCATCCCCTCGTGCACGCCGTCGAGCGACCGGGTGACCTCCTGGACCGGCTCGATGATCCGCCCCAACTTCTCGCTCACGGCCGCCACCTCGCCGATCCGGCCGCTGACCTCGTTGCGGAATCGATCCATCTCCATCGTGCCGCTCGAGACGGCCGCCTGCATGTCCCGCACCATCCGTTCGATGTCCTTGGTGGCCAGGGCGGTCTGATCGGCAAGCCGGCGGATCTCCTGGGCGACGATGCGAAATCCCCGCCCCGACTCGCCCGCTTTCTCGGCCTCGATCGTGGCGTTTACCGAGAGCAGGTTGGTCTGGTCGGCTACCTTGGCGATGGTCGTGACCACCGACGTGATGCCGGCGGCGCGCTGGCTGATCGTGGCGAGCTTGCGGGAGAACGCGTCGAGCGATTCATCGAGCTGCTGCATCGACGCGGTCATTCCCTCGAGGCCGCCGCGGCCCTCGTCCGCCACGCGGGCCGCCTCGCGGGCCACGGCGGTGACGTCGCCGGTCGCCGTGAGCAATTGCTCGCTGGTGGCCGAGATCGCCGCCACCGCGTTCGAGACGTCCTGTGCGGAGCCGCTGAACGTGCGGACGGCACGGTCCTGACGGGCGAGCGCCGCGGCCGTGTCGGCCTCCACGCCGGCGAGCCGCGTGCCGGCCGCCTGGATGCGTCCGATCAGGCTGCCGAGCGCGTTCGTCATGCGGCCGAGTGCCGCCGGCAGCCGCCCCACCTCGTGCCCGCCCGTGGCCTCCACCCGGGCCGTGATGTCGTTTCGTGCGGTGAGGTCGCCCGAGGCGATTGCTTCCGCCGCGGCCACCGCCTGCCGCACGGGCCGCACCAGTGACGTCGCCAGCCAGATCGCGCCGCAGATTCCCGGCAGGCCGACCAGTGTCGCCGCGAGAATCGCTGACACCGCCTGCCACCAGAGCGCGTCCCTGCTCGACTCCGCGGAGATCGCCAGCAGCACGGCGCCGGCAGACTGTCCGTCCCGCCGCCGCACCGGCGCGGCCACCCGGTAGAGGCCGCCGTCGAGCCGGCCGACGGCGCGGGCTGAGGCGATGCAGTCACGGGCGAGCGCGGCGTCGCCGGTGTCGACCGCCTCGGGCAGGTCCGTCACCGCGCCCGCGGGGCCGCGCTGCCTGCCCACGACGGTCGCCAGTCGCGCGTCGAGGATCCGCACGGTGCGGATGTCGCCCCCGGTCCGCCGTCCGGCTCCACCTTCACCGGGCCCTCCTTTGGAAGAAGGGGCACGGGCCCCCACGTCGCCGGCCAGCAGGTCGTCGACGAGCCGCACCACGCCGAGCTCGCGGTCGAGCCTGCCGAGAAACGTCGCCTCGCGGCCAACCTGCACGATCCGCGGACCGTCGACGCCGCCCACGCCGACGTACTTGAAAATCCGGTCGTCGATCTCGCGCCTCCGCGCTTCCTGCACGACCCCGGAGCCGCCGTCCTCCAGCAGCCTCCAGAAGACGTGCGCCTGTGGGTGGCGTGCCGCATCGGGCGAGAAGACGAACGGCTGACGACCGCCACCGGCGTGCCCGCCGTCGGTATGGATGTAGGCCCGGCCATCGGCGTCGGTCGCCAGGAACTCCACGGCCCCGTGCCCACCGGCATCCCGCAGCCGCGCCGTGATCTCGTCGCCGGTCCAGCCAGCCTTCTCGGCGGCCGCGACGAACTGCGCGACCAGCCGCGCCTGCGTGAGCATCTCGCCGCCGAGTTCCTCCTCGACCTGGCCCGGGACGCCTTCGGCGAAGGCGACGGTCCGCGCCAGGATCTCGGCGATCCGCGCGCCGTTCTCGCGGGCCTCGTTCACCAGCGCCCACCGCGCCGCGAACGTCTGCAGGAGGGTGTTGACGAGCACCGCAGCCAGCACGAGCAGGGCGGCGGCGAGGGCGATCCGCGAGCGCAGGGACATGGAGTGGCTCCGCGGGCGCGTGGCACCGACCCGCAGCAGCAAGGCTAGTGTGCGGCCGGAGCCGCCGCCAGTTTCCGGGATGACGGCGCCGATCGCGGCATCCCCGCCGTCACGACCGCGCCAACCGGCCTCCCGCTCCCCACTGGCCGAGGCGGGGGTCGAACCCGCACGGAGATTGCTCTCCACAGGATTTTAAGTCCCGTGCGTCTGCCTGTTTCGCCACTCGGCCGCCGCCGGGCCCGGGCCACCGGTCGTGATCTGGCGATCGTATCGCCGGCCCGACGAACGCTGCAAATGAGGCACCCCACCGCTGGCGCAGGGGCGAAGCGGCTACAATTCGGTCTGCTCTGCGGCCGCCGGCCGCCAAGCGTCTGGCGTCAGGCGTCGGCGCGATCCCCGGCCGCTCCGTCGTGTTCCTCCTGCCCCACATTCCCGCACCGGAAAGACCGTGCCCCCATCGACACCCTCCGCCGTCGCCTTGCCGGGCATCGACGGCTTCCTCGGCTCGCGGGCCTCGTTCGGAATGGACCTCGTGCTGGTGGTGCTGATCGCCCTCCTGCCAGTGCTCGCCTGGAGCATCTATCTGGTGAGCCGGCGGCGGAACTACGCGGCACACCGTCGGCTGCAGATCTTCGTCGCCGTGGCGCTGCTCGCAGCCATCGTGGTGTTCGAGGTCGACATCCGGCTGTTGAGCGATTGGAGGCTCCGCGCGGCCCCGAGCCCCTGGTGGCCCGCCGGCGTCCTGACGGCACTCGGCATCCACCTGGTGTTCGCCGTGTCGTCGCTCGCGCTCTGGGCGTGGGTGCTGTGGGAGGCGGTGAAACGGTTCCCCGTGCCCCCCGCGCCGGGCACCCACGGGCCGCGACACCGGCGGATGGCCCGCCTCGCTGCCGCCGATCTGGTGCTCACCGCCGTGACCGGCAGCGTCTTCTACTGGCTGGCCTTTGTCGCCACCTGACGGCCGTCGGTCGCCGCAACCCAGCGGCAGATCGCCAGCCCGCCGAAGTAGAGCAGGCACAGCGGGATCGCCAGGAAGAGCAGGCTGTAGGGATCGGCGGGCGTAAGAATGGCCGACACGACGAAGATCACGATCACTGCGATCCGCCACTGGGCGGCGTAGGTCGCCGCGTCGAAGATGCCGATCCGCTCGAGGAACAGCATCACCAGCGGCAGCTGAAAGCCCAGGCCGAAGCCGATCGGCAGGATGAGCACGAACCCCAGCCACTCGCTGATCCGCGGATCGGGATCGAGGCCGAGCCACTCGTTGAACTCGAGCAGGTAGTCGAGCACGAAATCGAAGACGAAGAAGAATGCCAGGGCCACGCCCGCGAGGAACAGGCCCACGCTGATCGGCAGGAAGACCCAGACCCACCGCTTCTCGTGCGTGTAGAGACCGGCGGCCACGAACGTCCAGAGCTGGTAGAAGATCCAGGGGCTGGCCAGCACCACGCCGGTGAGCAGCGCCGCCTTCACGTAGATGCCGAACGCCTCCTGGGCGCTCAGGGTCGTGATGCTGACCCGCGGATCGCGGGTCAGCGGCTGCCACAGGAGCATCGGCACGAGCGCGTCGAGCGCGAATGCGGGATTCCCCTCCTGGGGCCCGGCGGCGGCCGGGTTGGCCCTGCCCGGCGCGGCGGCCGGGCCTGCCTCGCCCAACGCGGCAGCCGGGCCTGGACCGCCCGGCGCGGAGGCCGGGCCGAGCACCATCCGCAGTCGGTCGGGATGCACCTCGCGCAGCTCGAACGACATTCCATGCCGCTCGACGGCGTCGACGATCTCGTCTCGGGAATAGGGGAGGGGGGGCCCGCCGGCCAGACGCGGCTGCCAGGTGTCGAACGTCTCGATCGCCCGTTCGGAGTAGTACTTTCCCAGAGCGCGGCGCAGGGGCTGCTCAATCAGGTGCACGACCGGCCGGGCCACGAAGAATCCCACCAGCACCGCCAGCAGCAGCCCGATCGCCGCCCGGATCAGGCAGACCCGCAGCTCTTCGAGGTGCTCGCCGAAGGTCATCGTCGAGCTCTGAAACAGGTCCTCGTCCGACGTTCGCGGCATGATGGCTCGATCCGCCTGTCGGCCGGCGTGGCCGATGGGCGTGCTCGTGATGTTTCGTCAAGAATGTGGCGGTCGAAGCCGCTCACTGCAGCTCCGGGATCGGCCGTGTGATGACCGCCGACCGCCCCCCGACTTATACTCCAAAAACGGCTTCTCTGCCGGGAAAAGACGCCGCTTCTCGGATGGTGCCCATGCCGGTCGCACTCCGCCGATTCCGCACCACCGTCGCCACCGCGATCACCGGCACGGCCCGTCGTGAGCTGCGTCCGCTGTGGGGTCCTGGGTCGCTGGCTGCCGGACTGACTGTCGCACTGACTGTCGGATTGGCCGCCGCGGTCTTCACCTGCCGGGCTTCCAATGCCGGCGATGCGGCGGCGTCGCCGCCGGCTGCGAGACGGCTGCTCGCCGCGGGGGAGGTGGCCGCGGAGCGCGGCTGGCTCGCCACGGCCCGCGACCACTGGCAGGCCGCGGCCGAAGCCGCGGAGCGGGACGGCGACTCGGCAACACGGGCGCAGGCTGTCGCCCACATGACGACGCTCGACGCCGTCGCCCGTGAAGCGGCAGCGGACCATCTCCGCGATGCCAACCGCGACGAGGCCGTTTCGTCCGCGACCGACTGGCGACCCGCGTGGCGCATGGCGGCCGCAGGGTGGTCGGCCGCGGCGGGACCGCCGACGGTCGGGGGCGGGCTCGTCGCCTGGAGCGACGGGCGGGCCGTCCACGCCGTGGCGTTCGCCGACGGCACGGCGGCCTGGCCTGTCGGAGCCCCCGATGACACGCTCGTGTTCCCCCGCGACGTCACCTCCTTCGCCGGCATCGGCCGCGGACCCGACGCGTTCTCCGGCGCACCGAGCCCCGTGGTGCTCGCCACGTCAGGCCGCGGCTTCGTGGTGCTCGACCGTGGCCGCGACGGCGATCGGCTCGTCTGCCTCGATCTCTCGGACCGGGCGCAGGGCCGGCTCGCATGGTCGACGCGCGCGGCCGACCTGCCGCGCGCCGCGTCTCCAGCCGCGCCACGATCCCGGGCGACGTTCGCCGGGCCGCCGGCGGTCGACGACGACCTCTGCGCCATCGTGCTCCGGACCGACGACGGCCGTGGCAGCCTGACGCTCGCCGTGTACGACGCCCGTGACGGCAGCCTGCGTTGGTCGCACGATCTGGGTCCCTCGAACGCCGAGGAGGGAATCGACGGGCCGCGGGACTGCCGCCGGCCCTGCCTCGCCGAGGATCGGATCGTGGTCGACACACTCGCCGGCACGGTGCGTGCGTTCGACCGGGATGGCGCGGCGATCTGGAAGGCGGCAACACCCCCGATGGCCAACGGCAGCGGAGCCTCCCGCTGCGGTCCCTCCGCGATCTTCGCCGCGGGCCGGCTCATGTGCTGCGCCGCGGACGGCTCCGCGATCAGCGCGATCGAGCCGCGGCGCGGCGGCCCGATCTGGAGGTGGCAGGCCGACGACGCGCGGGTGGTGGCGATGCTGGGCACGGCCGACGCCGGGCTCCTGATCGCGACACAGCGAGAGGCGGACGGCGCCGGCGCGACCACGCTGCGGCGGCTGTCGCTCGACGACGGCCGCCAGACGGCGGCATGGACGATGGACGGGACGGCCGTGGGCCGGGGAACGCTGGCGGGTGGCACCGTGTTCTGGCCTGTCGGATCGAGCACGCCGTCCGGTGATGTCACCCTGTACATCGAACTGCTCGATGCAGGCACGCTCGAGCGCCGTCGGCCGCCGATCGACTGCGGGCCGGCGCCGCGGACCGTCCGCGGCGTCCCACCCGGCGACCACCCCGAGCCCACCCTGCGGCTCACGGTCGCGGACGGCAGCATCGTGCTCGCCGACGACGCTCTCACCTGCCTGCGGCCCGCATCCGATCACAGCCACGACGCCCCCTCCCGGTGATGCTCCCATGCCAGATTCCCCGCCATCCGCCCCCGCAGCGCTCCGCCAGGCGGCCGACTTCCGCGATCGCGTCCGCGACGCACTCGCGCCGCTCATCGTCGGGCAGCGGGACGTGATCGACGACCTGCTCGTCGCCGCGGCCTGCGGCGGCCACTGCCTGCTCGAGGGCGTGCCCGGGCTCGCCAAGACGCTGCTCGTCAAGTCGCTGGCGCGGGCGCTGTCGCTCGACTTCGGCAGAATCCAGTTCACTCCCGACCTCATGCCCGCTGACATCACCGGCACCGAGGTGCTCGACGAGGATCCGGCCGACGGCCGCCGGCGGCCGCGGTTCATTCCCGGCCCGATCTTCCGCAACCTCATCCTGGCGGACGAGATCAACCGCGCGCCGCCGAAGACGCAGTCCGCCCTGCTCGAAGCGATGCAGGAGGGGCACGTCACCGCCGGCGGCGCGTCCCACGAGCTGCCACGGCCATTCCTCGTGCTCGCCACGCGCAACCCGATCGACCAGGAGGGCACCTACCCGCTTCCCGAGGGCCAACTCGATCGCTTCATGTTCCTCGTGGCGGTCGACTACCCCGACGGCGACGAGGAGCTGGAGATCGTCCGTCGCACCACGTCCCCGGACGCGCCGACGGTCGCCGCGGTGGCCGATCGCGGCACGCTCGCAGCGGTGTCGGCCACCGTCAGGGCGATCCCGGTGGCGGACCATGTCTTGCGGAAGGCGGTCGGCCTCGTGCGGGCGACGAGGCCGGGGTGTGCCGAGTCGCCCGAATGGCTGCGGCGGCTCGTCCGCTACGGCGCGGGCCCGCGGGCCGCGCAGTTCCTGGTGCTGGCGGCGAAGGCGTCCGCCGCGCTCGACGGCCGCCCATGTGCGGAGGTCCGCGATGTCCAAAGGGCCGCCACCGCGGTGCTCCGTCACAGGCTCGTCACCACGTTCGAGGCGGAGAGCGAGGGAATCCGTCCCGACGCGATCGTCGCCAGGATGCTCGGCGAGGACCCCGGCTGGCGAGCACCGTCTCCACCGCAACGGCCCGGCCCGGGGAACCGCTGATGGGCCTGGGCCTCTCGTTGCCGTGGATGCTCTGCTGGCTGGCGACGGCGACCATCCCGCTCGTGCTGGCCCGCCATGCGCTGCGTCGGCCGCGACTGGTCCGCTGGGGACCGACCGACCTGCTGGCCGCAGCCGCGCGTTCGAGCCATCTCACCCGCGGCGGCCTCCCGTGGCTGCTCCTGCTCGGCCGCGGACTCGTGCTGGCAGCGGCGGCGGCTGCCGCCGCCCGGCCATTCCTGGCGGCACCCGCGGCCGGCACGCGAGAGCTCCACGACGGTGCGGCTCCGCACGCCACTGCCACCGACGGCGGCCGCAGGATCGTGATCCTGACGAGCTCCCAGACCGCCCCCCCCCAGACCGCCCGCCCGTGGGTCGGCGCAACGCTGCCGGCGCTCGCCGCCGCCGTCGAGTCGCTGGCGGCCGCGCCGGGAGCCGCACCAGGCACCGGCTCGGGCCCGCGGCCGGAGGTCGTGAAGCTCGATCCGGCCGAACTGCACCTGCTGCCCTCCGCGGAACGTTCGCTCTTGGTGCTCGGCGATCAACCGCCCCCCACTCCATCCGACGCCCGCCGGCTCGCCGCCGCGGTCGCGGCGGGCGACAGCCTCCTCGTCTGTCTCGGCCCGCAGTCTGTCGGCGACGAGGATGCCCGGCGGCGAACGTCGGCATGGCTCGAGGAGATGGCTGGCATCACGGTCGACGGCCGCGTGTCGCTTGCGGACTCGTGCATCGACGTGGCTGACGGGCTGGCCACCGAACCCCGCACCGATGCCGGCCCTTCGGCGCCGACCGGAGCGGACGGATTCGCGACGCTGCCCGGCCCGCGCGTGCTGGCGGCGGCGGCCCTCGGCGGCCGACCGGCGACGATCCTCGCCCGTGCGGCGCCCGTGCCGCTGCCGCTGGTCGTCGAGGCCCGTCACGGCCTCGGCACGATCTGCGTGTCGGCGCTGCCGATGTCGCTGCCGGCGACCGGGTGGGCCGACGACGCCTGGAGCGACATCGCCGCCTGGCCCGCCTTCGTGCCGTTCGTCGATCGCCTCGTCTCGCGGCTGCTCGACGCGGCCGCGCCGAAAGCCCCGTCCGACGCCGCCCGCTCCACGGCCGCGATCCTGCCGCTGGCACCCGCGTTGATCGCCGTCGCCAGCGCCGCGCTGCTGGCCGACTGGTGGCTGTCGCGCCGCATGGCCGGGGCCGCGATGGACCGGCCAGCGACGCTGCCGACGCTCGGCCGCGTTGTGGCGCTGGCGATCCTGGTGACGATGGCGGCGGCCTGGGCACGGCTGCCAGCGGCCACGGCGACACTGGCAACACGGCGGCCCATCGCGTTCGTCGTCGACACGTCGCCGAGCATGGGAACCGTGATGACGGGCACTGCCGGGCCTACGAGACTGGCCGAGTTGCTCGCGGCGCTGGCGAACCCCGTCGACGGCACCGGTCCCCTCGACCGCATCGCCGGCGACCGCCCGGTCGAGCTGTTCACGGCAGCGACACGGCTCACGCCCATCGGCACGTATCCGCCCGCCGCCGCTGCCGCCGCGTTGCACGAACTCGCACCCTCGCCGGCCGCCGCTGCCTCCAGCCGCATCGGCGACGCCGTCGAGTCGCTGCTGACCACCGCGGACGGCACAGGCGGAGCCCACGACCGACTGCCGGCCGCGATCATCATCGCCAGCGATGGCGCGATCACCGCCGGCCACTCGTGGGCGACGGCCGCCCGCACGGCGACAGGCCGCGGCGTGCCGCTCGTGGCGATTCCCGTGGCCGGCGCGGGCGCTGCCACAGGCTCGCTGCCCCCGGGGTTTCGCATCACGCTGCTCGAGCCGCCGCGGCTGTGCCACGCGGCGGAACCGTTCGCGATCGACGTCCACGCCGAGGCGACGGCGGCGGACGGGCCGCTCGAGGTCGTGCTCGCCGCCGCGGAAGCAGGCCGGGTGCTCGCGCGAGGCATGCTCACTCCCGAGCCGGCGGCGGACGGCATGTTCGTCCGCTTCACCGGCCGGCTCACCGTGCCGGCGGGGTTCGGCGCCGCGGGCTCGGGGCTGGCGTCGCCCGTCGTGCTCGTCGGCCGCCCCGGAGCCGCGGCGACGCCGCTGGCGACATGCCCGCTGGCGGTGACCGACGCGCCGATCCGCGTGCTCCTGATCGAAGCGGCGCCGCGATTCGAGCACCGCTTCCTCTCCCGCCTCCTCGCCCGGGACGCGGCGTTCGCGGTGGAGACGTGCCTGCTCGACCCGCGGCCTGCGGGCGTCGTCGCGACGGCGGCGTTGCCGCGATCGACGGCCGAGTGGAACCGCTACGACGTCGTGGTCCTCGGGGACGTGGCCGCCGACGCTGCCACCGACTCCGCCGCCGCTCGTGCCGACGCGTGGCGCAGTCTGCGGGAGGCCGCCGCCGCGGACGGCATCGGCATCGCCTGGATTCCCGGTAGCCGCTGGTGGACCGATCCCGACCCGGGACTCGCCTGGCTGCCCGCGGTGCCCGGAGGCATGGCGTCGTCCTCCGCGCCGTGTCGCCTCCGGCCCGTGTCGGCGGGCCGCGCCGACGCCTGGCTGCCGTCGACCGCGGGGCGGCTGGCCGCAGCATCGGGCGGCGACGATGCCTTCGAGCCTGAGATCTTCCGGGGGCTGCGGGCAGCCGCGCTGCGGCCGACTGCCAGGATCATCGCATCGTGCCTTCCGGTCGACGGCCCACGGCCGGAGCCCGCCACGGCTGCCGCGATCGTCGTCGACAGGATCGGTGCGGCCACCATCCTCGGGCACCTCTGCGAGACCTGGCGGTGGCAGCGCGACGATCCGCAGGCCTACGCCGCGTACTGGCGGCGGAATCTGCTGCGGCTGGCCGGGCCACACCAGCTCGACAGGCTGTTCCCCGCGACGGTCCGGGTGCATCCGGCCGCGCCGGTCACCGGGGAGCCAGTGCGGCTCGAGATCGTGCCCAGCCGGACCGCCGCGCCGCTCGCCGGCTGGCAGGTGGAGGTGGTGGCACGCGGTGCCGATCCGCCGGACGGAATGCGTCGCATCCCGCTGTCCGCCGCAGGCCTCGGTGGCGTGACGACGGTCGCGATCGACGGCCTCGCAGCCGGGCTGCACACCGCGCGGCTCGTGCCTCCCGCGGACACACCGTCAGCGGCCCCCGCGGCGATCGACCTCGTCGTGACCGATCCACCCGCCGAAATGCCGGACGGAGCCGCTGCCGTCACGGCGTTCGCGGCAGCGGCACGGGCCAGCGGCGGCGCAGTCGTGCGGCTCGACGCGATCACGTCGCTGGCGGAGACGCTCGCCGCGATCGATTCGCGGGCTGAAGCCGCCGCGGTGCATGCGGCAGGTCGGGCCGATCGACCGGGCCGGCTGTCGTCGCGTGGCCTGGCACATCTCCTGCTGGCGGCGCTCGTCGCCGTCACCACGGCCGCATGGTGGCAGCCGCGCCGGGGAGCGACGCCATGACGCCACCGGAGACTTCCGCCGCCGGCCGCGGTGCCGACGAGCTGCGTCGATCGCTGGACCGTGCGGTGCGCGGCACGCGGGTGGGCCGACTGCTGGCGGCGTGCGGCTGCTGGCTCGCAGCCGCGAGCTGTCTCGTCGCGGCCCTCGCCACCATCGACATCTGCTCCGCCGGCAGGCTCGGCCTCCCCATCATGCCGGTGGCCGCCCGCGCCGCCGTCCTGCTCGTCGCCGCCGGCATCCCGGTGATCGCCTTCGTCCGCTGGCGACTCCTCCGCGACGGCTGGCCGGATCGCCTGGGGATCGCGGTCGCAACCGAGGCGCGACACCCCGTGCTCGGCGAAACGCTCTCCCGGGCGGTCGGGTTCGTGGACGAGCCCACGGACGCCGGCCGGCAAGGCGGCGCCGCCAAACCCTCCCCGGCGACGGTCGCACTGCAACGCCTGGCGATCGATCAGGCAGCCGACGCGGTCCGTCAGGTCGGCGGACCGGTGCTGCCGGGGCTCGGCGTCGACCTGCGGGCCGCGGCGGCGGGCGTTGCCACGGCCGTCGCGCTCTGGCTCTCGACGACGTGCCTGCCTGACCGCTGGGCCGCCGCCGTGCAGCGGCAGTGCATCGTGTCGGCCGACCGGGCCGCCACACCGGCGCCGCTGGCACCGCCGTCACCGGACCGCCCCGCGACCGCCGACAGCGCGGCCACGACGGCCCTGCCGGCCGACGTCCGGCGGGCGGCGGGACGGCTCGCGCTGGCGGCAGCGGTGGAGCGGCAGCTCGGCGACCTGCTCGCAGCGCGGTTCGCACAGGCACCGGGCGTGCCGACGGCGGCGCTGCCGCGACAGCGGCGGCAGGATCTCGACGAGCTCGCCGCAATCCAGACAGACTGCTCACGGTCGATCGCCGCCGCCCGCAGCACGATCGCCGACAGCCGGCTGCAGCCGGCGGCGGCTCGGCATGACGACCGGCTGCTGGCCGCCATCGACCGGCTCGACGGCCCCGAGGTGGCCGACGCAGACGCAGCCACCGCACACATCACCGCCAATCGGCTCCAGCTGGCGGCGACCGCGGCCGACCGGGCCGCGGAGGTGGTCGCCGAGGTCGCCGCGGAGCTGGGCGCGGCCCCCGTCGATGCGCCACGCGATCGACTCAGCGCGGAACGGGGTGCCGCACTCGGTGGGGATCTCGACGTCGATCCGGGCACGCAGCTCGAATCCGATCGGCCGCTCGCACGCGCCGTGGCCACGATCGCACGGATCGCCGCCGATTCCGACCACTCCGCCACCGCTTCCGCACGCGTCCCTGCCGGTGGCAGCCGGCCGACATCCGCCACTGCGGGAACGAGCGGCTCCGCTGCGGCTGGCAGCGGGGGCACGACGACCGCCACGACAGATCCCTCCGGAGCGTCATCCTCCGCGGCGGCAGTGTCCGCCGAGATCAGCGCGACGGCCGAACAGTTGTCGCCGCTCGGCCGCGTCTGGAGCCGACTGCCGGCGACCGCGCGGTCGCAGACCGCTCGCACGGCCCTGGAGTCGATGCCCCCGGCCTACCGGCCTGCGATCGACGCCTACTACCGGCTGCTGCTCCAATCGATGCCCGACCCGGTCCCCGATCGCCCCGACGCACCATCACGATGAACCTCCTGCCCGACCCCGCCTGCGACCGCGTTCAGCACGGCGCGCAGAACGCACGGCACCGTCCGCCCCTGCGGGCATGCGGCCGGCGCTTGCGCGGAACGTGCTCGCGCACCCCTTGGCCATGTGGAGCCGCGTCGGGATGGCTCCGGGCGGCGGCCGCCGGGGCCGCGTTCCTGAGCGTCGGGGCCTGGCTGCAGACCGCGCGGCCGGCTCACGCCGCCCCCACACCGCACGAGCGGGCGGTGGACCGCGGGCTCGCGTGGCTCGAGCAGGCGCAGCAGACCGACGGCTCGTGGGGATCGGGGCCGTTTCGCGGCAGTGCCGCCGTCACCGCCCAGGTGGTGATGGCGATGATCGCCGCGGGCAGCACGCCGGCGTCGGGGCCTCATGCCGTGTCGGTTGCCCGCGGTGTCGAGCATCTCGTCGGCTGCGCGCGTGCCGACGGTCTCGTCGCGGGGGACGAGCAGGCGGCCCACGGCCCCATGTATGCGCATGCCTTCGCCACCACGGCGCTGGCAGAGGCCTACGGCGAGGCCGACGACGACCGGCTGGCCGACATCCTCGTCGCTGCACGCGGCCTCATCGAGCGGACGCAGAACGAGCAGGGGGGCTGGCGGTACCAGCCCCAGCGACGCGACGCCGATCTCTCCGTGACCGCCGCCATGGTGGTCGCACTGCGGGCCCTCCACGACGGCGGCTTCGAGGTCTCCGCCGACACGGTCTCCCGCGCCGCCGACTTCCTCACCGCCCTGCAAAACGACGACGGAGGCTTTCGCTACCTGCCCGAGGCCGGCCCGAGCGGCGCACCGCGGACCGCCGCCGCCCTCTTCGCACTCCTGCTCGCGGGCCGGGCCGAAGCGACCGTGGGGGAGCGCGGTTTCTCCTGGCTCGACGACCATCCGATCACGCTCGACGCCGCCGATGGCTACGCCCTTTACGGGCTCGCCCACGAGACGGCGGCCCGGTGGCGGTGGCAGGGGCTGCGGACCGAGCGCACCGCCGCCTGGACGTCCTGGCACGCCGCGATCGCCGACCGGCTCGTCGACAGGCAGCGTGACGACGGCTCCTGGTCGGATCCATCGTGCCCGGAATACGGGACCGCCGCCGCGATCTCCATCCTCGCGATGCCGCGGGGCCTGGTGCCGCTGTTTCAGCCCGAGCCCTCCGGCGAGCACGAGGAGCCGCGATGATCGGCTGCCGGTGGAAATGGTGGCCGCGGCTGCTCGTGATCATCGCGGCCGCCTGCCGCACGGACTCGAGCCTGGCGGCACAGCCGCAGGACGAGCCCGCTGCCCGGCGGCTCGAGCTGGCCGCGGCCCTGCACGACGGCGTCGAGCCGGAGGCGATCACGGCGGACCGCTCACGCTGGCGGCAGGTCGCGAACGCCGACGCGCGACCGGTCGTCGTGCCCACGTCCGCTGTGATCCGCTGGGGCGAATGCCCCCCGTGGCCGACCGGCCCCACGGTGCTCCTGGCCGACGGCGGCGTGCTCGCGGGCCGCATCGTAGCGGCCGACGAACGGACGATCGTCGTCGACACGGCCACGTTCGGCCCGCTCACGCTGCCGTCCGCCGCGGTCCGCGGCTGGCGCGTCAGCCCGGCCATCGGCCCCGGCCCGCTCGCAGAGGTGCGCACGTCGGGCGGCCGCCCGACCAGGCTGCTCCTCGCCAACGGCGACCGTGTCACTGCCCGACGGGTCGCCTGGCGCGACGGCACGCTGAGCGTCACCCCCGAGGCCGGTCGCGCCGAAGGCCCCGCCTCCGGCGCGGTGACGATCCCGGCCGCGGTGCTGCGGGCCGTCGACTTCGCGGTGTCGGAGCCGTCGCGGCCGGTCACCAGCGGGCTGTGCATCCTCGTCGCGGTGATGGACGGCTCGCGCTTCGCGATCGCCGCGCTCGAGCCGGCGCCAGCGATCGCGGGCGCCGCTCGGGTGCGACTCGCGCTGCGGCTGCCGGAGGCCGCCGTGGCCGTCGCGTGCGACGCCGACGAGATCCTGGCTGTCGCCGTGGACGGAGGCCGGGCCGGGCTCCTCGCTCCGCGCGACCCTGCCGCCTACGAGCAGACGCCCGTGCTGGGCCCGGCCTGGCCGCTGGCCCGCGGCCGCACGCTCACGGGCGACTGGCCGTCCCTCCGCGGCGCGACGGCGTTTTCGGCGCTCGGCATCCACTCGGCGGCGGCGGTCCGCTACCGCCTCGACGAGCCGGCGACACGATTCCGGGCACGCGTCGCGATCGACGATTCCGCGGCCACCGGAGGCAGCGTGGTCGTGCGTGTGGTGGCCGGCGATCCGGGGCACCCCGGGCGGGAGGTGTTTTCGTCGGGGGTGATCCGCGGTGGTGAGCCGCCGGTGCGGATCGACACTCCGCTGCCCGCCGCGACCGAGGTGCAGCTGGTGGTGGAGCCCGCGGGCGGCGGCGACGTCCTCGACCGCACGCTGTGGCTCGACCCGCTCGTCCTGCGGCAGGCCGAGTGACTCTCGCCGCGCATCATCGCGCCGCTCGATCACCCGGCATGCCAGGGCAATACCGTGCACGACTGTGGCGCATCGGGCCCATCACCTCCTCGGGCCACCCTGCATGGTCTTCGGCCCACCCTTCGTCGCCTTCGGCCCGCCCTTCATTGCCATCAAGGAGTCGGCCATCTGCCCCGACGACACACATACAGGGATCAGCCCCACACCGACGAGGAGAACGCACATGAGATACGCGGGTGCATACTTGAGGAACCCGGTGAATCGCTCGGGAGCAGCATCCCCACCCACTACCGAAGACCCCAACGCGCCAGTCGACTCCGAGGTCGCACCAACCCTGTCGGGCATGTCGCCCGCCACCGGCGAGTCAAGCGGGGCGTCCTGCCGGTCCGCGCGAGCCGGCGCATCCGGCGATCCCTCGTCGACGACGTCCTGTCGCTCGGCCTTGAACAGCCGCTCGGCGTTCACGCGAAACGACTCGAACAGGCTCCGCTTCTCCCCAACGCTCACCGGTTTCGCAAGTTCCTCGAGCATCGCCTCGTAGGCACGCGAATCGAACGTGTTCGTGGCCGCATTCGTCCGTGGCGGAGGGATGAGTGACAAGAGCATCTCGGCCGCCATGACGCGCGCCTCGGCATCGTCACCACAGCTGATCTCCAGTTTCTCGTCTTCCGTGAGCTTCCGCACGACCCCCGAAAAAGCGACGGCGTAGGAGAACGTGCCTCTTTTCACTCGCATGCACGGCCTGACGTCCCAATCGTCGTTGGATATCCCCATCATCACGATCAGCGTGAACAACTGCTTCGTCTTTACGCCGCTCTCCGCCTGCGAAGACACCCACGTGCGCCCGTTCGGCTCACGGATAATGAAGTCCGTGAGCAGCATGGGATCCGGTCGTTTCTGCGGCTCCTTGAAGTAGCCCAATTCCTGGAGCTTGTTGATCCACATCTCTCCAAGACATTTGCCAAACCCCCTGAATTCGTAGCGTCGATCCTTCTCCAACATGGCCACATAGCTCCAACTCCCATCCCCTCCATCCTTCCTGGTCTCTTTGCCTGCGTTTTCGCACGACTTGATGAACGGGGAAATGCGGGATTCGTGGAACGCCATCCAGTTGCGAAAGCTCTGCAACGCCATGCCGGAAGTGACTTCCTGACTCGCGAGCACGTTCCCGAAATGGAAATTCGAGTAATTCTCAAACAGGAAATAGAGCAACGAGCCAACGCTCACCGCGATGATCGCGAAGGACGCAAACTTCCGAACCATGAACAGGCACCCTTTGGCGAAACAACGCCCCACGGCGTGAGAACACTCCCCTCTTCAGGGGGCTGCGCCCGTTCAGGTTAGGGGAAGTCGGCGACGTCGTCAATCATCATCGTCGACCATCTTCGTGGCCGTGCTCGCGGCGTTGATCCGATGCGACCAGACGCACGGTGGGAAAGCGTCCGTGCATAAACGGCGCCTGCCTGCAGCTTCCTTGCCTGCGCGTACACTGAGTGCGAGGCGTCGATCGGGCGCCACGGACAGGTTTTCGAGATCTCACCACGCTTCGGAGCCCGATTGCCCCCGCCCCATCCTTTCGGAGATCACACAATGGCTGGCAGCGTCATCCATCCCGCGCTCGTGAGATCGCTCGTTCTGGTGTCGTTGAGCGCCGCCGTGGCCGTCGGACAGCAGCCCGTCAGGCCGATTCCGCCGCCGGGCATCGAGGTGCCGGAGCAGGACGCCAAGCAGCTCGCGGAGGGCATCCGCCAGCTCGGCGGGCAGATCGAGATCCTCCGCAAGAAGCTCAAGGCCAAGCCCCGGCACCTGGCGCTCCTCCCCGACGTCGAGATCTTCCACAAGTCGGCCGACTGGGCGCTGCGGCACCGCGAGTTCTTCGATCCCAAGCAGATCGCCGTCGCCAAGGAGCACGTCCTCCGCGGCATGCAGCGGGCGCAGGAACTCTTCGCCGGCAAGCCCTCGTGGACCAAGGCCACTGGGCTCGTCGTGCGGGGCTACGTCTCCGCGATCGACGGCTCCGTGCAGCCCTACGGACTCGAGGTCCCGGAGAACTGGAAGCCCGGGGAAAAGGCCGGCCGACGGCTCGACTTCTGGATGCACGGCCGCGGAGAGAAGCTCAGCGAGCTCGACTTCATCGAGCAGCGGCTGAAGAACAAGGGAGAGTTCGCGCCGCAGGATGCGTTCGTGCTGCACCTCTACGGCCGCTACTGCTGCGCCAACAAGTTCGCCGGCGAGGTGGATCTCTTCGAGGCGCTCGCCCACGCCCGCGATCACTACACGATCGACCCCGACAAGCTCGTGGTCCGCGGCTTTTCCATGGGCGGAGCCTCCTGCTGGCAGTTCGCCACGCACTTCGGCTCGCTGTGGGCGGCGGCCGCCCCGGGCGCCGGCTTCGCGGAGTCAAAGGAGTTTCTTCGCCTCGGCACGAGCCCCGAAAAACCGCTGCCCGCGGCATGGGAGCAGACGCTCTGGCGGTGGTACGACGCGACCGTCTACGCGGGCAATCTCGCCAACGTTCCCACGATCGCCTACTCCGGCGAGACCGACGGCCAGAAGCAGGCAGCCGACATCATGCTGAAGTTTCTCGATCAGGAAGGGCTCAGCGTGCCGCACGTCATCGGCCCGCAGACGGCCCACAAGTACCACCCCGACTCGAAGCGGGAGATCGAGGAGTTTCTCGCGAAGGCGGTGGCCGACAGGAAGGCCGTGCCCGAGACGATTCGGTTCACGACCTACACGCTGATCTACCCGAAGATGGGCTGGGTGGAGGCGGAGGGGCTGGAGCGGCACTGGGAGCGGGCCGACGTCGTGGCCAGCCTCGGCGCGGACGGCATCGAAGCCACGACCAAGAACGTCACGGCGCTCTGCCTGCACGCCGGCGAGCTGCCACGGTTTGCCGAAGCCAAGAAAATTCCGGTCGTGATCGACGGCGAACGGCTCGACGTGCCGGTCGAAGATGGCCAGGCGCAGCTGCACCGCGGAAAGGACGGGTGGCGGGCCGGGGCAACGCCGTCCGCCGGACTCCGCAAGCAGCCGGGGCTCTGCGGGCCGATCGATCATGCGTTCATGGCGCCGTTTGTGATGGTGAAACCCACGGGCAGGCCGCTCAACGAGAAGGTGGGGCGGTGGGTCGAGGCCGAGGCCGCCCATGCCGCCGACTTCTGGCGAAAGGTGTTTCGCGGCGACGCGCCGGTGAAGAACGACAAGGCCGTGAGCGAGGCCGACATCGAGCGGTGCAACCTCGTCCTCTGGGGCGACCCCTCGAGCAACGCGGTGCTCGGCCGCATCCTGCCGCAGCTCCCCATCGAATGGACCGGCAAGGAGCTGCGCATGAGCGGCGCCACTCACGACGCCGGCCACTGCGCGCCGGTGCTGATCTTTCCGAACCCGCTCAACCCGCGCCGCTACGTCGTGGTCAACAGCGGCGTCACGTTTCGCGAGGAGGCGCTGCTCAACAACGCCAACCAGATCCCGAAGCTGCCCGACTGGGCGGTGATCGACCTCGACAGCCCGCCCGACGCGGTCCGGCCCGGCAAGGTGCTCGACGCCGGGTTCTTCGACGAGCGGTGGGAGCTCGTCCGGCCCTGACGGCGACGCAGCCTACGCCCCGTACTTGCCGAACCGCAGTGCGTGGGCCATCGCCAAGAGCATGAGGTGCTTCGCCGGAAACTGGCCGAACCCGCCCCGCAGGCACTCGCGCTCCGAAAATTTCTCGAGGCCGTCGGGCCGGCAGGTGTCGGCCACCAGCAGCGTCGGCACCGGGTGCCAGCTGTGGCTCTTGAGCCTGCTCGGGGTGGAGTGGTCGCCCGTGACGATGAGCACGTCGGGCTTGAGCTTCTCGATCCGCGGGATCGCCCGATCGAGCTCCTCGATCCGCTTCACCTTCTGCTCGAAGGCGCCGTCCTCGCCGGTCGAGTCGGTGTACTTGAAGTGCAGGAAGAAGAAGTCGTAATCCTTCCAGCACTTCTCCAGGGCGTCGATCTGTTCGTCAAGCGACTGGGCCTTGCCCACGAGTGTCATGCCGGCCAGCTGGGCCAGCCCCTTGTACATGGGATAGACGGCGATCGCAGCGGCCCGCAGGCCGTAGAGGTCGAGGTAGCTCGGCAGCTGCGGCTTGGCGGCGAAGCCGCGGAGCACCATGCCGTTGGCCTTCTTCTCGTCGGCCAGGATCGCCCGGGCCTGCCGCACGAACTCCTTGGCGACCTCGGCGGTCCGCTGCGCCGCGGGGGAGACCGCGACCGGATCGAGCGGCGCCACGCCGATGGCCTGCGGGTCGGTGTCGGCGACCGCGCCGTCGAGCCCCTTGCCACGGAACACGACCACGAAGCGGTGCTCCTTCACGGGCTTCACGAACGTCTCCACGCCGGTGATCTTCACGCCCTGGAGCCGCTCGACCACCTTGAAGCTCTCGTCGGAGGGGATCCGCCCCGCGCGGCGATCGCTGATCAGGCCGGCGGAATCGAGCGTGCAGAAGTTGCCCCGCGCGGCCACGTCGTCGGGTCCGAGCTCGAAGCCGATGCCGGTCGCCTCGAGCGCACCGCGGCCGATCTTGAAGGCGAGCGGGTCGTAGCCGAAGAGCCCGAGGTGGCCCGGCCCCGACCCGGGAGTGATGCCGGGCAGCACCGGCACGCTCAGGCCGCTGGTGCCGCGGCGGGCCAGGGCGTCGAGGTGGGGCGTCGTGGCGGTCTCGAGTTCCGTCCTGCCGCCCGGCTCCATCGGCAGCCCGCCGAGGCCGTCGGCGACCAGCATCACGATCTTCGAGCCGTTCTTCTCGACCAAGTCCCGCACCAGCTCATGCTCTGTCACGATTGGCAACTCCTCAGGGTGAGCCAAGGTTTTCGGCCGTTTGCCCGCCGCCTGCAAGAGGCGCGGGCGGTTCGCGGGAGGGATCAGTCGCCGGCAGTCGGGCCGGGGCAGGCGTCCACGGCCCGCCGCAGCGCGAATCGCGTGGCGACGTGCAGGAGGAACCCGACGGGACCGGCCAGAAACGTGAACACGAGCGCGATCGTGCGGATGGGCCAGGGGAGGCCGAGCCGGACGGCATCCCTGGCGATCCACGCCCCCACGACCATGTCGAACACGAGATAGTGCGTCCAGGCTGCGGCGAACACCCAGTCGTCGGCGAACACAGCCCGCAGGCCGGTGAGCGTCATGACGTCGTCCGGCGGCGGGCCGTTCTCCGCGAGCTTCCAGCCGATCACGGCGGCGTAGGCCGCCGCCAGCAGCCCGGGCACGAGCACAGCGCAGAGCGTGTGAGAGACGAACCTCCGGCCCGGCGCGGCCACCAGGACGATCCAGGCGAGCAGGGCGACGGTGTTCGTGACCTGAAAAAAGAGCTGGGGCATGGCTGCATCCACTACAACTGCGTCTGCGATGATGACGGCGCCGCCCCACAGAGACTATCCTCCCGCCGCCCCAGCCGACACCGTTGCCCGCCGCGATGAGCGTCATTCGCCCCAAGCCGCCCGAGGATCCGATCGAGTACGCCCCCACGGCTCGCGCGGCCGCGTCCGGGGCGGCGGAAGCGTCCGCGGTGCCGATCGACGCGCTCGTGCACGCGCGGGAGGCGGCCGGCGACGATCCCGTGGTGCGGATTCCGGAGCAACTGCTCGCCGACTACAACGGCACGTCGGCCGGGCGGCCCGCCGGCCGGACGCGGGCCACGAGCGAGCTGTTCGCGATCCTGCAGGCGGCGCGCGGGATCCGCGACACGGTCGACCGCATGATCGTGGCGGGCGATGCCGGCGCCGTGCAGGCGGTGCGGGCGGTCTTCTCCTGCTGCTGCCATCCGTTCCACAACGAGCTCCCCCGCGGTGAGCGCGGAGGCCGGCCGCGGCTCTCGTTCGTGGGCCATCCCCTCGATGCTGACGCACTCCAGGGGCTCGTCGACCTCGTCGCCCCGGCGGGTGCGGCCCGGACGGGAGACCTGCTGGAGCAATGGGGCGTCGTGCTCTGCGCCGGTGACGACGAGTCACCGGCGGCGCGGCTCCTGCCACGGCTGCTCGCCCGGTCCGTCGGCGACGATCCCTCGCGGACCGCCGATCGCGTCGCCACGGTCCTGCGGCCGGCCTCCTCCGACGGTGACGTCGCCCATGTCGCACATGTCGCCCATGTCACGCAGGCCGTCGGCAGCCGGCACGCGTTCGTGATGCCCGACGTCGCCGGTGAGCGCGGCGTGTTCACGGCCGCCTGCCTGCTCCCTCTGGCGATCGTGGGCATCGACGTGGTGCGGCTCCTGCAGGGGGCCGTCCTGATGAATCGTCGATTCCGGGAGGCGGCGGCCGATCTGAATCCGGCGCTGCAGTGCGCCGCGGTCTCCCGCCTCGCGGGCCGGCGGGGGCACGCGCCGCCACGGCTCGTCTCGCCCGATACGGATCGGCTGTTCGAACTCGCGCGCTGGCACGAGCTGCTCGCGACCGGCCACGCCGGCGCCGCGGCGGTCGAGGCCGCGGCCCAGGTCACGCTGCTCCGCGCCGGCGCGCCGCGGCGCGATCCCGAGGCGGCGGTGCCTCTGGCGACCGCGGGCGGCTTCGTCCGCGGACGCGATGGTGCCTCCGCCCCGCAGCCGACGACGGCCGCCGGCGTCGGTCCGCATGTCGCCGCCGTCGTCCACCTGCCGCGGATCGACGAGCATGCGATCGGCCAGCTGTTGCAGATGCACCTGCTGGCGGCCGTCGTGGAGGAGCGGCTCCCCGACTGAGCGCCGCCGGGTATATTCCGCCACGCCGCGGCGGACGACCGCAGCGACGGCCGCAACGCCTCGAGGCCAGCCCTGGAGACCCATCGCATGTCGATCTCGCTCACCTGGACGGGACACGCCACCTGGCTCGTCGACACCGGCGCGGGCGTCCTGCTCGTCGACCCGTTCTTCGACGAGTGCCCGACCGCGTCGATGAAGGCCGCCGACGTCGCTTGCGACGCCATCCTCGTCACACACGGCCACTTCGACCACGTGGCCGACCTCGTCGCCATCGCCAAGCGGACGCGGGCCCGCGTCCACTGCAACTGGGAGATCGGCCAGTGGCTCGGCCGGCAGGGGATCGACGCCGTGCAGCCGATGAATCTCGGCGGCCGCGCGATGGTGCCGGGCGGGACCGCGCGGATGGAGATCGCGCACCACTCGTCGAGCCTGCCGGACGGCACCTACGGCGGCACCGCGGCCGGCTGGGTGCTCGACGTCGGCGGCCTGCGGCTCTACTTCGCCGGTGACACCGCGCTCTTCTCAGACATGGCGCGGATCGGCCGGCCGCACGACGGCGGTCGGATCGACGCGGCCGTGCTGCCGATCGGCGACCTCTTCACGATGGGGCCCGACGATTCGCTGGAGGCGATCCGCCTGCTGGCGCCGCGGATCGTGCTGCCGAGCCACTACGGCACCTGGCCGCCGATCGCGCAGGACGCGGCCGCCTGGGCGGCGCGGGTCCGCGAGGCCGGGATCGCCGAACCACGGGTGCTCTTACCGGGCCAGTCGACCACCATCAGCCGCGGCTGAGGCAGTTGCCAGACTTGCTTCGAGCCATTGCCACGCCCTCGTCGAATACGCGAGGGGCTGCCCGTGCCCCGGGAGCCGGCCTTGGCAGCCAGCGGAGACAGGATGTCGGAGCGCAGCCGGCATGGAGTGAGCGGAGGGCAGGATGCCCGGAGCGAACGTCCGGCGATGGGGCACGGGCAGCCCCGGCTCGCGCCGTCTCGTCATGAGACGGAGAACCCACCGTGGCGTTTCGTCAGCGAATCGCTAAGACGGCTTCGTCCCCGGCAGTTCGACCGGCTTCGCGGGCGGCACGCGCACCTCCACCATGCCGTCGGCGACGCGGGTCTCGAAGACGTCGACCCGCAGCTTCGGGTTGTCGCACCAGGCACCGTCGCACAGCCGGAACCGCCAGGCATGCCACGGGCACGTCACCACGCCGTCCACCATCGGCCCGGAGCCGAGCGACGCCCCCATGTGCGGGCAGAGGTCGTCGATCGCCGAGTAGTCGCGGCCGTCGAAGAACACCGCCACGAGCCGGCCGGACACCTCGTAGACCCGGCCCTCGCCGGCCGGAATCTCGCCGGACCGCGCCACGCGCGTGAACGGGACCGCGGCGGGATCGGCGGCGCCATCGGCGCCGGTTGGTGCAGGGTCGCTCGACATGCCCCCACATCTACCACAACGCCGCACGTCACGCACGCCGCAGCGCACGGTCGGCCGCGCCGGGTACGATTGTGGGCATGCACGACGCCCCCGCCGTCCGCCGCCCGTCACGTCCCCGGCTGCTCGTCCTCGACGTCGACGGCACGCTCACCAACAGCCGCCACGAGGTCAGCGACGCGACCCGCCGCGCCGTGGCCCGCATCCGCGCCGCCGGCATCCGGGTGATGCTCGCCACCGGCCGCCGCTACCGCGACGCGATCCCCGTGGCGGAGTCGCTCGGCATCACCGAGCCGATCGTCACCGCGTCCGGCGCGCTCGTGAAGCGGCCGGGGGACCATGCCACGCTCTTCCGGGCCGAATTCGGCCCGGGAGTGCTGCCGGCCGTGCTCACCATGCTCGTCGCCGCGGGCCACGAGCCCGTGCTCTATTCAGACAGCTTCGCGCTCGGCTTCGACTTCCACTGCCGCCGACTCGGCGGGGAGGGGCAGGGGGGTGAGCATGCCCAGGGTAACGGCGGCCGGGGGCTCGACGAGTACCTCGATCGCAATCGCAGCCTGGCGAACGTGGTGCCCGACCTGCACTTGAGCCCGCCCGCGGGCGTGTTCGCCGGATTCACGATGGGCACACACGACGGCATGCTCGCACTCGAGCGGTCGCTCGACGATGCGTTTCCCGGCCGGCTCTCGCTGCACACCATCCGCAGCCCGCGGTACCGCGACTGGATGTGCGAGATCGCGCCCGCGGGCGTGACGAAGTGGTCGGGCATCCTCGCCCTGGCAGCGGGCTGGCGGATCGACCCCGCCGAGATCTGCGCCGTCGGCGACGACGTCAACGACCTGCCGATGATCCGCGGCGCCGGCCGCGGCATCGCGATGGGCAACGCACGACCGGAGGTTCAGGCTGCCGCCGACACGGTCGTGGGCAGCCACGACGAGGACGGCCTGGCGGATGTCGCGGACCTGCTCCTGACGGCCGGCCCGGGCGAACCCGAGCCCTCTGGGGCGTTTCCCTGAGAACGCCTCCGAGTTTCCTGGCTTGTTCTGGCAGCAGTGATCACAGCCGGGCCGGCAGAAGTCTCCTCGCGGGATGATGTCGCGCGACGTGCTTTCACGCCGCATACGCCTTGGACACGCGAAATCCTCCACGCTCGTCGAGCTTCCGCAGATCCCGGCTGGCACTTTTTCCGCTGGCACGCGTCCGCCCCGTCCGCCCAGATCGCCCTGCCTCCCGCGGCGGGGCATGAATCGCACGCATCACGAGGCCGCGAACGAGAACGGGGGGCCAGTTGGGTTGAAGCGATCGGCCCCGGTCCGTACTGTCCCGCGCCGTCCCTCTGCCCCGGTTCGCGATCGGTCCCCGTTACCGGCAGTCCCAACCCGGCAGCCCCAGCGCAGCGCCCTCATGGACATCGCCATCCACCGCCCCCGCACCGCCTGTGCCCGGTCGGGCCGGCAGTTCGTCGCCGGCGAGCCGTTCTTCTCGGCGCTGGTGCGGTCGCAGGGCAGCCTGGAGCGGCTCGACTTCGCGGACGCCGCCTGGTCCGGACCGCCCGACAACACGCTCGCCTGGTGGCGGTCGACCTATCCGGCGACCACCTCGTCAGGCGCAGCCCTCGCGCCGGTCGACGTGCTGCTCGACGTGGTCGAGGAGCTCGACGGCGACGGCGACGCGGCCCTCCGCTACCTCGTGTCGCTCGAACTGGTCCGCCGCCGCGTGCTGCGGTTCGTCGATCATCCCGGCCCGCCCGTGGGGGAGGAGCCGTCGCCGGGCGACCCCGACGCATCGCAGCACGTCGTCCTCGCCTGCCGCCGACGGGATCGCGAATACCGCGTGCGGGTCGTGTCTCCGGCGGAGGCGGCGGCCACGGGCGTCGAGGAGCGGCTCACGGCGCTGTTGTGGAGCGGAGGTGCCGCATGACGGATGCCGCGGCCTGCACCCGCAGCGCTCGCCCCGGGCTCGCGATACCGCGGGCGTTCGCGCTCATGGTCGTCGCGGCGGCCCTGGCCTCCACGGGCGCCGCCTGCCCGCAGGCGCTGCGGGGATACCAGGTCGGCACGCTGCCGCTGCCGCGGACGCTGCCCGCGCAGCCGACGCTCGACCAGATCATCGCCACCGTGCACGACAACACCCAGCGGGTGCGGAGCTACATGGCGCCCCAGGCGGTGCTCATCGTGCCCGGCGTGCCGCGGCTGTCGGCCCAGGTCGCCAGCGAGCCGCCGCGGCGGTTCCGCCTCCGCGCCCAGACGGCCGTCACCGGCAGCGAGCTCGACATCGGCAGCAACGACGACCTGTTCTGGCTCTGGATCCGCCGCCACCAGCCGCCGGTCATGCTGTACTGCCGACACGACCAGTACGCGCAGTCGTCGGCCCGTCGCCTGCTTCCCATCCGTGCCGAGTGGATGCCGGAACTCCTCGGACTGGTGCAGTTTCGGCCGGAGGACCGGCATGACGGGCCGTTTCCGCTGCCCGACGGCCGAATCGAGATCCGCACCAGGATCGCGTCCGCCGGCGGCGCCGACGGGGAGATGCTGAAGTCGACGATCCTCGACGGCACCACCGGCCTGGTGCTCGAGCAGCACCTGTTCACCGTGGCGGGTGAGCGGCTGGCCAGTGCCCGCACCACGAAGCATCGCGTCGACCCGCAGTCCGGGGCGGCGCTGCCCCGGTTCGTCGAGGTGTCGTGGCCGACGTCGGGCATCGAGTTCCAGCTCGAGATCTCCGCGATCTCGACCAACGTTCCCGCGAGCGACCCTGGGCAGCTCTGGCAGATGCCGGCCTACGAGGGCTACCAGCCGATCGACCTGGCCGATCCTTCGGTCGCGATCGGCCCGGCCGCGGAACGATGAGCCGGCGGCCTGATGACGCGGCAGCGGCCCCCGTGCCTGTGGCCGTGAAAGCCCCGCGCGTGCCCGCTACTCGTCCCGCTCCCGCATCTTGTGCCGCGCCCGGGCCAGCATCGGACCGATCGACCCCAGCGGCACGCCGGTCAGCCGGCTGATCTCCCCGTAACTGCGGCCCTCCAGGTGATGCAGCCGCAGCATCTCGGCGCCGGCGGGATCGGTGCGGGCGAGCTGCGAGAGCATGACCTCGATCTCCTCGCGGTCGTCGTGACGCGCCGGGCCGACGTCATCGCGGCAGACCTGCGCCGCGTCCGCGCCCGCGCCCCGCCGCCGCTCCGCCAGCCGGTCCAGGGAGCGCACGGCGAGCCTGCGCGCGACGACCACGAGGTAGGTCGCCAGCGTGGAGTTGCCGCGGAACGAGCGGAGCACGGCGGCGTCGCGCTGCAGGAGTTCCAGCACGATGTCGGCCAGCAGGTCGTCGCGGTCGGCAGCCGAAACCGCGATCCGCCGCTGGGCAGCCGTGCGGTCCACGACGAAGGAAAACAGTCCGCCGAAGCGGTCGAGGAAGATGTCCCAGGCGGCCGGATGACCCGCGAGGCATTCCGAGACGAGCTGGCGATCACGAGCGGGAAAGAGCGAGGCGGTCTGATCGGGCCCGCTGGCGGGTCCGACGGAAGGTGTGGAAGTGAGCGTCGCCATGGCACGCCTCTGCGATCCCCTCCCTGGCGGCAGCCAGCCCTCCTGGCACGGCCGTCCTACGCGGGATTCGGATCCGGTTTCGCCCCGACTCCACCAATCATAGGAGGCCCCGCCGGCGCCACCAACACCACCCGAAAACCGACTCATGAAACCCGGAAAAACCGCCGATTTCTGATTCGTTGACAGGTTCCGCGACCCATCCTACGATTCGTCGCACACGAGTTCGTTTCACGCACCTCGCCGCCGGCACCATCTGCGGGTCCGCCCTCGACGAGTGCCGTTCTCTTTCAAGGAGTCCGCGTCATGACGCACGTCGTCGCCGAGCCCTGCTTCGCCTGCAAGTACACCGACTGCGTGGTGGTCTGCCCCGTCAACTGCTTCTACGAGGGGGACAAGATGGTCTACATCCACCCCGACGAGTGCATCGACTGCGAGGCGTGCGTTCCGGAGTGCCCCGTCGAGGCGATCTTCCTGGAGGACAACCTTCCGGCCGAGTGGAAGGAGTTCACAACGCTCAACGCCGAGATGGCGAAGGCGGACCTGCCCGTCATCACCGAGAAGAAGGATCCGCTCTGCTGAGAGTGATCGCGGCAAGGACTACCAGCGACTGATCCCAGATCGCGGAAACGACCGGCCGATCACCGCAGGTCGACCAGCCAGTAGGCACTGTCGACGAAGCTCTTCCAGCTCTCGTACTTCGGATTGCCGAGCTTGACCGACAGCAGCGGGCTCCGCTTGGGCTTCACGGGCTGCCTGACGAGGTTCATCCGGGCCTCCTGCGGCGTCCGGCCTCCCTTGCGCACGTTGCAGGCGACGCAGGCGCAGACGATGTTTTCCCAGCTCGTGACGCCGCCGCGGCTCCGCGGCACGACATGATCCAGCGAGAGTTCGCTCGTCGGAAAGCCGCGGCCGCAGTACTGGCACTGGTTTCCGTCGCGGGCGAACACGTTGCGGCGGTTGAACCGCAGCCCCTGCCGCGGCCCGCGGTCACATGACACGAGCCGGATCACCCGCGGCGCCTGGAGGTCGTATCCCACGGCCCGGATCCAGTCCTCATTCGGCCCGCGAAACTCCGAGCGCAGGGCCGAGAGCTCCCGCCAGGAATCGAGCGAATAGCCCGCGAATTGCCCCTCTTCGATGTGCACCACCTCGGCCAGTTGGCGGAAGAGGAGCGTGATCGCCCGCCGGACGTTGGTGATGTGCACCGCCACGAACGAGCGGTTGAGCACGAGCACGCTGAGAGACAGTGCCCCTGGGGCCATTGCGGCAGGCATCGCGGAACCCGACATGGCACCTCCTCGGCCGGCGACCGACGCCTGGGAGAGTCTAGTCGTGCGGCTGCTCGCTGCCAAACTCGCCGCACGCCGACGGGCGGACTGATGGCTTGCCTTCGCCGCAGATTGCGGGCAGACTCACGGCAAGGGAACGTCGAGTTCTCGGCCGTTCCCAGCCGCGCCCCGGCGGAGGCAAGGCCGGTCCCCAACCCCGCGGAGATCTCCGATGCTTCATTACTCGTGTGACCTGTGCAAGCGGCCGATCGACCCGCGCACGGACGTGCACCACGTCGTCAAGATCGAGGTGTTCCCGGCCGTCGATGACGCCGCCCACAACGGCTGCTGCAGCGGCGACGCACAGGCCGACGACGCCGACCACCTCGAGGAGATGCAGGACATGCTCGAGCAGCTCGACGACGACGAGCTGCCGGAGTGCCTCGACGCCGCCCGCTCGATGCGATTCGATCTGTGCGACGCCTGCCGGCAGCGGTTCGTGAAGAATCCGCTCGGTGCCAAGTCCGGCAAGCAGCTCGACTTCAGCAACAACTGACCCGCCGCCGATCGTCCGCCGCCCGCATCCGGGGCGGCGGAGGGCTGCGACGTCCCCCGGCCGCTTCCGTCTCAGCGACGGCCCAGGGAGTCCTGCCCTCGCACCGCGCCCCCCCGCTTCCGTCCCGGCCACGTCCCTTCCACCCGTTTCTTTCCCCCCACGTGCAGGAGCATTGACGTTTCATGGCCCAGCGCCCGCTCGCGATCGCCGCCCTTCCCGGAGACGGCACCGGCCCCGAAGTCACCGCCGAGGCGATGAAGGTGCTCGCGGCCATCGCGAAGCTCGAGGGCTTCAGCTACGACGTCGAGACCCTCGACTGGGGCGGCGACCGCTACCTGCGGACCGGCGAGATCATCCCCGAGGGCGGGCTCGATCTGCTGCGGAGCAAGGATGCCATCTTCCTCGGGGCGATCGGCCATCCCGGCGTGGCTCCGGGCATCCTCGAGAAGGGCCTGCTGCTCGACCTGCGGTTCAAGCTCGACCAGTACATCAACCTGCGTCCCGTGAAGCTGCTGCCGGGTGTGGAGACGCCGCTGGCCGGCCGCGGCCCCAAGGACATCGACTTCGTCGTGGTCCGCGAGAACACCGAGGACCTCTACTGCGGCGTGGGCGGATATCTGAAGAAGGGCACGCCCGACGAGGTGGCCGTGCAGCAGGCGATCTACACCCGGAAGGGCTGCGAGCGGTGCATCCGCTGGGCCTTCGAATACACGCGGAAGCGGAACAGCCCCAAGAAGACGCTCACGCTCGTCGCCAAGACGAACGTGCTCACCTTCGGCCACGACCTCTGGTGGCGGACGTTCCAGGACGTGGCGAAGGAGTATCCCGACGTGAAGACCGACTACAACCACGTCGACGCCTGCTGCATGTGGATGGTGAAGAATCCGGACGCCTACGACGTCATCGTCACCACCAACATGTTCGGCGACATCATCACCGACCTCGGCGGCATCCTGCAGGGGGGCATGGGCGTGGCGGCCGGTGCGAACCTCAACCCCGACGTGTCGGCGACGGGCAGACGGGGCGTCAGCATGTTCGAGCCGATGGGCGGCAGCGCGCCGAAGTACACCGGACTCAACCAGATCAACCCGATCGCGGCGATCAACGCGATGGCGATGCTCCTGGAGCACACGGGGCATCCCGCCGCGGGCGCGCGGATCGACCGCGCGGTCGCCCAGGTCACCGGGACCAAGATGAAGAGCCAGGCGGCGGGCAAAATGGGGCACGGCACCCGCGAGGTGGGCGACCTCGTTGTGGCCGCGCTCTGACGCCGGTCACAGCCGCACGCGGCGGCCCTCGGCCTGGCTGTCCGCCGCGGCCTGCACGATCCGCATCGCGGTGAGCGCGTCGTCGAGGCCGCTCGCCCCGCGGACGAGGCTCGTCACTTTGCGGTGGAAGTGCAGCAGCATGTGCTCGCCCACCGGCCGTTCGCTCTCCAGCGACTCTTGGTGCCTTCCCGCGGGGTCGAACCAGACGAGGCTCGAGGGCATGTCGACGAAGGCGATGCCCCTCTCGCAGGCCACCTGCAGCGCCGCCGGCGGCCGGAATCCCACAGCCTCCTCCCACTGCCGCGGCATGTAGTAGCCGCAGCTGATCTGGGCGAGGGGGCCGTCGCCGGGCGGGCCGTCGCCGGTGAAGTCGAGGCTCATCATCTGGTAGTCGTCGGTGTCGCCGCCGGCCGTCTCGGCGTGCCTCACGGCCACGACACTCGTGGGCTCGGACCCGGCGACGTAGCGGCACCAGTCGACGAGCTCCATGAGGTCGCGGGCCTCGCTGGCCCGATCCCGAGGCGGCGCCTGTGCGGGGCCGCCCGACAGCGGCACGCGGCGGTGGCAGAAGAGGAGCCGCGGCCGGCCGAGCGCCGTGGCGACCAGCTCCTTCAGCCGCACGGTGGCGGGCGCGTGCCGCCGTGGCAGCTCCGCCATGAACGCGATGCCCGACTCGTCGACCCTGCGTCGCAGCAGGTCGGCCTCGTCCGGGGCGAGCGGCAGGGAGATCGCCGAGTAGACCGCCTTGCCGTGGTCGCAGGCGGCGAGGATGGGGGTCGCCCCGTACCACTGGTCGGCGAGGTAGAGGATCGCGTCGATGTCGTCCCGGGCGGCGAGCGCGCGAAAGCCGTCGACGGGCGCCGCGTCGAACTGCGCGGCGGCCCGCTTCGCCAGGTGCGCCACCTGCTCGCAGATGGCCCGAACCTCGAAGCGATCTGCCAACGCGCGCAGTGCGGGCAGATGGCGTGACTCCCAGTGGCTGCCCAGGCCGACGATGCCCACCCGCAGCTTCATGGGGGCCCCTCCGCCGCCGGCTCCGCGGCGAGCAGCTCGCGCTCCCGCACGAGCCCCTTGTCGGAGATGTCCTTGCGGCACCAGGCGCCCTGCCAGCGGATCTGCTTCACTCCCGTATACGCCTGGAGCTTCGCCCGCGCCAGCGACCCGCCGAGGGCGGTGACGGCCAGCACGCGGCCGCCGTCGCTGACGATCCTGCCGTCCGCGTGCCGCGTGGCCGCGTGAAAGACCTGCACGTCCGGCAGCCCGGCCGCCGCGTCGAGCCCGCGGATCTCGTGGCCCCGGCTGACCGTTCCAGGGTATCCCTCTGAAGCCATCACCACGGTCACGCTCGCGCCGTCCCGCCAGCGGGGCGGCTCCACGGCCTCGAGCCGCCGGTCCACGGCCGCGTCGAGCAGCTCCAGCAGGCTCGAATCCAGCCGCATGAGGAGCGCCTCGCACTCCGGGTCGCCGAAGCGGGCGTTGAATTCCAGCACCTTCGGCCCCTGGGCGGTGAGCATCAGACCCGCGTAGAGAACGCCCTGGAAGGGGACCTTCGCCCGCCGCATCGCGTGGGCCGTCGGCACGAGGATGCGGGCCTCGATGTCGGCGAGCATGCTCGCATCCACGAACGGCGTGGGGCAGTAGGCGCCCATGCCACCGGTGTTGGGCCCCGTGTCGCCGTCGTGCGCCGCCTTGTGATCCTGCAGCGGCGGCAGCGTCACGATCGTCCTGCCGTCGGTGATCGCCATCACGCTCACCTCGACGCCGTCGAGCCGTTCCTCGATGAGGATCCCCTTGGCGGCGGCCGCGAACTGGGGATCGCCGGCGAGGCTCTCGACGGCCGCCAGCGCCTCCGCGCGGTCGTCGCAGACGAACACACCCTTGCCCGCCGCCAGCCCGTCGGCCTTGACGACGACCGGCATGTCCTCGCGGGCCTCGAGGTATTCGCGGGCCCGCGCCGCACCGCGAAACTCGCGGAACATGGCGGTGGGGACGTCGCCCCGATGCAGGATCTGCTTGCAGAAGAGCTTGCTGCCCTCGAGCTGCGCGGCCTTCGCCGTCGGACCGAAGATCCGCAGCCCCGCGGCCTCGAACGTGTCGACGATGCCGGCGACGAGGGGCGCCTCCGGACCGACGACGGTGAGGTCGACCTGGCGATCGCGGGCGAGCCGCACCAGGCCCGCCAGATCGTCGGCGGGCACGGCCACGTTTTCGGCGACGGCCGCCGTACCGGCGTTGCCTGGGGCGACCAGCACATCGGCTCCGTCCGCGGCCAGCTTCCAGGCGATGGCGTGCTCGCGCCCGCCTCCGCCCACCACGAGCACGCGACGCGATGGACCTGCTGACGTGCGGCGCGATGATGGCAAGGGACCGTGTCCTTCTCGGGAGGTGGCTCGGTGCGGATTGTGCCGCGAGCATTCCACCACATTCAAGCGGCCCGCGGTTCAGACGGCCTGCGGCAAGGCGTGCGCTGCCGCGATGCCCGCGAGAATTTCCACCCCTTCCATGCTCCAGACGTCCGCTGTCCGAAGCTGCACAGCCCAGAACTGCGTCGGCGGGATCGTCACCGACAGCGGCCGGACCGACAGCGGCCGGACCGACAGCAGCCGGACGGGGGCCGGGTGGCGAGCCGGAGCCCCCTCGACGGCATCCCGCGGCGACGCCCCCTCGCCGAAGCGGCAGGAAGTCCCCGCTTTTCCGAACTACAGTTGAATAAGGGGAGTTCGTGAAAAAAATCACGAACTCTGCCGTTCGCGGTCGAAACCTGCTTTTTGGGCGGCTGCACGGGCGGTTCCGAGACGCCTCGCCGAGGTCTCGGGGCCAGCCGCGTCGTCCATCTGGCGCAGCCACTTTTCGGGGCGTATCGGATGTCTGAAAAGAAGAAAATGTCGGTGGCTGAAATCATGGCCGCGGCGCGGGCCCAAAAGGCCGCCGCCACGGGCTCCGAAGCGACGCCCGAAACCGCCGCGGAGCCGACAGCCGACCCGCCAGCCTCTCCGAAAACAGCTGCCCCGAAGACCGCGGCGGCAAAGCCCGCGGCGGCCTCTGCGGGCGGCAGGCCCAGCGTCGCCGAAATGATGGCGATGGCTCGCGCTCAGAAGTCGGGCGATGCGGCGGCCGCACCGAAGCCGGCGGCCAAGCCGGCCGCGGCGGCCGACAAGCCCAAACCCGCCGCCAAGCCGGCGGCAGCGAAGCCGGCGGGCGGCGCGCCGAAGACCGGCGTGCAGCGCGACACCGCAAGCATCCTCGCAGCGGCGCGGGCGGCCGCGAAGCCGGGCCCCGTCAGCAAGGCCGACGCGCCCCCCGGGGTCGCCGCCCGACTCCAGCCCGCCGCGAAGGCCAAGTCCGCAGTCGAAAAGCCCGCGGCGGCGCCGCGGGCACTGCCTCCGATGCCGGTGAGGCCCGCGAAGCCGGCGAAGAAGGACGCGGCGGGGGAGAATCGTCGCGGCTTCCTCGAAATCGCGCTCGGATCGTTCATGGCGATGGGCTTCAGCGCCCTATCGGTCACCGGCGGGCTCTTCACGCTGGGCCTCGCGCGATACATGTTTCCCAACGTCCTCGCCGAGCCTCCGAGCCGCTTCAAGGTGGGCTTCAAGGAGGGCTTCCCTGCCGGCAAGGTGGAGACGAAGTTCGTCCCGCAGTACGGCGTGTGGGTCGTGAACGGCGAGTTCCAGGGGCAGCAGCAGATCTACGCCCTGAAGACCGTGTGCACGCACCTCGGCTGCACGCCCAACTGGCTCGAGGCCGAGCAGAAGTTCAAGTGCCCCTGCCACGGCAGCGGGTTCTACAAGGACGGCATCAACTTCGAGGGGCCCGCGCCGCGGCCGCTGGAGCGGTACGCCGTGCGGATCTCCGACGACGGCCAGCTCGAGATCGACAAGAGCCGGGCCTTCCAGGAGGAACTCGGCCAGTGGGCCGACCCCGACTCGTTCGTGCCCGTCTGAGCCACGCCCCCCGCGACCTACTGACAGACCAAACAGGACCACCGGAACAGGAAACGACAGCCCCCCATGGCCATCGGCGAAACCATCCGCAACTCCCAGATCTGGAAGAGCATCTTCCGGCATCCGATGCCGCTCGACAGGCGGAACCGGATCGTCGTGATGCTGACGAACTTCTTCCTGCACCTTCACCCGGTGTCGATCAAGAAGCAGGGCATCGCCCTGTCGTTCACCTGGTGCATGGGCGGCGTGACCTTCTTCCTGTTCCTCGTGGAGACGGTCACCGGCGTGCTGCTGATGTTCTACTACCGTCCCACGCTCGAGTGGGCCTACAACGACATCCTCGCTCTCCGCGACGTCACGAGCCTCGGCATCCTGCGGGAGCTCCATCGCTGGGGAGCCCATGCGATGGTGATCACCACGTGGCTGCACATGTATCGCGTGTTCCTCACCGGCAGCTACAAGCCGCCGCGCGAGTTCAACTGGGTGATTGGCGTGATCCTGCTGTTGCTCACGCTCTTGCTCTCGTTCACCGGCTACCTCCTGCCGTGGGACCAGCTGGCGATCTGGGCCATCACGGTCGGCTCCAACATGGCCCGCGCCACCCCGATCCTCGGCTACGAGGGCCCCGGCCAGCAGCTGCTCACGATCGGCGGGATCGACATGATCACCGACGGCTCCGACGCGAGGTTCGGCCTGCTCGGCGCCCGCTTCGTGGGCGAGGAAACGCTCAACCGCTTCTACGTGCTGCACTGCATCGCCATCCCGCTCGTGGTGGCACTGCTCCTGGCGATCCACTTCTGGCGCGTGCGAAAGGACGGCGGCATCAGCGGGCCGCTGTAGACCGAACCCCATGCACTCAAACGGCTTTTTTCTCAAGGACGTCGCCGGCTTCCTGGGCGGCTACTACACGTTCGTAGCGCTGATGAACGGCGTCGCCGCCTTCATTCTCTGGCGCCGTAAGAACCAGCCCGGCTGGGCCGTGGTCTGGGCGACGTTCGCCGGGATCATGATGATCCTCGCCAGCCTGGCGCTGTCCGGCTCGGCCTCGCTGGTGCCGGCGCTGCCGCTGTCGGCCCGCATGCTGGTCAACACGCTCTCCGGTCCGGTGCTCTACACGCTCGGCACGACGGCGCTGTTCACGATCTTGTTCGTCTTCCGGCGGTTCTTCGTGAAGCCGATGGTCGCCTGGACGATCCTCAACGCTGCCCTCGTGCTGATGGGCCTCTCAATGGCCGACGAGAACTTCGCCTCCATCGTCATGAAGCCCGACAACGTGCCGATCGTCGGCCTGGTGTTCCTGCTGGCCTTCTTCACCTGGCTCGCGACGAGCAAGGCCGTCGTCAACGACGACAGGATCGCGCAGGGCCTGCCCCCGCTCGAGAAACTCGACGACGAGAAGGTGCTCGTGTGGCCCGACTTGGTCTACACGGAGCTGATCTGCATGATCGCCGTGTCGGCGTTCCTGCTCGTCTGGGCGATCTTCCTCCAGGCGCCGCTCGAGGAGCCGGCCAGCAGCGTCAAGACTCCCAACCCGTCGAAAGCGCCGTGGTACTTCCTTGGGTTGCAGGAGATGCTCGTCTACTTCGATCCCTGGTATGCGGGAGTCGTGCTGCCGAGCCTGGTCGTATTCGGCCTGATGGCGATGCCCTACCTGGACTTCAACAAGAAGGGCAACGGCTACTACTCGATCGAGGAGCGCAAGTTCAGCTACCTCGTGTACCAGTTCGGTTTTTTCGAACTCTGGATCACGCTGATCATCCTCGGCACGTTCCTCCGTGGCCCCAACTGGAACTTCTTCGGGCCGTTCGAGTATTGGACTCCCTACAAGGTCGAGGTGCTCAACAACGTCGATCTTCCGCAGATGTTCTGGGTCAACCTGCTCGACCGCCCGCTGCCTCGTGCGCCGCAGGGCGCAAGCGCGTTGACTCAGGTCGGAACCATCTTGCTGCGTGAATCGCCGGGGATCGTGCTGATGGGAGCCTACCTCTTGCTCCTGCCGCCGCTGCTCGCGGTCACCGTGTTCCGTTCGTTCTTCGCCAAGATGGGTTTCGTGCGGTACATGCTGATGGCGAACCTGATGCTGCTGATGTTGTCGCTGCCACTGAAGATGATCCTGCGGTGGACGCTCAACCTGAAATACATCGTGAGCATTCCCGAATTCTCTCTCAACTTCTAGGAGCCGGGCCGTCGCTTCCGGACGCCACGGCGGTGCCGTCGCGAACGGCCTCCGCCCCGCACCCCCGGAACCCCTCACGCTCGGACACCGATGCCTGCCACAGAACAGACCTGGCGTAATTTGAAGGTGCTGCACGTCGTCTTCGGCGTCGTGGCCATCCTGCTGCTGCTGGCGACCGTGCTCATGCTGGCGATCGACCACGACCGCCCGTGGAAGAAGTACCAGCGGGAGTTCCGCGCCCTCGAGACCTGGTCGGCGGCCGCCCGGATCGACGAGCAGGAGTCGCGTTCGTTCGCCGAGCAGTCCACGACGCTGGAGGCAGCGGTCGCCGAGGCCCGCCGCGCGAGCCTCGATCCCTCGCTGGCCGACGCCTTCATCGCCCAGGTCCGCAGCGTGCCGGCCGACGCCGAGGCCGCGGACCGGGCCAAGCTCGACATCGACCAGCTGCAGTCCCAACCCGACCCCGAGCAGCGGCTCGTGCTCCGCGGAGACCTGCTCGCGCGGCTGCGCGACATCGTCGGCCGTGCCAAGTTCCGCGAGGACCTGCTCGCGGGCCAGCTCAAGCTCCGCAAGGCCGAGCTCGACAAGAACCGCGCCGACTACGAGCTCGCCGTCGCTGAGGACGCCGCCCAGGAGAAGCTCGTCGCGCTGCTGGCGGTCGCCGACGCCAAGCGGGCCGAGGTGACGACCGCCACGCTCGACTTCCAGACAGCTAACACGCACCGCAAGACGCTCGACGCCATGCTGCGGAAGCTCACGGCGGACGAGGACGCCGCGGCCAAGGCTCTCGCCGACCATCGCGGCAAGCTCGGCCAGCTCGCCAAGGCGCTCAAGGAGCGGGCGCCCAACGCCGGCAAGTCGCTCCTGGAGCTGCCGGTGCTCGACGCGTTCAACGGACCGCTCCGTGTCGACCAGATCTGGCTGCCACAGCTGACGCTCAACAACAACTTCCGCGACGTGGCCCGGTTCGACCGCTGCGTCACCTGCCACAAGGGCATGGACAAGTCGGTGCCCGGATCACCCACCGACCCCGCCTACCGGCAGACGGAAATGGTCACGGTTTCGCTGCCGGCCCCCGCGAAGGCGTCGGAGAAGCAGGCCGGCGACGGCAACGCCCAGCTCGAGGACGCCTACGGATTCCACATCGCCCCGCGCGGCCTGTTCCGCCCCGAGGATCCGACCGTCAGCACCGTGCTGCCGGAGTCACCCGCGGCTGCAGCGGGCCTGATGAGCGGCGACGTCATCGTTGACATCGGCGGGGGCAAGACGCTCGCCCGCCAGATGGCGGTCACGAGCCTGCTGGAGACGCCCAGTTCGGGCAAGCCGCTGGAGCTCACCGTCCGCCGTGGCGTGCCGCAGCCCTACGCGACGCACCCGCGGCTCGATCTCTTCGTCGGTTCCACCAGCCCGCATCCGATGCAGACGTTCGGCTGCACGGTCTGCCACCAGGGGCAGGGGAGTGCGACCAGTTTCAAGTGGTCGTCGCACACGCCCAATACGCCGAAGCAGGGGCACGAGTGGCATGACGAGCATGGTTGGTTCAACAACCACCACTGGATTTACCCGATGCTGCCGCAGCGGTTCGAGGAGTCGAGCTGCCTGAAATGCCACCACCAGGTCGTCGACCTCGAGCCGACCGAGCGGTTCCCCGAGCCGCCGGCGCCGAAGCTCGTGGAGGGCTACCACCTGATCCGGCAGTACGGCTGCTACGGCTGCCACGAGATCAACGGCTGGTCCGGCCCCGACAAGCGGATCGGCCCCGACATGCGGCTGGGGCCCAACTACCACGAGGTGGCGGAGGCGGTCTCCGCCGATCCCGGCCTGGCGGCGCTCGGCCCGACGGCGAACCGCTGGGTGGAGGAAGTCCGCTCGAGTCCCGACGGTCGGCAGTCGCGCGAGCGGCTCCGCGAATTGCTCGAGCGCGACGCTGCCGCCGGCGACGCCGCGAAACTGCAGCCGCGTTCGCATCAGCTCGCCGTGCTGCTCAAGGACCCCGAGACGCCGGGAACGCTGCCGAAGGTCGGCCCGAGCCTGCGGCACGTCGCCAGCAAGGTCGGCTTCGACTGGCTTTACTCCTGGCTGCGAAATCCCCAGGACTTCCGCCCGAGCACGAAGATGCCCCGCTTCTTCGGCCTCTGGGAGCACCTCGAGGGGAAGGGACTCGAGGAATCGATGCGCTACGAGCCGCTCGAGATCCGCTCGATGATCGCCTACCTGCAGCGCTCGAGCCAACCGTTCGAGTACGTGAAGCCCTACGACGGCATCACCGCCGCCCCCGACGTGGTCAGGGGCAGGAAGGTGGTCGAGGTGCGCGGGTGCCTCGCCTGCCACCAGCACGCCGACTTCCCGGCCGCGACCAGCACCCACGGCCCGAACCTGTCGCGGATCGGAGCCAAGGTCGCCTCCCTGCCGCGCGGCAAGGACTGGCTCTACAGCTGGCTCCGCGAGCCCGCCCGCTACCATCCGCGGACCATCATGCCCAACGTGCTCCTCGAGCCGGTGACGCTCGCCGACGGCAAGGTCAGCGACCCTGCGGCCGACGCGACCGCCTACCTGCTGCAGTCGACCGAGCAGTGGAAGCCCACCGAGATCCCGGCGGCCGCCTCGCTCACGGACGACGAGCGCAAGGCGCTCGACGAGCTGGCGCTGATGTATCTCAAGGAACGGTTCCCCACCACCAAGGCCCAGGAGGTGCTCGCCTCGGGACTCTCGGCCGACCAGTCCCGGATCCAGGGGGACGAACAGATGCTGCTCGGCCTCGCGCCGGCGAACCGTGACGCCACCTTGCTGCACTACGTCGGCAAGAAGACCATCGCCAAGCTCGCCTGCGCCTCCTGCCACGACATCCCCGGGTTCGAGGACGCCAAGGCGGCCGGCGCGGCGCTGGCCGACTGGGGCCGCAAGGACCCCTCGAAGATCGCGTTCGAGCAGGTCTCGCACTTCGTCATGCACCAGCTTGCCGACGGCCATGGCCATGGCCACGGGCATGCCCACGACAAGACCCATGCTCAGCACCAGGCGCAGGCCCACGCTCCGGGCCATGCCCAAGCCCACGGCACGCAACCAGGGCACGCCGCGACGCATGCGGAGAAGGACGGCCACGGCACCCCGCAGGACGATTCGTTGGCCACCGATCTGGCCTACGCGTCCACCGAGACCCCGCACCTGAATCCCGAATCGGTCGATTCCGACACCGGCTTCTTCCTCGAGAAGCTCCTCGCGCACGAGCGTGAGGGCTTCCTCTGGCAGAAGCTGCGGGCGCCGCGGAGCTACGACTACAAGAAGGCGGAGAACAAGAGCTATAACGAGCGCTACCGCATGCCGAAGTTCCCTTTCGACGACCGGCAGCGGGAGGCGGTGATGACCTTCGTGCTGGGGCTTGTCGCGGAGCCGCCCGCACCGCAATTCGTGAGCCGGCCCGACGCCCGTGAGCAGGCCCGGCTCGACGGCCTCAAGGTCGCGGAACAGTACAACTGCGGTGGCTGTCATGCGCTGCAGATGGATCGCTGGGACGTCCGCTACAAGCCGGGCTCCCTCGGCGATGCTTCCGAGGTGGCGGACTATCCGTTCCTGTCGCCGCACTTCACCGACCAGGATGTGCAGAAATCGCTCGCCGTCGACCGGCAGGGCAGGCGGCACGCCCGGCTCGTCGGCATGCCGGTGCTCGACCCGGCCACCGGCCGGCCACAGTTCGTCGACGAGGACGGCGTCCCGATCGAGGAGGGAGACACCGAGGCGGCTCCGCACCAGCCCGTGATGCTCTGGCACGACGCGCTCGTCGATGGCCAGCCCAGGATCGTCGGCGGCCAGAACGTCGTCGTGCCGATCGATGCCGTGAAGGCCGGCACCCACTATCCCTCCCGCGGCGGCGATCTCGCCCGCCTGCTGTTCCCGGTCGTAATCGCCGACGAGAAGCAGATCAACCCGAACGTCAAGGCCGACGACGCCTGGGGCTGGCTGCCGCCGCCGCTTGTGGGCGAGGGGAAGAAGGTGCAGTCCGGCTGGCTGCACAAGTTCCTGCTCAACCCGCAGACCATCCGGCCGTCCGCCGTGCTGCGGATGCCGCGGTTCAACTTCCAGTCGTCGGAGGCGGCCGCCCTGGTCGAATACTTCGCGGCCGTCGACGGCGCCGACTCGCCCTACGTCTATGATCCGCGTCTCGACGAGAGCTCGCTCGCCGCGACGGAGCAGGGCAAGCCCGGCCACCTCGAGGGCGCGCTCAAGATCGTCACCAACAACAACTACTGCGTGAAGTGCCACCTCGTCGGCAGCTACTCGCCGCCGGGCAACCCGAAGGCGCTCGCGCCGCAGCTGGAGCGGGTGCACGAGCGGCTGCGGCCCGACTACGTGCACAATTGGATCGCCAATCCGAAGCGCTACCTGCCCTACACCGGCATGCCGGTGAACATCCCGTACGACAAGCCTGTGAGCCAGGATCTCTACGCGGGCACGAGCGAGCAGCAGGTAGACGCCCTCACGGATCTGCTCATGCACTTCGACGCCTTCGCCAAGCGGAGCCTGTCGCTGGAGGCCTACCTACGGCAGCAGCCCGCCCCCCAGCAGGGGCAGCAGCCGGCTGCCAGCGTGTCTCCCGGCGAGCAGCCCGTTCCCGACACAACGCCTGCCGAACGGCGGGTTCCGCCGCAGGCGTCAGCCTCCCGAGGGCCGTCCACGGCGCTAAACTGATTCATGATGGGAGACGGCATCCAGCAGTCGATCCACCTGGCTATCCCTCAGCACGGCGAACCCCAGCCACGTCCAGCACCACCCGACCGGAGCGAACCATGACCACTCGTTCGAACAGCACATGCGCACGCCGCCTCGCCACCTGCGCCGCCGGCCTCGCCGCCGGCCTCGCTCTGGGCATCGGTGCGGCCTCGGCCGGCGCCGAGGAATGGGGCACGATCAAGGGGCGGTTCCTCTTCGGGGGCACGCCGCCGACGGCCGCGGAGATCAAGGCAGACAAGGACGTCGAGGTCTGCGGCAAGCACAAGCTCGTCAATGAGGAACTCTCCATCGGCTCCGACAAGGGGCTCGGCAACGTGGTCGTATTCGTGCGTGACAAGGAAGTGAAGATCCATCCCGACGCCGCCGCGGGCAAGACCGAGAAGGTCGTCCTCGACAACAAGGACTGCCGGTTCACCCCCCACGTCGCGTTCGTGCAGACCGGACAGCCGTTCATCCTCAAGAACTCCGACACCGTCGGCCACAACAGCAACGTGGCCACGCTCAAGAACCCGCCGTCCAACAGCCTGATCCCGGCCGGCGGCGAGTCGAGCATCACGTTCGCCAACGACGAGGCGATCCCCGCGCAGGTAACGTGCAACATCCATCCGTGGATGAAGGCCTGGGTGCTCGTGCGGCCCAATCCCTACGCCGCCGTTTCGAAGGCCGACGGCAGCTTCGAGATCAAGAACGTGCCGGCCGGCGAGGTCGAACTGCAGTTCTGGCACGAGAAGGCCGGCTACATCGGCGAGGTTACCGTCGGCGGCAAGACCGAGAAGATCTCCAAGGGCCGCAAGAAGGTGAAGGTCGCCGCGGCGGGCACCGACCTCGGCGACATGACCCTGGCTCCGGCCCTCTTCCAGAAGTGACGTCTCATGACCAGGCTCCCTCCCGTTCTTTTCGTCGCCTCGTGTTTCGTGATGCTCCAGGGCTGCGGCCCGACGCGTCTCGCCGCGCCAATCGCCGACGCCGGGGCCGCTGAGAAGATTCGTGCGACCCTCGTCGCCGCTTCGGCGGGCGGCGGTGGTGGCGGGACGGCCGCTGCCACCGGCACGGGCTGGGCCACGCTCAAGGGCCGCTTCACGTTTGCTGGCACTCCCGGCCAGGCCAAGGCTCTCGTCGTCGACAAGGACACCGAGGTCTGCTCGAAGGGCGGCATGAAACTCTTGGACCGGTCGCTGCTGGTCGATCCGTCCAGCAAGGGCCTCGCCAACGTCGTGGTCTTCGCCCGTAAGACCAGCCGCGTGAAGGAGGCTGACGCCTCCGGCACCCCGCCGGTGTTCGACCAGAAGAACTGCGAATTCCTCACGCCGGTGTTCGCCGCCCGCGTCGGCCAGCCGATCGACGTGAAGAACAGCGACCCCGTGGGCCACAACACGAACGTCGCGGGTACGAGCTTCAATCAGCTCATTCCGGCCGGCGCCGGCACGCTGTTCAAGCCCGATTCCGAGACCGGCATGCCGACGATGGTGACCTGCAACATCCACCCGTGGATGAAGGCCTACGCCGTCTTCCGGAAAGACGGCTACGTCTCGGTCAGCGCCGCGGACGGCTCGTTCACCATCCCCGACCTGCCCGCGGGCGAGACCATCGAATTCCAGGTCTGGCACGAGCGTTCCAGCGGCCCCAACGGCGCGGTGGGCATCGACAAGCCCGACCTGAAGTGGACGCCAAAGGGCCGCTTCCAGATCAAGCTCCAGGAAAACGAGGTCAAGGATCTCGGCGCCCTCGAGGTGCCGGCCTCCGCGATCGGCACGTGACACCGTCGTCCCCGCTCCCCGTTTTGCACGCCACCAAGCCTATGAACCTCCTCTCTGCCTGCCGCATCCTGCCCGCGACACTCGCCGCTTGTCTCGCGCTTGCCGCCACCGGTTGCGGCACCACGCCACCGGCATCCTTCCGTCCCAACATGGTGGAGGCTGCGGCGCCATCCGCCGAGAAGGACTCGATCTCCGCCGAGCAGGCGCTCACGCCTGCCCAGCGAAAGCAGGTCGCCACCATCCTCCTCGCCATGTTCGGCACGCCCGACAATCCCGTGGCGCTGCCCGAGACGGGCCTCGACGAGGCGAAGTTGCACCTGTGCGCCGGCCCGGTCCGCAGCGACATCGTGGGCCGCAAGAACGGCCTCTACCGCGAGCACTGTGCCCACTGCCACGGCATCAGCGGCGACGGTCTCGGCCCAACGGCCGCATTCCTCAACCCCTACCCCCGCGACTATCGGCCTGGCGTTTTCAAGTTCAAGAGCACCGAGCGGGCCGACAAGCCGACGCACGCCGACCTCGTGCGCATCCTCCACAACGGCATCCCCGGCACGTCGATGCCGTCGTTCGCACTCCTGAGCGCGGCCCAGGTCGACGCGCTCGCCGAGTACGTGAAATACCTCAGCATCCGCGGCGAGACCGAACTGGCGCTCATGCGGGCGTTCTTTGAGCTCGACGACGACGCCCAGGGCACTCTGCCGGAGACGAAGGAGTTCCTCGTCGGCGAGACCCTAACGCCGATCGCGGAAAAGTGGCAGGCAGCCGCGGCCGCACAGATTCCGGTGCCGGTGATGCCTGCCGACCTCGACATGACCGCCTCCATCGCCAAGGGGCGCGAGCTCTTCTACGGCGACAAGGCCAACTGCGTGAAGTGCCACGGCCCCACCGCTCTCGGCGACGGTCAGGCCAACGATTACGACGACTGGAACAAGAACGTCCACAAGATCACCAACAAGCTGGTGAAGCTCCGCGAGTCCGAGAATGGCCTTGACGCGGGGCAGCGGACCTGGGCCAACGAGTTCTCGCAGGTGCTCGCCGGCGACGCGCTCAGGCCCCGGACGATTCCGCCGCGAAACCTGCGGCAGGGCGTCTACCGCGGCGGTCGCCGTCCGATCGACCTCTACTACCGGATCCACGCCGGCATCAACGGCGCGCCGATGCCGGCCGCCAAGGGCACCATCTCGCCGGAGGACATCTGGCACATCGTCAACTACATCCAGTCGCTGCCCTATGACTTCGACGGCGAACTCGGGGCGGATCGACCGATGGTGGCACAGGATCGGTACTGAGTCGAGGAATCCCGGCCGGGCACGGCCGCCGCGGGGCGGACGGCGAAAACACGACACGCAAGAAACGTTCAAGCAAGAGACATCCGAGACGGTGACGACGGCCCCGCCGGGCCGCGGTGATCCGAGACACGCGAACACGACGGTGGAGCGATCGACATGAGCCGACTGTCTGGAATCTTCTGGTCTCTGCTGTTCCTCGCCGTGCCGGTGCTGGGCGTGGCCACGTTCGCCGTGGCGCCCGCCTACGACATCTGGCTGCCGAAGGACGTCTCCGAGCACGGTCCCGCGATCGACGGCCTGTTCATGTTCATCCTCGTCCTCACGGGCGTGGTCTTCATCGTCACGGAGATGCTGCTCTTTTGGTTCATCTGGAAGTACGATGCATCGCAGGTGAAGGGACCCGCCACCTACATCCATGGCAGCCACGTGCTCGAGGTAGTGTGGACGATCATCCCGGCGGCCACGCTGCTCTTCCTCGCGATCTACCAGATGAACACCTGGGCCGACGTGAAGATGCGTCGGCCCGCGATGGCACCGACCGTGGAGGTCGTGGCGCGGCAGTTCGAGTGGCGGCTCCGCTATCCGGGCCGCGACGGCGTGCTGGGCACCCGCGACGACCTGTTCCTCACGAACGACCTGCACGTGCCGGTCGACGAGGATGTCCTCATCCAGCTCAAGAGCATGGACGTGCTCCACAGCTTCTTCCTCCCCAACCTGCGGATCAAGCAGGACGCCGTGCCGGGCATGAAGATTCCGGTCTGGTTCAAGGCGAAGGAGACGGGACAGTTCGACATCGTCTGTGCCGAGCTGTGCGGCTGGGGCCACTACAAGATGAAGGGCCGCATCACCGTCGAATCCCGTGCCGACTTCGACCGCTGGCTCGAGGAGACCTACGCCCGCCAGGAGGCGACGCAGCCCGCTCCCGAGGACGTCGCCGCCTCCACCGCCGAGTGACCGCATCGAATCGCACCTCCGCAACCTTCCCGCTCCCCGCCCCCTACGAACACACAGTCAGGCCTCCCAGGAGAGACTGCCATGAGCATCGCTACGACCTCCTCGCTCTCGCACGGAACGGCCACGAGCCTGCCGCCGGCCCGCAAACCGCGGCCGGTGGCCGAATTCCTCTCGACCTACGTCTTTTCCAAGGACCACAAGGTCATCGGCCTGCAGTTCCTCTTCTCCACGCTGCTGTGGTTCCTCATCGGCGGGCTCTTGGCGCTCGCCGTCCGCTGGCAGGTCGCCTGGCCGTGGTCCGACGTGCCGGTGCTCGGCAAGCTGTTCGCGCAGCAGGGCGGCCAGATGTCGCCCGAGTTCTACACGATGCTCTTCACGATGCACGCCTCGGTGATGATCTTCCTGGTGATCATCCCGATCCTCGCGGGCGCCTTCGGCAACTTCCTCATCCCGCTGATGATCGGCGCCGATGACATGGCGTTCCCCACGCTCAACATGCTTTCGTACTGGTTCATGTGGCCCGCCTTCGCCTGCTTCGGTGCGAGCTTCTTCGTCGAGGGCGGCGCCGCCTCGGGCGGCTGGACGAGCTACCCGACACTGTCGACGAACCCCGCGTCGTCGCCCTCCAGCGGCATGGGGCAGACGCTCTGGCTGCTCGGCCTCACCTTTGTGGGCGTTTCGAGCATGCTCGGCAGCGTCAACTACATGACCACGATCATCCTCATGCGGGCGCCGGGCATGACGATGTTTCGCCTGCCGATGACGATCTGGGGCATGTTCATCACCGCCATCCTCCAGGCCTTCGCCCTCCCCGTGCTCACGGCGGCCGGCTTCATGCAACTGGCGGACCGCATGTTCGGCACCGGCTTCTTCTCGCCCGAGGGGAACGTCGTCAACAACGCGATCGCCGGCGCCGGCGGCGGCCAACCGCTCCTCTGGCAGCACCTCTTCTGGTTCTACAGCCACCCGGCCGTCTACATCATGATCCTGCCGGCGATGGGCATGGTGAGCGACATCCTCACCGTCTTCGCCCGCAAGCCGCTGTTCGGCTATCGGCCGATGGTCTACTCGGTCGCCGGCATCGCCGGCCTCGGGTTCATCGTCTGGGGCCACCACATGTTCATGTCGGGCATGAACCCGGCGCTGGGCATCACCTTCATGGTGTCGACGATGATGATCGCCCTGCCGAGCGCCGTGAAGACGTTCAACTGGCTCGGCACTCTGTGGGGTGGAAAGATCGAGTTCACGACGTCGATGCTCTTCGCACTCTCGTTCGTCTCGATGTTCATCATCGGCGGCCTGTCGGGCATCTTCATGGCCGCCACCCCGGTCGACATCTTCATCCACGACACCTACTTCATCGTGGCGCACTTCCACTACGTGCTCTTCGCCGGCACGGCGATGGGAGTGTGGGCGGCGATCTACTTCTGGTTCCCGAAGATGTTCGGCCGCACGATGAACGAGTTCTGGGGGAAGGCCCACTTCTTCCTGACCTTCATCTTCCTCAACGGCACGTTCTTCACGATGCACATCCTCGGCGCCGTGGGCTTCCCGCGGCGGCTCGCCGATGCATACCACTACGAGACGTTCCACCACCTGCAGCCGCTCAACGCGTTCATGACGTGGTGCGCCATCGGCATGGTGTCGTGCCAGATCATCTTCGCGATCAACTTCTTCTGGAGCATGTTCTTCGGCCCGGTCGCAGGCCGGAATCCGTGGAACGCCAACACGCTCGAGTGGACCGCGCCGAGCCCTCCTGGCCACGGCAACTTCGACTTCCAGCCCGTGGTCTACCGCGGGCCGTACGAATACTCGGTGCCGGGCGTCGAGAAGGACCACCTGATGCAGACCGATCCTCCGAACGCGGCCGCGGCGGCTGCTGCGGCGGCGTCGCACTGATTGAGGCAGCCGTCCCGGCGGCTGCGAGAGACTTGAGGCAGCCGTCCCGGCGGCTGCGAGAGACTTGAGGCAGCCGTCCCGGCGGCTGCGAGAGACTTGAGGCAGCCGTCCCGGCGGCTGCGAGAGACTTGAGGCAGCCGTGCTGGATGAGGCGGCTGCGAGAGACTTGAGGCAGCCGTGCTGGATGAGGCGGCCAACGAGCGGCTGCGAGAGAGTTGCGAGACAACAGACGTTCGACCATCGAGCCGACCGACCACGCCCCCATGACACGCCGCTCCTTCAACTGGCCGCACGCGATTGCGTGCCTGCTCGTCGCGGTGACGGCGGTGCTGCTGTCGTTCGGGGCGCTCGTCACGACCTATGAGGCGGCGATGGCGGTGCCCGACTGGCCGGGCACCTACGGCCACAACATGTTCCTGTTTCCACTGACCGAGTGGCTCCACGGTCCCTGGGACCTGTTCCTCGAGCACGGCCACCGGCTCCTCGGCGCGGCCACGGGCATCGTGACGCTCGTGCTCGTCGCAGTCGCCTGGCGCGGGCAGGCATCGCCCGCCGTCCGCTGGCTGGCGGTGGCGGCGGTGGCGCTCGTGGTGGTGCAGGGGCTCCTCGGCGGCGCGAGGGTGCTGCTCGACGACAAGACGGTGGCGAAGGTGCACGCCTGCACCGGCCCGCTGTTCTTCGCCGTGGCGGTGGCGATCGCGACCGCCACCCGGCCGCAGTCGGTCCAAGGCCCGGGGCGGCCCTCCCCCGAGCCTCCCAGTGCCCGGGCGATCGTGGCCTCGACGGCCGCAGCCGGCCTCGTGATCGCCTCCTACCTGCAGCTCGTGGCCGGCGCCCAACTGCGGCACCTGGATGCCACCGTCGATCCGTTCACCTTCCGTTGGCTCGTCGGCGTGCACGTGGCTGGTGCGGCCATCGTGGCTGCAATCGCCCTGGTGCTCGCCTGGGCCAATGCCTCCGCCACCGCGTCGACACGGACGTGGTCATGGCTGATCGCCGCGTTCGTCGTCGCCCAGGTGGTTCTCGGCTGCGGCGCCTGGGTCGCCTCCTGGGGGCTTCCCTCGGGCCTCCTCCCCGTCGATTGGCAGCCCACACGGGCCGTCGTCGCCCGGAGCACGAGCGGCGCGATGATCGTCACCGGCCACGTGCTGCTCGGCATGGCAATCCTCGGCTCGTCGGTCGTGCTCTGGATCATCGGCGGCGGACTGGCGTCCCACGGCGACCGTCGCCGGCTTCCGGGCGACGTCGAGATGGAAAGGGCCTTCGCATGAGCCCGCCCCCCGTGCTCGCGCCCGTCCCCGTCGCCATCCCCGCGGCTGCGCTGCCGGTCGACGCCGAGTCGCTGACGGTACCCCGTGGATTCGCCGCCTGCTGGGCCGACGGCTCGCAGCTCGTGCGGCCGCGGATCGCGCTGATGGTCCTCGCGACCGTGTGGGCAGCGGCCTGGATCACCGCCGGCGCCGACCGGCTGCCGGCCGGCACGATCGGCTGGCTCCTGCTCGGCACGGCGCTCGTCGCCGCAAGCTCGAGCATCGCGAACCAGATCGTCGAGCGTGCCACCGATCGGCTGATGCCCCGCACGGCGCGGCGTCCGATCGCCAGCGGTCGCCTGGCCGTGGAGCCGGCCGTCGCGGCGGCGGCGGTGCTGCTCGCAGCCGGCCTCGCCATCCAGACGCGGGTCTGCGGCTGGCCGCCGGCCGCGGCCGCACTTGCCACGTGGCTGCTCTACGTCGTCGTCTACACGCCGCTGAAAAAGACCACGCCGCTCAACACCGCAGTCGGCGCCGTGGCCGGAGCGTTGCCCGTCGCGATCGGATGGCTGGCCGCCGACGGCCCGCGGCGACTGGCTGCCGGCGACGCGGCGGGAACGCTCGCCGTGGCGGCGCTGGCCACCGTGCTCTACCTCTGGCAGTTCCCGCACTTCATGGCGATCGCCTGGCTCTACCGGCGGCAGTACGCGGCCGCCGGGCTGCGGATGCTCACCGTCGACGATCCCTCGGGCCTGCGGGCGGCGGCGCAATCGCTGGCCGCCGCGCTGGCGATGATCCCGGTGAGCCTGGTGCTGGCCGTGCCCTCCGGCAGCGTCAGGCTCTTCCTGGCTGCGGCGATCGCCGCGGTCGCCTATGCTGTCGCCACCGTCAGTTTCGCGATCCGCCGCGACGACGCGTCGGCCCGCGTGCTCCTGTTCACCTCCCTCGGCTCCCTGCTCGCGCTGCTCACGGCCGCGGTCGTGCTCGGCACGCCGTCCTGACCTCCTCCACGCTCCACGAACGACCTCCGGAAAGCGACCTGCTCATGTCCGCCTCAGCGATCACGGCTTCCCACGGCCACGACGGCCACGGTCACGGTCACGACGACGGCCACCACGGGCACATCACACTGCAGTACCAGCCCGGGCTGCCGCTCACTCGCGGCAAGCTGATCATGTGGCTGTTCTTGTCGACGGAGATCATGTTCTTCGCGGCGCTGCTGGGCAGCTACGTCGTGCTGCGGTTCGGCGCCCCCGTCTGGCCCAAGCCGCATCACGTGCACCTGTCGGAGCCGATCGGGGCGTTCAACACCTTCGTGCTGATCTGCTCGAGCGTCACCATCGTTCTCGCCCTCGAGTCCGCGCGGGCCAACAAGGCGAGCGTGGCGAAGATCTGGATGCTGCTGACCCTCCTGCTCGGAACGCTCTTCCTCGGCGTGAAGGGCTACGAGTACGCGGCCAAGTTCTCGCACGGCATCTACCCGGCGATGCCCCACAGCCGCATCTACGAGCGGCCCGATCTCTACTACGGCTCCGCCGTCCGGGCCAGGCTCGGCGAGCCGGCGATCATCGACAGGCTCAAGGAACTCGACGACACGCCCGCCGACAAGCTGACCGCCGAGCAGGTCGCGGCCCGCGGCCGGCTCCAGCAGATCCGCAAGATGGTGGCGAGCCCCGACCAGCAGGCCTTCGACCTCGCCGTCGTCGCCGACCAGGTGATGCCGCTGCCGACGGAGGGCTCCGGGAGCGACCACGGCGGAGGGCACGGTGGCCACGCCAGCGGCCTCAACGACGTCTTCCCGTGGCTGAGGCTGCCCACCGTCATTCCCGGCGGCAACATGTGGGCCAGCACCTACTTCCTGCTCACGGGCTTCCACGCGATCCACGTCGGCGTGGGACTGCTCGTGTTCGCGATCATGCTCACCTGGACGCTCAATGCCAAGCGGGCCGGGGCGATCGAGAACATCGGCCTCTACTGGCACTTCGTCGATCTCGTGTGGATCTTCCTCTTCCCGCTCCTCTACCTCTTTTGAGGCTCATGATGTCCGACCACGACCCCCACGGCCCCGTCACCCGGCCCGGCGCGTCCGCCGACGAGACGCTGCAGCACGCGATCGAGGCGGAGCACGGCGGACACGGCGACCACCACTCCCACGGCGGGCTGGGCAAGTACCTGCTCGTGTTCCTCGCCCTCTGCGGCCTGACGACGATGTCGTTCTTCACCTACTCGCCGGCCTGGCCCTGGCGGGACCAGCCGCAGGTGGGCTGGACCTTCATGATGGCGGTCTCGTGCACGAAGGCGATGCTCGTGATCCTGTGCTTCATGCACGTCTGGTGGGAGGCGAACTGGAAGTACGTGCTCACGATCCCCGCCGCCATGATGGCGCTGTTTCTGGCGATCATGCTCATCCCCGACATCGGCCTGCGGAACCGGATGGTTTCTCAGGAGCGGGCGCTGCACATGGCGCGGGGCTCCGACGTGCGGCTTATGGAGCAGGCCGGCGAGGCGAAGGCGCTCGAGCAACCGGCGGGGCACTGAATACACGCGAAACACGGCCATCCTGGCCGTTTTCGCTGGGAACCTCGCGACGGCCGTCCGGGCCGTCGAGTCACACACTTGATACACGCGAAACACGGCCATCCTGGCCGTTTTCGCTGGGAACCTCGCGACGGCCGTCCGGGCCGTCGGAGGGGATGCCTGATCCACACGAAACACGGCCGTCCATGGCCCACAGTGAAACGTTGTCCAGCAAAGACGTCAGTGTCTCGCGTGGCATTCTTGCCGCAGTCGTGATCGCGTGCGTCACCCCGGCCTGTCTCGGCTGTGGCCGGCCCGCTGCGGTCGAGGCCGTGCCGCGCGTCCGCGAATCCGCTCCACAACCGGCGCCGGCGCGGATGGAGCCGGGCGCGCCGGCGGCGCGGTTCCTGCTCACCGAGCGCGACGGCACCCCGTTCGATTCCGCTGCGCTTCGCGGCAAGGTCTGGCTGGCAAGCGTGTTCTTCGCCAACTGCCCCGGCCCGTGCTTCCGCGAGAACCAGGCGATCGCCGACATCCTGCGGGCCATTCCCGATCCCGATTTCGTCGCCGTCAGCGTGACCTGCGATCCGGAAAATGACACGCCGGAGGCGCTGCGTCGCTACGCCGAGCGTTTCGAGGCCGACGCGGGCCGCTGGAAGTTCCTCACCGGCGACATGGCCACGATCAAAGAGCTCGCCAACGGCACCCTCCTGTTGCCGGCGGAAGTGGGCGTGCACTCGGAACGGGGCGTCGTCTTCGACCGGCAGGGACGGCTGCGCGGCAGCTACCACCTGCTGCAGCCCGACCGCGTGAAGCTGCTGGAGAAGCTGATCCGCGAGGTGCTCGACGAGCCCGCGGACGCCGCCGCCCCCGGGGAGGAGGTCCGTCCATGAGCCTCGTCGAAGCGGCCCGCGCGCTGCCCGCCGTCAATGCCTCGCTCAACGCGCTGGCGACGATCCTGCTCGTGTACGGCTGGGCGGCCATCCGCCGTGGCGACGTTCGCACGCATCGCAAGGCGATGGTGGCGGCGTTCGGCGTGTCGACGCTCTTCCTGGCCTGCTACCTGTCGTACCACGCCGTCGTGGGGCACGTGCCCTTCGCGGGGCAGGGGATGGCCCGCACGGTCTACTTCACGATCCTGATCTCACACATCCTGCTGGCCGTCGCGGTGCCCGTGCTGGCGATCTCGATGTTCGCACTGGCGTGGCGGGGCCGTTTCGAAGCGCACCGCCGGCTCGGACGGATCGCACTGCCGATCTGGCTGTACGTCTCGGTGACCGGCGTCGTGATCTACCTGATGCTCTACCACCTGTTCCCCGGGGCCGTCCCCATCCCGGCGGCAGGCTGACCGTCCGGCCCGTCGATGGAGAGACGTCGACAGGGATGACGAGCGGCACGTTGGTCGACGCGGCACGGGAGCCTATGATTGAATCAGACGTGCTGGGTGATGCAGGCTCGGCGGCCGTCGCCGGCATGCCGGAGGCACGACGCGGGGAGACGAGGCGAACCATGCTCGAGATGGCGAAACGAGCCCTCCACATCCTCCGTTCGCCGACGTCGCGCGGCCTGCTCGCCGCGGCCGTGCTGCTGCTCTGCGTGGCCGCGGGGTCCGAGGCCCTCGGCTGCCCGAACTGCAAGGACGCGGTCAACACGACCGACCCGGAGGGCCTGAACGTCGCCCGCGGCTACTTCTACAGCATTCTGCTGATGCTGGCGATGCCGTTCACGCTCGTCGGCTCGTTCGGCATCTACGTCTGGCGCGAGATGCGCCGGCAGCGACAGTCGTCCGACGCCGTGCCGCCCGACTTCGTGGCGGAGCCGCGGCTCGGCGGCGGGCAGGGCGTCGCGTCCCCTCCGACGGCGGCGGTGCCGTGACCGACGAGCCGTCGCCATCCGCGCCGGTCGCCCCCCCGCGCGACAGTGGCGCACGGCGCGGCGACGGCCCCCGCAACTTCCTCTCCCGGCGGGAAAACCGGCGGATCTTCTGGCTCTTCATGCCGCCCGCCATGCTCGTGATGCTCGCGCTCGGCTGGGTCGAGCGGCAGTGGTTCGGCCGACCGGCGGCACCGTCGCCGCCGCAGGTCGACACGCGGGTGGCGGCGATCCGCGGCGAGGCACCGGACGCCGAATCGGTGATGATCGAGATGGACCGGGAACAGCCGGCCACGCTGCCGGAAGAACGCGGGCTGGCCGCGTCGGCCGAGGCGCTGGCGAAGGTGCGGGACGACACGGTCTTCCGGGCCGCCGACGAGGATGCGTGGTTCCAGATCCTGACGACGCTCCGCTCGGCCGAGTCCGGCCCGCCGCCGCGGTCCGCCGCACAGGCGGTGAGCTTCGCCGAGCTCTTCGGCCAACCGACGAGCTTCCGCGGCCGGCTGGTCCGGTTTCGCGGCACGCTGCGCCGGCTCGAGAAGCTCGCAGCCCCGCCCAACCCGTACGGCTTCGCCGACTACTGGCAGGGATGGCTGGAGCCCGAGGGCGGCCCCCCTTCGCCGATCGTGGTCTACTTCCTGCAGGTGCCTCCACGGATTCCCGAGGGCCCGTCGATCCGTGAACCGGTCGAGGTGGTGGGCTACTTCTTCAAGCGCTGGGCATACGCCGCGACCGACGCCGTGCGGCTCGCGCCGCTCGTGCTCGCCCTCGAGCCCGCCTGGCGGCAGCAGCCCGCCGGCCGACGCGGGAACGACCCGATCGGCACCGCCGCCCTGCTCACGATCGCGGCGATTGTCCTGCTCACGCTCGCGGGCATCCGGGCCGCGGGTGGCGGCCCATCCCAGCGCCGTCCTCCGGCGGAACCGCGTGACCTCGCCACCGCGCTGGCCGACGTGGAGGCCTGCTCCACGGAGGAATCGCTGCGCCGGCTTGCCGATGCGGCTCGAAACCGCGAACCTTGACGAGGCGGGCGGCTGCGGCGGCACTGGCCGCGACGGCGGGCCGTCCCGCGTCGGGTGTGCTCGCGCGCCGCCACGCGTCGTCTCCGTCATGCCCCCGATGCTCACCATGTCCCCGATCACCATGCCCCCGATCACCCAGGGAGCCAGCGCGATGAACGCGGCACACCACCCCGCACGCGACAACCGGACCGCTCTCTGCGCTCTCCTCCGCATCGCCACGGCCGTCGCCGTGCTGGCCGCGGCCGGGTCGGTCTGGGCCTCGTCGCTCGACGACTACCTCGCCACCTGGAAGATCGACCGCCAGGCTCGTGCCGTGCTGGAGGAGCCGGGGGCTTGGAGCGACGCGAAGCAGGAGGCCACGCTGCGGGTGCTGGCCCGATTGACGCGGGCGCCGGCCACGCTCGCCGAGCAGTGGGCCGGCAACGCGGTGCCGGTCGACGAGCTCGCCCCAGACGCGCGGGTGCAGGACCGGCTGGTGCGGATCGCGGGCCGCGCCGGGTTCGTGACCGCCGTGCCGCTGCCCGCCGGGCAGGCGGAGCTTGCCGGCCGGAAGGAACTCGACGTGGTACGGATCGTGACGGCTGCGGGCACCACCGTCGACGTAATCGCCGACCATGTTCCGCGGGCCTGGCCGCGCGGCCGGCCGATCGACGAGCCGGCGACCACCGTGGGCCTGCCGCTGGCGGAGGAGGGCGGACCGGCGTCCGCGCCCGCGACCGGCCCCCGGCTGCTGGTGGCGGCCGCACGGGTGGCCTGGCAGCCGGCCACGCCGCTCGGCGAGCTGGGCATGGACTACGGCCTGTTCGACTCGGTCGAGGACGGCCAGAAGCTGGTCGCGGGCGACACCGAGGCGTTCTACGCGACGCTCGCAGCGGCCGGCCGTGTCGAACCGGCCGAGCCCCCGACCGGCCCGCTGGACGACGTCGTCCCGCTCATCGATCCCGGCCAGCGCTGGATCGAGTCGCATCGTGGCGAGATGGTCACGATCGAGGGCGTGGCCCGCCGCGCGACCCGCATCGCGGTGGACGACCCCCGGCGGCGCCAGCAGCTCGGCACGGACCACTATTGGGAGCTGTTCGTCTTCGTGCCGACGCCGCTGATCAAGGTGAACGAGCGGCTGCAGCAGGACTACCCGATCGTCTGCTGCATGCGGTCGCTGCCGCCGGGCATGCCGACCGGCCAGCGGATCGGCGAGCGGGTGCGGGTGTCGGGCTTCGCCTTCAAGCGTTACGGCTATCCGCTCCAGGATCTGCGGATCACGTCGTCGCAGGGGGACGAGGTGCAGAAGGATCAGCGCCGGGAGACGGCGTTGATCATCGGCCGGCAGCCCGCCTGGCTGCCGGCGCCGAACCCGGCCAGCGCGACCAACATGCTCGGCTGGGCCTTTCTCGGGCTCGCCGCCATCGTGGGCCTCGCGCTCGCGTTCGCCGCCTGGTCGTTCTCCCGCGACTCCCGCCGCCACGACCGGCGCACCCGCGGCGGCCTGCCCGACCGCATCGACCTGCGGGAGCCGTGAGCCGGACGCCGATCATCCGCTCCCGCCCCTCGCCTCCCTCTATACATGCCGGCATTCCGGCGTTTCAGCGGCGTTTTGCCCGCGGGACTTGCCGCCGATGCGGGCGGCCGCGAAAACCTCCGGTTTCGAGCCCGGCCGCGCGACGGCCCGCCTTCCCGCGCGGCTGCGGCAGATTCCCCCCACCACGCCCACACAAGGAACAGCGATCATGCGACGCGCAAAAATTTCCATCATCGGTGCCGGCAACGTCGGGGCGACGACCGCTCACTGGTGCGCCGCCGCGGAGCTCGGCGACATCGTCCTGCTCGACATCCCGGCCACCGAGGGGATGCCGGCCGGCAAGGCGCTCGACCTGTTCCAGGCGGCGCCGATCGTCGGCTACGACGCCCGCCTGACGGGCACCACCGACTGGGCCGACACGGCCGGCAGCGACGTGGTCGTCGTCACCGCCGGCATCGCCCGCAAGCCCGGCATGAGCCGCGACGACCTGCTCTCGACAAACGCCAAGATCGTGGGCGACGTGGCGGCGAAGATCAAGGAAACCAGCCCGCAGGCCGTGGTCATCGTCGTGAGCAACCCGCTCGACGCGATGGTGCAGCGGACGTTCCAGGTGACCGGGTTCCCGCCGGCCCGCGTGCTCGGCCAGGCCGGCATCCTCGACACCGCGCGGTACCGGGCGTTCCTCGCCATGGAGCTCGACGTCAGCGTGGAGGACATCTCGGCGATGCTGCTCGGCGGGCACGGTGACACGATGGTGCCGGTGCCCAGCTGCACGAGCGTCGGCGGCATCCCGGTCACGCAGCTCGTCCCCCAGGAGCGTCTCGACGCCATCGTCACCCGCGCCCGCAACGGCGGCGCCGAGATCGTCGGACTCCTGAAGACGGGCAGTGCCTACTACGCCCCAGCCGCCGCCACGACCCAGATGGTCGAGGCGGTCGTGAAGGACAAGAAGCGGCTCGTGCCGTGCGCCGCCTACTGCGGCAAGGAATACGGCGTGGGGGGGTACTTCGTCGGCGTGCCGGTGGTGCTCGGCAGTGGCGGCGTGGAGCGGATCATCGAGTTGAAGCTGCTCCCCGACGAGCGGGCTGCGCTCGATAAGAGCATCGCGGCTGTGAAGGAGCTCGTCGCCGCGATGGACCGCCTCACCGGCCACCGCCAGGCCTGAGCGACGCAGGCCTCACAGGCCGTGGATACATTCATTCGCCGCTGGAGGCGGCGGCAGCGAGCGCCGAAAAACATCGGCTTCTTCGCCGCTCGCTCTCGTGGAGAAAGGCCAGGGAGGGCTTTTCCCACAGCCAGCTGAGCAGCGCATCTGCGACACGTACGGCCGACCGATGCGGCCGCGTTCCGCCCGAGTCGCTTCGTGGTCAACAGGGCGCCTCTTCCATGCCGCCGCGACGGCACGGGCCCGCTTGCGCCGATTGCCCGTCTTACCCCGCCTCTCCCGGGGCTTCTCCGCGTGATCCTGCCGTTGCCGCCCCTGGGAGGTTCCGTTACAAACCCCGGGCCTGAAACGGCCTGTTCGTCCCGGTTTTTCGCCGCGAACACGTGCCGGAGCACGAGGCCCAGCCCAGAGGTGTCCGATGAGCAGCCGCCTTCCGGAACGGAAACAGGATCATCGGAAACAGGATCTTCGGGCCTCGGGCGGCCGCCGCCGTGCGGCTGGGCGACGGCCGGCCGTCGCCACCGTGGCCGGGTCATCCGCCTGGCTCGGGGACGACCGCCTCTTCACGCCGCTGGCGTACGAGCCCGGCTACGACTACCCGCTGCTGGTCTGGCTGCCCGGGCAGGCGGAGGAGGAGCCGGCCAAGCGATTCGATCTGGCCCGCACGATGACGCGGGTGAGCCTCCGCAATTTCGTCGCGATCCAGCCGCTGCCCGCGGCGGATGATCCGGCGACGCTCGGCTGGGACGACCTGGTCTTCCGCTCGATCGACCGCGTCCGCGAACGGCTCTCGATCCATCGCCGACGCGTCTTCCTCGTGGGCCGTGGTTCGGGCGGCACCGAGGCGTTTCGCATCGCCTGCCGGCATCCCGACGCCTTCGCCGGTGTCGTGTCGATCGGCGGGCCGTTTCCTCTCGACGAGGGGCTGTTCGCACGGATCGCCGAGGTGCGACGCCTCCCGATGCTGCTCTGCTGCCGACAGGGCGGTGCCGACGACGTCCGCGCCGCGCACGTGGACCGCACCCTGCGGCTCTTCCACGCCGCCGGCGCGTCGCTCGCCATGCGGATCTATCCCGGCCGCAACGACCTGGCCCGTGGAGTCCTGGCCGACGTGAACCGCTGGGTCATGGACGAAGTCTGCGGCAGTCCGGCCAACGTCCACTCGCTCTCCGCCTCGTGACAGGCAACACGACGATGTCGCTCCCCTCCCGTTCCCGCCACCTGGTTCCCGACGGCGCGTCGCTCCGCGACCTGCTCGCGTCGATCGTCGCCGACTGCTGCCGCTCCGCCCGGGAGCGGGGCCTGCCCGCCGTCGCCGTGACGCTCGATGCGCCCGGAGGGCAGCTCGTCCCGGCCGCGGCCACACCGCTTCGCCGCCTCCTCGAATCGCTGCTGCGCCGGGCCGTCGAGTCGGCCGCGGGAGCCGAGCGTGAGGGGGATGCCCCGCTGATGCGCGAAGTGCTTGTGACAAGCGTCGACATGGACGATTGCATCGAGATCGAGGTCGCCGATTCCGGGGCCGGACTCCCGCGGGAGGTCCGCGCGTGGCTCGCCGGCCAAGGCGACGAGACGCCCGCCGGGGCGGGGCTGGCGCTGGCTGCGGTGCGGGCGGCGGCCGATCGGATCGGCGGCACGGTCTGCGCCGTCGATTGCCCCGAGGGAGGCGTGGCCGTCACGCTCCGCCTGCCGCGTCGTCAGGCACAGCGGCTGGCCGCCTGACCCGCCCGAGCACCACCGCGGTCCGACACACCACGAGGACGTCGCCGCACAACCGGTCTTTTCACGGCCGCACGTCACGAAGGGCAGTGCATGGACGCACAGCTGGGTTCATCGTCGATTCGCCATCACACCCTGCCGCTCGCGCCGGCGCAGGTGATCGCGCTGGGCCTCGTCGCAGCGTCGATCGGCTGGGCCGTGTGGCTGCTGCGCGACAGGCCGGCCAGCGAGGAGGTCGAGCTGCTCGCCGGGATGGTGCTGCCGTCGTCGGAGATGGCCATCATGGAGGCCGCCTTCGACCGGGCACAGCTCGGCGACCACCGCACCGAGGGCGGCCGGGTGTGGGTGCCGCGTAGCCGGCAGAGCGCCTACATGCGGGCGTTGGTCGATGCCGAGGCGTTGCCGCGCGAGTTCGGCGGCAGCCTCCGCCGCGCCCTCGAGAAGAACAGTCCGTGGCAGAGCAGGGCGGTGCAGGACGAGCTGCTGCGGGTGGCGACCCAGGAGGAGCTGTCGCTGGTGATCTGTTCGATGCCCGGCATCGAGCGGGCGGCCGTGCTCTACGACACGGAGAGCCGCGGCGGGTTTGACGGCACCGGCCACGGTCAGCCCGCCAAGACGGCGAGCGTGAACGTGCGCACCCAGCCCGACACCGAGCTCGATCCGGCGCGGGTGCAGGCGATCCGCGTGCTGGTGAGCTCGTCGATCGCGGGGCTGACGCCCGAGCGGGTCGCGGTCACGGACCTGCGCAGCGGCCGCGTCCACGCGGGACCGCTCGACGCCGACGCCGACCGTGAGTCGGCCGCGGCGGCGGCCGATCCGGCGCTGGCCCGCCGGATCGCCCACGAGCGGCACCTGGCCGCGAAGGTGCGGCAGGCGATCTCCTTCATCAAGGGGGCCGCCGTCGACGTCACCGTGGAGTTCGCCGGGCCCGAGAGCGATGCGGCGCCGGTGCCGCCCGCACCGGCCGTGGTCGACGTCCGCGGCGCCGTGCCGCTCCAGAGGGCCGCCGACGCCAACGCCCCCGCCGAGATCCAGCCGGCGGCGCCGGTGGCAGCAGTGCCGCCGCCCGCGGCCGCTCCGCGGGCGACCCCGGAGCCGCCCGATGCGGCCCCGAACGCCATCTTCGTCTCGATCGCCGTGCCCGAGAGCTACTTCCAGGCCGCTTGCCGCGCCGCCGCCGAACGGGCGGGGCAGCCGCTGCTCCAGCCGCTCGCCATCGAGACCCAGGAGACCGAACGGATCCGTCAGCACGTACTCGCGCTGCTGCCGGCGACCCGCGATCCCGCCCGCCGCCGCGTCGTCGTCACCGGGTTTCCGATCGGGGGGCCGCTCGCCGGCCGTCGCGACCAGCCATCGCGTGCCGCCAGCTCCGCCGTCGACGGCGGCAGCCGCGACAAGGCGTCGCCGGCGAGCCTCGAAGAGGTCGTCGCGCTGGTCGCCGCCGGCCGCTTCGACGAGGTGCCGCGGCAGATCTGGCTGGCGACCATGAGCGTGAGCGTCGGCCTGCTGGCGGCCCTGCTGTGGATGCTCGGCGGGCGCGCCGACTCCTCCGGAGACAGCGGGATGCACGCCCGTCGTGCCCCGCCGCGGATCGACTGGTCGGCGGCGGGCGATCCGCACGAAGAAGGACATGCGACGCAGGAACGCCCCGGCATCGCGCGGGCAGCGACTCTGCTCCTCTGCCTGACTCTCTCGGCCGGCACCGTGCGGGCTGCCGGCGCCGACCCGGTGCCGCCGTCGCCGGAGTCGGTCCTGCCCGAGCCGGACGCAGCCCCGCAGTCCGAGCCGACCGCCCGCGGCGCGGAGTCCGCGACGCCGCGATCGGTGGCGCACCGCCATGCGGGGCCGGCCCCCCAGGTGCTGCCGGCCTTGCCGCTCGACGGATCAAGGGGCTCCGCGGGAGACGATCCCGTCGCCGCTTCCCCGCGGATCGGCGACTGGAAACTGCTCGCCGTGATCGTCGCCGCCTTTGCCGCGGTCGGCGTCGCCTCGCGGCTGTCGCGGCGCAAGACGGCGACACTGCCGCCCGACGTGTTCGAAGTGCTCGGGACGGCACCACTCGCCGGACAGCACGCGGTGCGGATCGTGCGGTTCGGCCCCAAGACGCTCCTCATCGGCGTGTCCACGGGCGGCTGCCAGACCCTCGCCGAGATCTCGGATCCGCAGGCCACGGCCTGCATCGCCGCAGCCTGCCGCGGCAGTCATCCGCCCCTGCGGGCCGCCGCGCGGAGCGATCAACGGCCCGCACCGCCGCCGGCGACGCCGCGGACCGGCCGGGAGGCCGCATGAGGCGGGCCATGCGGCTCGGCGTCGTCCGCGCGACCGCGGCCGCACTGCTGGCGGCATGCGTCCTGGCATCGGCCTGCGCGGAGGAGCCGGCCGCGACGGCGGTGGAGCCGGCGTCGCTCCGCCTGATCCCGGCGACGGGCGAGCCCGCGGTCGCGGGGACGGCCGCGCCGCAGCCCGCGCGTCCGCAGGGTGAGGCAGGAGAAGCCGCGGCACTGGCGGTGCGGCTGCTCGGCACCCGCTCGCTCGACACGCTCCTCCCGGCGCTGCTGATGTTCGGCGTGGCGAGCCTGGCGCCCGCCGTGCTCCTGATGACCACGTGCTTCGTGCGGATCTCGATCGTGCTGGCGCTCGTCCGCCAGGGTCTCGGCACGGCGCAGCTGCCGTCGAACCAGATCCTCACGTCGCTGGCCCTCTTCCTCTCGGCGCTGGTCATGTGGCCGGTCTGGACCGCCGCCTACCGCGACGGCATCGAGCCCTACCAGCAGGGCAGGATCGAACTGGCCGCGGCATACGACCGGGGGAGCCTGCCGGTGCGCCGCTGGATGGCGGCGCAGATCGAGCAAGCGGGCAACCGAGACACGATGCTCTTCTTCCTCGCGCGGCATCCCTCGGCGCCCACCCGCGTGGCGACCTACGACGACGTGCCGGTCGAGACGCTGCTGCCCGCGTTCCTCGTGAGCGAGCTGAAGACCTCCTTCGCCATCGGCTTCCGGATCCTGCTGCCGTTCCTGGTGCTCGACGTGCTCGTGGCGACGCTCGTGGTGTCGACCGGGCTGGTCATGCTGCCGCCGACACTGGTGTCGCTGCCGCTGAAGCTGCTGGTGTTCGTGGCCGCGGACGGCTGGTCTCTGGTGGTGCGGTCGCTGCTCGACGGGATGCGGCAGGCGACCTCGTGACCCCGCGACACCCCCGGCCCGGGAGGGTCCGATGAACGACGGCGAACTCGTGGAACTCGTCAGGCAGGCGATCCTGTCGGGCCTGATCGTGATCGCGCCGGTGCTCTGCGCGGGCTTCGCGGTGGCCACGGTCGTCGGACTCGTCCAGGCGGCGACCGGCGTCCACGAACCGCTCGTCGGCTTCGTGCCGCGGCTGGTGGCCATGGCCGCCACGCTCCTGATCACGATGCCCTGGATGGTCGAGCGGCTCGCCGACATGTTCCGCACCGCGGCGGGGCCGTGATCGCGCCCGCTCGACGCCTGTCGTCGTATCGATCCACCGAGAGGAGCGGCTGAGCCGCAGCGCCCGTCATGCCCATCACCCCGCTGCCGTCCGCCGACATGCTCGTCGCCACGGGGGTCTGCCTCCGGATGGTGGCGGCGGTCATCGCCGGCACGCTGCCGATCCTCGAGGGCGCGTCGGTCCGGATCCGGATCGCGCTGGCCGCGGCGCTGGCCGTCGTCGCCGTGCCCATGGCCTGGCAGGCGCACGCGGTGCACCCGGCTGCGGGGCCGGCGGTCGTGCTGGCCGGGGAGCTGCTCGTGGGCCTGGTGATGGGCACGGCCGTGGCGGCACTGCTCTCCGCCACCGGCTGGGCCGGGGCGATCCTCGGCAGCGTCTCGGGCCTGTCCTGGTCCGACGACTTCGCCGCGGCAGGCGATCCGCAGTCGGCGGGCGTCGCCAGGCTGGCGTGGTGGATCGGGCTGGCCGCCTTCGTCGCTGCCGGCGGACAGCTGACCGTCGTCGGGGGCCTCGTCGACAGCGTGCGCCACCTGCCGGTCGGCACCGTGGGCAGCATGCAGTCGGCCGGGGGCTCGATCCTCGATCTCGCCATCGCCATGCCCGCCATGGCGATCTCGCTGGCCGTGACGCTGGCGATCCCCGCGCTGGCCGCTGTGCTGGCCTTTCACTTGGCCGCCGTCTTCTGCCTGCGCACGGTGGCGCTGCCGCCGGGAGCGGGATTCCTGCAGGGAATGGCCGCGGTCGTGCTCCTGGCCGCCGTGTGGCTCGGGCTGCGGACGTGGACGGACGGTGGCGTCGCCATGACGCTCGGCTCGATCGCCGACTGCTTCGCGCCGAGGTGAATCGATGGGAGACGCGGACGACCGCACGATCCCGGCGACGCCCCGCCGCCGGGAACTGGCCCGTCGGCAGGGCGGCATGCCGCTGGCGCACCAGCCGGCCTGGGCGGCCGCCGCGGCGACGACCGTGCTGCTGCTGCCGGCCTGGGCGCGGGCCACCTTCCCCGCGGCGACCGAGATGATGCGGGGGGCACTGACCGCGGCCGTGATCGACGGCGGCTCGGCGGCCCCGCGGGCCGCCCCGGCGGTCCCGTTGGCGATGCTCGTCCCCACCGCGGCCGTGATCGTCGCGGCCGGTGTCGTCGGCCTGGCGGTGCGGCTGCTGCTCGACGGCGGCGGCTGGAGGCCGTCGCGGGTGGCGCCGTCGCTCGACAGGATCAGCCTGATCGCGGGGCTCGCGCGGATCTTCTCGGCACGCACCGCCGTCGTCGTGGCGACGAGCGCCGCGGCACTGGCCACCGTGACCGCGGTCGGGATCCTCTTCGTGGGCCCGCTCGTGGCCGTGCTCGGGGAGCCGGCGGCCGCGGCCGAGCCCGAACTGCTCATGCTTCCCATGCGTCGCGCCCTCGTCGCCGTCGCGGCCGGGTCTGTGGTGCTGGCCGCCGGCCAATGGATCATGGCGCGGCTGCGTTTCGAGCGTCGCATCCGCATGACCCCGCAGGAATATGCGGACGAGGCCCGGAGCATGCAGGCGGCGCCGCAGGTGCGGCTGATGCAGCGTCGGGCCGGCGCCACCACCGCCCATCCCCGGCCCGCGGCCGCGGATTCCGCCGCCGGGCTGCGATCCGCAGCGGCTTCGCGATAGAATGTGATGACGCGCGGCTGCGCGGTCCTCAGGGGAGTCTCGTCGAACACCGTCTCGTCGAACCATCCATGATCTACACGACCCACACCTGCCGCGGCCTGCTCCGATCCGTCCTCCTGGTTCTGGCGTGCGCGTCGACCTCCATCGGCCAGCCGCCGCCACCTGGCGGTCCGCCCGGCGCCGCTCCTCCCCCCGCCAGCGAGCCCAACCCGCCGCCCAAGGACGCCAAGCTGGTCGCCGAGGTCTATACGAAGCTCGTCGCGGCGAAGCCCGTCGATGCCGACACGCTGGCCGCGAAAGTCTCCGACTACCCCGTCTGCCGGCTGCGGCTCTACGTGCCGCCGCAGGTCGGCGAGAAGGGCATCGTCGGCATCGACCACGGTATCTTCCGGTCGACCGGAAAGGTGAAGTCGATCACGCTGTCGGGCACGAGCGCGGTCTTCCGCTCGCGGCTCAATCAACTGCTCGCCGACCCCGCGGCCGCGTCGACGAAGAACGGCGAGGCCGGGGTGCGGGTCGTCGACTTCTGGTGCCAGCGGCCGGAGGGCGCGACGACCTACGTGCCCTACCTGCCGCTGCTGGCGAAGGTGTGGTCCAACGCGTCGGCGGCCGACATTCCCGCCGGCGACACGACGACGCCGGTGCCGGGACTCGTCTGTTACGACGACACGCCGGAGATCGCCGAGTGCCAGCAGGCGTTCGACTACTCGCCTCCCGTGTTCAAGAAGGGCATGACCGAGGTCGAGGCTCCGGCGAGCACCGTCACCGCACTGGCGGAGGCGATCAAGTCGCACCGCACGCAGTTGGCGGCGGTGGTCACCAAGCTGGCAGCGGACAGGATGACGACCAAGCGCATGCCGAATCTCGGCGGGTCCCTGATCATGCTCGACTCGACGCACTCGCTCGGCGAGGAGGCGTGCTCGCACGCGGGCACGGCGCCCCGGGTGCTCACAGGAGGCGAGTCGTTCATCGGACTGTCCCCCGACGTGAAGGAGGGCACGGTAACGCTCCGCCAGAAACTGCCCTTCCCGCTCGGCGCCGGAATCCTGAGGGTGCCGGCGCGAATCACGAGCCCCAAGGCGACGATCGACGTCGAGATCTCGAAGGACGGCGAGAATTGGACGCGGCTCTTCCTGCTCGCCGCCGACCGCGGCGGCAGCAAGTGGGAGGCCGACGCCTCGTATCCCCTACCCAAGTCATTCCGCGGCTCGGCCAAGTTCCAGATCCGCGCCCGTCTCTCTTCGACCGACGAAAAAACCGCCGGCCTCGACCGCGCGGGCGGGCCGCGATTTCTCGACGCCGTGACACGGCTGCCGCGCACGACAGAACTCCGCGTGGACGACGGTCTCCTGCGGACGGTCTCGTGCAAGGATCAGGCCGCGGCCGCGGCCAAGCCCTTCTCCCTGCTCATCCAGCCGGAGCGGCTCGACGTGCAGGCGCTGTCGGAACTGCTGCAGGCACGCGAGGCGGAGAGCGATGTCTACGCTCCGTGCGACCTCGACGAGGCTGCCTGCTCGGCCATCGCAAAACACGACGGCACGCTGCGCTTCTGGTCGCCGGACGAATGGCAGCAGCATCCTCCCGCCTGGCTGTCGGCGATGGCGGGCGGAGCGGGCCACCTGGTGTTCGCCGGGCTCGAGCAGCCGGCGCCGGAACTGGCCTCGGCGCTGGCCCCGGGAAAGAAGGCGCTATCGTTCCCGCTCGCCACAGCGCCAGACATCGAACTCCTGAAGATCCTCGCCACGTGCACCACCCCGCTGTCGCTGGACGGCATTGTTGATGTGTCCGCAGAGCAGGCCGGTGCGCTGAACGCCTACGCCGGGCCGAAGCTCTCCCTCGCCGCCGCACGAGCCGCCACCACCTCCGATCCGCCCGGGGCGGCGCTGGCGGCCGCGGTCGTAGCGTCTTCCGGCACGTTCACCATCGGCGGTGCGGCGGCTCCGGACGCCGCCACGCTGGCCATCCTGGCCGGTGGACAAAAACACCTCGTATTCGACGGGCTGGAAGCCCTCGACGCGGGAGCCGCCAAGACCCTGGCAGCCTCGGGCAACGGACTCGCACTGACCGGCCTGGTGTCGTTGCCGCGTGATGCCGCCGACGCGCTCCTCGGCTACCAGGGTCCGCTGCTTTCGCTGCCCAAGCTGAAGCATGTGACATGCAGCGTGGAAGGGCTGTACCCAGCGAATCAGAAGCCCGTAGTCCGGCTGGCGGCCGCCGTGCGGCAGGCGGCGCTGGAGGTGGGCGACGACGCAAAGGCCCAGGCGGCCGCGGCGGTGAAGGAACTCGACGCGATCCTCGCCGAAGCGGTGGATCGCGGGCTGTGCTCTGCCAAGGACAAGGAGCGGATCGCCCGGGGTGTGGAGGCGGCGACGACTTCTCCGGCGGCCATCGTGGACAGGGTCCGCGAAGCGCTCCCGTTGCTGTCCCCGGACACCCGGCTGGGCATGCGGACCGGGCTCCCGCTCACCGCCTTCGTCGACGCCCCCGGCGTCTTCGTCCTCGAGTCGCCATCGACGGCCCGCAAGGGCGTGCCCGACAAGGCGTTCTTCGAGACGCTCGCCCAGGGGCGGAAGCACCTCGATCTCTCCAGCCTCACGTCGCTCGACACCGACATGGCCACGGTGCTGGCGACCACCGAGGGCATCCTGTCGCTCGACGGCCTCACCTCCATCACACCGGAGGCGCTCACTGCACTCGCCGCCTACAAGGGTCCGTTCCTCTCCCTCAACGGCCTCAAGGTGCCACAGACAGCGGACGATCTAACCAAACTGACGGCAGCATTGAAGCCGATCTTCGAGATGGTGCGCGAGGACCGCGCGAGCGCCGGCGGACTCTACGCGATCAACATCTCGGGCATGCGCGACTATGTCCTCGAGGCCACCGACTCACTCCCCGAGAAACCGAAGAAGGCCGCCAAGCAGCTCCAGGCCAATTCGGGCTCTCGCGACTGGGCGAGCCAGGCCGGCCAGCGGGTCAAGGGCAAGGTGCTCGCGCTGCTCGGTCCCGACGTGATCATCGAGACGCCGTTCGGGCCCTCGGACGCGACTTCGATCGGTTCGTTCGTGCCGCTCAGCAAGAAGCCACTCATGATGCTGCAGGAGGTGGGTGCGCAGCTCGCCCCCCTGCGGACAAAGGCCAAGTTCGCCGCGGAGAGCGGTCAGGCCGACGCCGGGGCGGCCACCCCGGCCGGCAACTAAGCCGTACCGGGCCGCTGGCTACGACGGAGCCGCGTAGCCGTAGCGCTCGATGAACGGCCCCCAGCGCCGCGAAATTTCCGCGACGATCCGCGGATCGCTGACGTAGGTGTTGGTGCGGTACTGCTTCATCGACCGCGCCGTCTCCTCGAGCGTCGGCCGCACCTGGTCGAACCCGCCGAGATCGAGCCGCTCGTACGCCTCCGCCAGCCGGGCGACAGGATCGGCGACCAGATCCTCGTAGCGGATCTCGTGCAGCCGGCCGGGCGCGAGGGCGGCCCGATCACGGTCGAAGGCCGCATACATCTCCTCGAAGGCCGCGAAGACGTAGGGCTCGAGCGTGTCGCCGCGGTCGACCTGCAGGCTCTGCACCTCGTGCAGCGATCGCCACAGCCGCATCGTGGAAGAGAACACGACGAACGGATCGCGAACGACGTGCAGGAAGCGGGACTCCGGGTACATCTCCGCGAGCACGCCGACGCGGGCGGTGTGCGGCGGGCTCTTGAGCACCGGCCGCCGCGGGTCGGCCGCCGCCAGGGCCGCGAGGAACCGCCGCAGGCACCGGCGCCAGCGATCGAGCTCGGCGGGGGGCAGCCGCGCGAGGTCGAGCGCCTCGGGAACGGCGGGGCTCGTGACGGGAAAGGCCATGCGGCGGTAGGGGGAGGGCGCGCCCATGTTGAGCAGGGCGAACTCGTCCTCCTGCGGGCGGTCCCAGCCCGCGGCCACGTCGTCCATCGGCCGCTTCGCCGGGATCATCCAGGCGAGGGCCCGCGTCATGAACCACTCGGTGAGCAGGAAGTGCCCCGGGGCGAAGCACTGGTAGGTGTTGGGGCAGCAGAAGCGGTCGTCGAGCATCAGCAGCTCGTGCAGGAGCGTGGTGCCCGAACGCCAGTGGCCGATGATGAAGAGGGGCGGCGGCGTGTCGGGGGGCGACCGGAGCCGGCGGCGGAAGCGTGCCGCACAGAGGGTCTCGGCGGTGGAATTGAACGCCGCGGCTCCCGTGATCGTGGCCATCAGCCCCCACTTGGTCAGGCTCGCGCGGGCATGGTGCTCGGCCACGAGCGGAAGCCACACGCCCAGCGGCATGCCGTGCCAGAACCGCGGGCTCCACCAGGGATAGGCATGGAACTTCCGCTCGGCAAGCGGCGCCTCGGCCGCGGAGGAGAGCTTTGGTGAGGACACGGCGGCTTCTTCCCAGGGGGCTGGTTCCGAGGGGCGCTCTCGCCGCCCTGGTGGCGTGGCGTTCCATCGGGCCCGCCGCCAAGGCCGCCATCCTATCGTCGTCACCGGGTGGCGTCAGCACCTGCGGCGTCGGCCGCCGCCATCCGCGACGTCGACAGCCCGCCGGACATCGCCGTCACCAGATCGTCGACGGTGGGGCAGCCCGTCCAGCGCCGGCGTTCCTCGCCGTCCGGTGAGGCCAGCAGCACCGTGGGGAATTCCTTGATGCCGCACCTCTTGCAGTCGGCCGCGTGCCGGTCGGCATCGACGACCACGCACACGAAGTGCCGCGACAGTTCGACCAACCGGCGGTCCGTCAGGGGGCCTTGGGCGAGTTCCGCGCACCAGCGGCACCATGCGGCCCGGAAGATCACCAGCATCGGCCGATTGTCGGCGGCGGCCCGCCGCAGGCCGGCCTCGTAGCCCTCGACGTATTCCATGGCCGCGATCCCCTGGTCGGACGGCACGACGGCCAGCCGCACGGCCCGCGGCGCCGGCCGCAGCACCGCCTCGTCGTGCACCTCGAAGCCCGCCCACGCGATGAGCGCCAGCAGGGCGGCGCCCGCGATGGCCGCCCGTGCAGTCCAACGTCCGATCTGGATGTGGGAAGGGGCAGAACCCATCGACGGGGACGCTCTGGGGGACCTGGAAGACCGGGCAATGGCGGCCATGCCGCCCCGGCCCTGAAACCGCCAGGAGGCAGGTACTGGACGGCCGTCGGGCACGGCAAGAGCGCTCCAAAGCCCGCTGGCTCGATCCCCCGCGACGGCGCGCCGGGCCGGCAATCCACGCGATCCGGGAGGTCTGTGGAAGCGGATGTCCAGAGCGGCCTGCCGGCACGGCACGAACGCCGATCTGCCCCCCGAGCGTCCGCACGCGAATTGTCTCCGTCCGCAGATATCCGTATCGTCCGGCTCCCTCCGGATGCACCCGCATGCCCCGAGCCGCTCCCGCCATCCCGCGCCGATCAGGTGCCACGGCCGCCCGGCAGGCGTTCGCGCTGGCGCTGGCGGTCTCGGCATGCACGGCCGGGTGCCGCCTGATGAACCGCTCCGGTGCGGTGTCGCAGAACGTGGCCGACGCCCGCCGACTCTGCAACGAGGGGCTGTCGGCCGTCGATCGCAAGGACCTGCTCCGCGCCGAGGGGCTGCTCGAACGTGCCGTGAAGAACTGCCCCACCGACGTCGACGCGCGGCGGCACTATGCCGACGTGCTCTGGCAGCGCGGCGAGCGGATGGAGGCGGTGACGCAGATCGCGGAGGCGCTGCGACTCTCGCCCGGCGACGTCGGCATCTGCATCGACGGCGGGCGGATGTACCTGGAGCTCGGCCTGCTCGACGACGCCGACCGACTCGCGCGCGAGGCGGTGCGGTCGGCACCGCGGTCCGCCGACGCCTGGCGGCTGCAGGGGCAGGTCGCGCTGGCCCGCGGTCGGGCCGAGGAGGCGCTCGCCGATTTTCACCGGGCGTTGGCGCTCGCCCCCGACGACCGCGATCTCCTGCTCGACACGGCGGAGATCTACCGCAGGCTCGACCGCCCGCAGCGGGCCCTCTCCACGCTGGCGGTACTGGGCGAGAGCTACGGGCCCAACCAGGCGCCGCCGCAGGTGCTCGCCCTGGAGGGCATGGCGCAGGAGGCGCTCGGCCGGCCCACCGACGCGCTCGAAAGCTACCGGCAGGCCGTGGCCCGCGGGCTCACGGCCCCCGACATCGCGGCCCGTCTGGCCGCCCTCGAGCAGGACGCTGCCGCAAGCCGGCCGCAGACGGCGCTCGCCGGCGCGGCCACCGACCCACTTCGCTGAATCCGCGCCGCACACGCTGCCGCCCGGATCGCCGGCACGGCGGCATGGCACATCATGCCAACGCCGGTCAGCGCTCCTCGACCACCGGATTGGTGAGGCTGCCTATCTTCTCGATCTCCACGGTCACGGCGTCGCCGGGCCTGAGGAAGACCGGCGGCTTGCGGGCGAAGCCGACGCCGTGGGGCGTGCCGGTGAGGATCACGGTGCCGGGCCGCAGCAGCATGCTCGCCGACATGAATTCGATGATCGCCGGCACATCGAAGATCATGTCGTCGGTGTTCCAGTCCTGCATCACCTGCCCGTTGAGCACCGTGCGGATCGTGAGCGTGTTCGGATCGGGAATCTCGTCGGTGGTGACGATGCAGGGCCCCAGCGGGCAGAACGTGGCGAACGACTTGCCCCGGCACCACTGGCCGCCACCTCCGTTCCGCTGCCAGTCGCGGGCGGACACGTCGTTGGCACAGGTGTAGCCGAGTACGTGCTTGAGCGCGTCGGCGCGACCGACGTTGTGGCAGGTCTTCCCGATCACGATGGCCAGCTCGCACTCGTAGTCGACCTCGTCGCTCCGCAGCTTCCGCGGCAGGACGATCGGGTCGCCGGGGTTTTGCAGGGCGCCCGAATTCTTCATGAAGAGCACCGGGTGGGCGGGCGGCTGGGCGCCGCTCTCGGCGGCGTGCTGCTTGTAGTTGAGGCCGATGCAGAGGATGTCGCGGGGCTCGAGCGGCGCGAGCAGCTTGTCGACCTTCGCGACGGCGCCGGTGTCGCGGAGGGTGCCGAAGAGTTCACCTTCCAGAATCGTCGTGCGGCCGTCGGCGTGGAGGCTTCCCAGCCGGGTCGCGCCGGCGGATTCGAAACGGACGATCTTCATGAGGACGATCTCCCTGAAAACAAAGCATGGTGGACCGCAGCAGGACCAGCGCAACGGCTGAGGAGCGATCCATGTTTAAGCGATCTCTGTGTGGATGTTCTTGATTTCCGTGGAGGCATCAAGGCCTCGACTGCGTGATCGCACCGCAGGCCGCTCGGCTGCACGCTGCCGCTGCGGCCTCGGCGGCCGCGGGATCGATGGTCGGACTGTCCCTCGAAAACCATCTCCAGAATCGCCCCGCGAGGCCAACATTGACAAAATGCAGTGCGGCTGTGCAATAATATAGACTAAGCGTGTCGCTTGCAGGCACGTGCTTCGGCAGCGGCTTCGGTGGCCGGGGTTCACTCCATCCGGTGAGAGCGATGGGATCGCAATTGCGTTCGCAGCACGCTCTGCCGCGGGGTCGCCGGGGAATTCGGCACTCCACGAACGTGCCGCCCATCGTCGCGACGGCCAGCGCAGCCCTCTGGCTGTTCCTCCCCCTGGCGATGCCCTACCGCGTCGCCGCACCCGCGGGCGTCGACGGCATTGAGTTCTTCGAGTCACGGATCCGGCCGATCCTCGTCGAACACTGTCATGAGTGCCATGCCGGCGATGTGGCGGAAGGGGGCCTGCGGCTCGACTCCCGTGCAGGGTTCGACGCGGGCGGCACGAGCGGCAGACTCGTCGACGACAAGCAGCCCACTGCCAGCCTGCTCCTGAGGATGATTCGCCACGAGATCAAAGATCGGGAGATGCCGCAGGGAGCCGACAAACTGCCCGACGCGGTGATCGGAGATTTCGAACGCTGGATCGCGAGCGGCTTGCCCGGCCTGCCCACCGCGCCGCCGACGCCGCAGGAGGCAAGCGCCGAGGCATGGGCGGCAAAGCTTGCCGCGCGGCGGACGCACTGGGCGTGGCAGCCGGTCGCCACGGTGCCCATTCCGGAGGTGCCGCTTCCGCCCGACTCACCGCATCGAGCGTGGCTCGCCCAGCCGATCG
>JBILVO010000130.1:0-10789 GCA_044370415.1 Pirellulales bacterium
TTCATCCCCATCCACAAACTCCATCCCCACGCCGAGCTGGTCGCCATCTGCCAGCGGTCGGCCGACAAGCTCGCGCAGGTCGGGAAGCAGTACGGCGTCGAGCGGCGCTACACGAACTACGCCGACGTTCTCAAGGACAAGGACGTCGACGCGGTGCACATCAACTCCCCGATTCCCGACCACGCGGCGATGACACTCGCGGCCCTCGAGGCGGGCAAGCACGTGATGTGCACCGTGCCGATGGCCACGTCGGTCGACGACTGCCGGAAGATCATCGAGCTCACGGCGAAGACCGGGCTCAAGTACATGATGGCGGAGACCGTCGTCTACGCCCGGGAGTTCCTCTTCATCAAGCAGATGGCCGACCGCGGGGATCTGGGGAAGATCCAGTTCGTGCAGGCCAGCCACCAGCAGGACATGGACGGCTGGCCCGACTACTGGCCGGGGCTGCCGCCCATGCACTACGCCACGCACTGCGTGGGGCCCTGCCTGGCGCTCGAGCGGAAGGACGCCGCCGAGGTGAGTTGCTTCGGCTCGGGCAGGATCCGCGAGGAGCTCGTCGGCACGTACGGCTCCCCCTTCGCGATCGAGTCGGCGCACGTGAAGCTCCGCGACAGCGACGTGGTCGCCCGGATCATCCGCTCGCTCTTCGACACCGCCCGGCAGTATCGTGAGAGCTTCGACGTGTATGGCTCCAAGAAGAGCTTCGAGTGGCAGCTCTGCGAGGGGGAGGAGCCGGTGGTCCACACCGCCAAAGTGCCCGAGCCCGAGATTCCCGGTCGGGTCACGGTGCCCGACTTCGCGCAGCTGCTTCCGGAGCCGATTCAGCGGTTCACGACCGGCGGCGTCTACGACACCGACGACCACCAGCACCTCTCGTTCACGCAAGGGGGCGGCCACGGCGGCAGCCACCCGCACCTAGTGCACGAGTTCGTGTCGGCGCTCGTCGAGGGCCGCGACCCCTATCCCAACGCCCGGCAGAGTGCCAACTGGACCTGCACGGGGCTCTTGGCCCACGAGTCGGCGCTCAAGGGGGGCGTGGTGCTCAAGCTGCCGGAGTGGTCGCTGAGTTCGTGACGGACTGTTGCGGCGGGGAATCACAGCGTCCGACAGGGATCGCCGGAAGCACGCCAGGAGTGATCGAGGCACGCCATGCAGAGCCACATCCGGGCCCGCGAGTTGACGCCAGCCTTCGCCCAGGCTCACGGTCTCATGCGCTGCGCCGCCGGGAACGGTACGAGTTCCCTCGCTGTGGCCGCGGCGGCCACACGCTCGGAATCCTCGCACCGATTCCCGGCTCCCGTAGGCGTGGGATTGTCGAAACGGCTCTTCGGCGTGCTGGCGTGCGGCGTGATCGCCTGTGTTGTGTCGACCGCGGCGCTGGCGGCCCAGGCGGCTCAGTCCGCTGAACTGCCGCTGCGCGTCCTCTTCGTCGGCGACCGCGGGCACCACCGGCCCGCGGAGCGGTTCGCGCAGCTCGAGCCCGCTCTCTCTCCCCGCGGCATCGAGCTCGTCTACACCGAGCGGATCGAGGATCTCGATCCCGACGTGCTCGGGGCCTACGACGTGCTGGCCGTCTACGCGAACATCGACTCACTGCCCCCCGCGGCCGAGGCGGCGCTCCTCGACTTCGTGCGGAATGGCAAGGGGCTCGTGCCGCTGCACTGCGCGAGCTTCTGTTTTCGCAACTCGCCCGCCTGGGTCGACCTCGTCGGCGCACAGTTCCAGAAGCACGGCACGGGTGAATTCCGCACCACGAACGTCGCCCCGGACCATCCCCTGATGCAGGGCTTTGGCGGCTTCAGGAGCTGGGACGAGACCTACGTGCACACGAAGCACAACCCCCGCGGCCGCACCGTGCTCGAGGAGCGGGCGGACGGGGAGCACCGCGAGCCCTGGACCTGGGTGCGGACCGAGGGGAAGGGCCGGGTCTTCTACACCGCCTGGGGGCATGACGAGCGGACCTGGAGCCATCCGGGCTTCCACAACCTCGTGGAGCGGGGCATCCGGTTCGCGGCCGGCCGCGATCCCGCCGCTGCCGGAGCGTATGTCGACCATCCGGCGATGACCAAGCCGCCGGCGGGCCTCGCGGCGTTCGAGTACGACGCGGCGCGGATCCCGTTCTACAAGCCGGGGGGCGACCGGAAGGCGATGACGAGCGGCGGCGAGGAGATGCAGATGCAAAAGCCACTCTCCCCCGAGGAGTCGCGGCAGCACGCGATCACGCCCGAGGGGTTTCGCGTCGAGCTCTTCGCGAGCGAGCCGCTGCTCGTCGGCAAGCCGCTGGCCTTCTGCTTCGACGACTCCGGCGCGGTGTTCGTCGCCGAGAGCGTCGACTACCCCAACGACCTGGTCGAGCCCGCCGCGGAGGACCCGGCCGCGCCTGTCGCCGGCCACGACCGGATCGTGAAGCTCGTCGACACCGACGGCGACGGCCGGGCCGATCGCCGCGAGGTGTTTGCCGAAAGCCTTTCGATTCCCACGAGCATGCTCGCCCACGACGGCGGCCTGATCGTGACGCAGGCCCCGCACACGCTCTTTCTCAAGGACACCGACGGCGACGGCCGGGCCGACCTGCGAAAGATCCTCTTCACCGGCTGGGGCACCGGCGACACGCACGCCGGCCCCAGCAGCCTCGCCTGGGGGCTCGACGGCTGGGTCTATGGGATGGTCGGCTACTCCGGCTTCTCAGGCACGGTCGGCGGCGAGAAGCACCAGTTGTCGAAGGGATTCTTCCGGTTCGCACCCGACGGCTCGCGGTTCGAGGCCCTGCGGAGCACCAACAACAACTCGTGGGGCTTCGGCTTCAGCGAGGAGGGGCTCGTCTTCGGCTCGACGGCCAACGGCAACCCCAGCGAGCACATGCCGCTGGCCAACCGTGTCTACGAGCGGGTCCGCGGCTGGAGCGCCACGACGCTCGGCGGCATCGCCGGCAGCCCCGAGATGGAACTGGCCCCGCGGGCGTCGGGCGACGGCAGCGTGGCGATCCGGCAGGTCGACCACCACGGCCGCTTCACGGCGGCCGCGGGCCACCGCCTCTACACCGCGCGGGCGTATCCGCGGCAATACTGGAACCGCACCGCCTTCGTCTGCGAGCCGACCGGCCACATCGTGGCGACCTTCGCCCTGCAGCCGCACGGTGCCGGCTTCACCAGCCGCATGGCCTGGGACCTGGTCGCCAGCGACGACGAGTGGACGGCACCTGTTGCTGCCGAGGTGGGCCCGGACGGCCAGGTGTGGGTGATCGACTGGTACAACTTCATCGTGCAGCACAACCCGACGCCTGCCGGATTCGAGACCGGAAAGCGCGGGGCCTACGTGACGCCGCTGCGCGACACGACCCGCGGGCGAATCTGGCGGGTCGTGCACGGGACGCCCTCGGCCGCGCCGCGGCGGTCGCTCGCGTCGTCGTCCCCGGACGAGCTCGTGGCGGCGCTTCGCGACACCAACATGTTCTGGCGGGAGCGGGCCCAGCGAAAGCTCGTCGAACGGGCAGCGGGCCGCTCGGACGGCGGCCACGACGTCGTGGCCGCGCTCCTCCCACTGGTGGCGGACGCGTCGGTCGACGCCATCGGCGTAAACCCCGGCGCCATCCACGCCCTCTGGACGCTCAGGCAGCTGGGCGTGCTCGAGGGGCCGCACGCCGACCTGCGTGCCATCGCCGCCGTCCAGGCGGCGCTCCAGCACCCGTCAGCCGGCGTGCGGATGAATGCCGTCAAGGCGCTGCCCAGGGATCAGGCGTCGCTCGAGCGGCTCGCCGCCTCGGGCGTTGCGGCCGATCCAACGCCGCTTGTGCGGCTGGCGGTGCTCGAGGCCCTGGGTGAATATCCGCCCTCCGCCGCCGCCGGGGCGATCGCGCAGACGCTCCTGGCCGATCCGCGGACGCTCGCGGATCCCGTGCTGGCCGACGCGGCGACGAGTGCGGCCGCGGTGCAGTCGGCGGCTGTCCTGCCGGCGCTCCTATCGGCCGGCTCGCCGCAAGATAAGCCCTCTCCGCGCAGGCTGGCGGTCGTCGAGCGGGTGGCCGAGCATGTGGCCCGCGGTGCCGACGCGGCGGCGGTCGGCGACGCGCTCGTGCGACTCGCGGCTCTCGTGGACCGCGCTGCCGGGGAGCGGCAGACCGTGGCGGCGGCGTTGACGGGGCTGGCGCGGGGCTGGCCCAAGGGCCGGCCGGCGGCGCTCGGGACGGCCGCGGACGCGGCCCTGGTCACGCTCGTGGAAAAACTGCCGCCGGCCGAGCAGGGGCAGGTGGTCACGCTCGCCCAGCACACGGGAAGCCGCGCGCTCGATCCGCATGTCGGCCGGATCAGCGCGGCGCTCGTGGCCGCGATCGACCAGGCTGATGCGTCCGACGCCGATCGTGCCGCGGCCGCCGAGCGGCTCGTCATGCTGCGGCCGGCCGATCCCGGGGCCGTGGAGGCGGTGATCTCGCGGGTCGGCGGCCGCACGAGTCCGGAACTCTCGGCCGGGTTGATCGCGTCACTGGCGAAGTCGACCGCTACCGAGGCGGCCGCGGCGATCCTCGACCGCCTCGGCACGCTCACGCCGACGGTCCGGGAGGCCGCGGTGCGGACCGTGCTCTCCAATCGCGAGTGGGCAGCGCAGCTCGTCGACAGGCTGGAACAGGGGACCGTCCGCCTCGGCGACATTCCGCTGGCCGACCGGGCGAAGCTCACCGACCACCCTGATCGGGCCGTCCGCGATCGAGCCAAAAAAATCCTCGCCGCCGGGGGAGGCCTGCCGAGTGCCGACCGACAGAAAGTGATCGACGAGATCCTGCCGGTCGTGATGGCCGGCGGTGATACCGCCCGCGGCAAGGCGGTCTACAAGGAGCACTGTGGCAAGTGCCACACGCACTCGGGCGAAGGGGGCAAGGTGGGCCCCGAGCTTACCGGCATGGCCGTGCATCCACCGCACGAACTGTTGATCCACATCCTCGACCCCAACCGCTCGGTCGAGGGCAACTACCGGGCCTACACGGTCTCGACCGACGACGGGCGGGTCGTCACGGGACTCCTGGCCGCGGAGAGCAAGACGGCCATCGAGCTGGTCGATGCCGAAGGCAAGCGGGTGGCGATCCAGCGGGCCGAGGTCGACGAGTTTCTGCCGTCCCCCAACTCGCTCATGCCGGTGGGTTTCGAGAAGCAGATCAAGCCCGAGGGCTTCGCCGACCTGCTGGCATTCCTCACCGCCCGCGGGAAGTTCGTGCCGTTGCCGCTCGAGAAGGTGGCGACGGCGGTGAGCACCAGGGGCATGTTCTACGATCAGCACGCCGCAGTGGAGCGGCTGGTGTTTGCGGACTGGGGCCCGAAGACGTTCCAGGGAGTGCCGTTTCGGCTCGTCGACCCGCAGGGTCAGAGCGTGCCCAACGTGGTGATGCTCCAGGGGCCGAACGGCTATCTTGCGCCGCAGATGCCCAAGAGCGTGTCGCTGCCGATCGCGTCTTCCGTCCGCGCGATCCACCTGCTCGGTGGCGTCGCGGGCTGGGGCTTTCCCGCGACGCCGACAGGCTCGACGTCGATGATCGTGCGGCTGGTCTACGCCGATGGCCGGACGGAAGACCACCGGCTCGTCAACGGCGAGCACGTCGCCGACTACATCCGCCGGGTCGACGTGCCGCGAAGCGCGTGGGCGTTCGACCTGGGCGGCCGGCAGGTGCGCTACGTCAGCGTGCAGCCCGCCCGGACCGAGCCGCTGGCCGCCATCGAGCTCGTGAAGGGTGACGATGCCACCGCGCCCATCGTGATGGCCGTTACGGCCGAGATGCCGTGAGCGGCCGCGGCGGCAGGAAGGCGTCGCCGCGGCGGAAGGCCGTGCCGGGCGTCGCCGCTGCCGGCGGCCGCCACCGCCGCGTGGCCGTGGTCATCGAGGCGTCAAACGCCTATGCGCGGGGACTGCTCGCGGGCATCCACCGGCATGTCCGCGAGCACGAGCCCTGGACGGTGTTCCTCCCGGAGCACGGCCGGGCGGCGCCGCCGCTTGCGGCACTGGCGAAATGGCACGGCGACGGCGTGATCGCGCGGATCGAGAACGCGGCCACGGCCCGGGCTGTCGCGACGCTCGGCCGCCGGCTGGGCATTCCCGCGGTCGACGTCAGCGCCGCCCGGCTGCTCGCCGATATTCCCTACGTCGAGACCGACGACGCCGCCATCGCCCGCGCCGCGGCGGCCCACTTCCTCGACCGCGACTTTCGCCACGTCGCCTTCCTGGGCGACGGCCGGTTTCGCTGGAGCGACAACCGCTGCCGGGCGTTCGTCGCGACGCTCGCCGCGCAGGGCCGCGCCGTGACGGTCTTCCCCGCCGCCGGCCGCCGCCGGAGCCGGCCGCGGGCCGAGCCGGTGCCGGACGACGACGAGGCCGTCGAGGCCTGGCTCACGGCGCTGCCCAAGCCGGTGGCGGTGCTGGCCTGCTACGACATCCGCGGCCGTCAGGCGCTCGATGCCTGTCGGCGGGCCGGCCTCGCCGTGCCCGACGAGGTGGCGGTGCTGGGCGTGGACGACGACGAGCTGCTCTGCGGCCTGGCGAGCCCGCCGCTCTCCAGCGTGATTCCCGATGCGGTCGGTGCAGGGCGGCTGGCAGCCGCGCTGCTCGAGCGGCTCATGCGCGGCGAGCGGCTCGACCGCGAGGAGTGGCTCCTGCCGCCGCTGGGAATCGTGACACGGCAGAGCACCGACGTGCTCGCGATCGACGACGGCATCGTGGCGGCGGCGGTCCGCCGGATCCGCGAGCAGGCCTGCGACGGCATCAAGGTCGCCGACGTGGCCCGCGCGGCGGCCGTCACGCGGCGGGTCCTCGAGAGCCGGTTCGCGCGGCGGCTGGGCCACTCACCCCACGAGGAGATCCTGCGGGTGCGGTTTCGCCGCGTCGAGCAGCTCCTGCGGGAAACCGACCTCCCGCTGGCGACGATCGCCGAACGCTGCGGCTTCCGCCACACCGAGTACATGACGGTGGCGTTCACCCGACGCCATGGCGAGCCGCCGAGCAGGTGGCGGTCCCGCCAGCGCGGGATGCCGCGCCCGGCCGACGGTCAGCGTACGTCGAGCAGCTCGACCAGGAAGTGAAGCGTGGCGTTGGGCGGGATCGGGCCGCCCGGCGTGCCGCGGGCGCCGTAGCCGAGCTTGCTGGGAATGAGCAGCTCGATCATGCCGCCCTCGCCCACCAACTGCATCCCCTCGGTCCAGCCGGGGATCACCTGGTTCAGGCCGAAATCGATCGGCTCGCCGCGCTTGTACGAACTGTCGAAGACCTTCCCGTCGTCGAGCCAGCCGTGGTAGTTGACCTGCACACGGTCGGTGGCCTTGGGGTTCGCCCCCGTGCCCTTGCGGAGCACGCGGTACTGCAGTCCCGAGGGCGTGGTTGAGAAGGTCTTGGGCGCGTCGGCGTCGAGCTTGCCGGCGCCGGAGGGAAGCTGCGGGTGGGGCACTTCGGCGTCGGCTGCCACGGCGGTCTCCATGAAGAGGGGGATGCAGGCGCAGGAAAGAACGGCGAACGCAAGCAGGCTTTGAAACACGAGGGACGGGCGACGCATCGCGGTGGCTCCTGGGCGGTGACTCCTGGCGTGGGGAGCCGGAGTATATCGAAACCGTCCACGGCCGGGGTAGTTTCGCGTTCGCGGTGGTCCGCCGTCGCGGCGGCGCTATGTCGACTTCGCCAGGGTCGACTTCGCCAGGAGCCGCTCCACGGCGTCCGGGTCGATCGGGATGTGGGCGGCCAGATCGACGGGGCCGGACGGCGTGACGAGCACGTCGTTTTCCAGGCGGATCCCGATCCCCTCCTCGGGGATGTAGATGCCGGGCTCGACGGTGACCACCCAGCCCGGCTCGAACGGGCCGTTCTGGGGCGCGAGGTCGTGCACGCCCAGGCCCAGGGAGTGCCCCAGGCCGTGCATGAAAAACTTCCTGCAGGCCGGCTCCTCGGGCGTGTCTCCGGCGACATCGGCGGCGGTGAGCAGACCCAGCCCGAGGAGCTCCTCGTTCATCTGCAGCTGTGCGGCCCGCTTCCAGTCGCGCGGCGTCGTGCCGACGGTCGTCCGGGAGATCGAGGCCCGCAGCACCCGCAGCACCGCCTCGTAGACCGCCCGCTGCCGCGGGCTATAGCGGCCGCTCACGGGATAGGTCCGCGTGATGTCGGCGTTGTAGTTGGCGTAGCAGGCCCCCACGTCGACGAGGACCAGGTCTCCGTCGCGGCAGGGGCGGTCGTTGTCGACGTAGTGGAGGACGCAGCTGTTCCTGCCCGCGGCCACGATCGGCTCGTAGGCCATCGTCGCCCGCCGCCGCGTGAACTCCGCGACGAGCTCGGCCTCGAGCTCGTATTCCATAACGCCCGGCCGCAGGGCGGCGAGCATCCGGTCGAGGCCGGCGGCGGTGACGTCGATCGCCTGGCGGATGAGATCGACCTCGGTCGGATCCTTCACCGCCCGCAGCCGCCGCAACAGCGGCGCGAGACGCTCGTAGCGGTGGAGCGGATAGCGGGCCATCAGCCGGCGGCCGAGCCGCACGTCGCGGGGCTCGACCTCGGTGCTCGCCCGCTCGTGCTCGTTGGAATTGATCCACACCGAGTCGCTCTCGCTCACGAGCCCGTGCAGTGCGGCCGGCAGCTCCGAGAGCCACCGCACCCGGGCGATCCCCGCGACCGCCCGCGCCTTCTCCTGCGAGAGCTTCTCACCCTCCCACGTGGCGAGGTGCTCATTCGGCTGCCGCAGGAAGAGCATCTCCCGCTGCGCGGGATCGATCGCGGCCGGCGCGAGCACGAGCACGCTCTCCTCCTGCTCGATGCCGGAGAGCCAGAAGAGATCGCTCGCGGGATGCAATCGCAGCGTGCCGTCGCCGGTCGCGGGCAGCACGTCGGCGGCGTGGAGGATCGCGATGCTCCGCCCGGGCAGGAGGGAGGCCAGCCGCGCGCGGTGGGCGACGAAGAGCGACGGATCGATCGGGGCGTGGCGCATGCTGACGGCTCCGCGGCGGACGGGATCCTACTCTACCCGCCCGCAGCGCCGGCCGAAAAACAGCCCGCTGCTCGCCGCCCCGGCATCAGCGGTAGCTCGAGTCGCCGTACTGCCTGACCCGCTCGGCCGCCCGCAGCGCCTCGTCCTTAAACTGTTCGCCGACGACGGTCGCCCGCTGCTGGTTCACCGAGATGCTCGGCAGGCCTCCCGACCAGGAGATCGAGATCACGCCGGTGGCGATCAGGATCGGCACGAGGAGTAGCAGCAGCTTCGAGCCCAGCTTCGACTTCGCCATTTTCTGCACCGGTGCCGGCAGGCCGGACGTGGCCAGGCCGACGACCTGCTGGGCATAGGATTCCTTGCTCTTGCGATGGGCCATGGTGCCGCTCCTTCAAAGCCAGACTGGGTGACGTTTCCGAAGATCCGCCTGAGAGCGGAAAGATCGGCCTGCGGCGAACGGCCGAATGAGACGGCGGCCTGGCCGCGGGCAGGGGCTGCCGCACCGTCAGAAAGGCCCCAGCCTGCCGAGGCTCCCTCGGCCGCTGGAGGCGGGCGGCAGCGAGCGCCGAAACCCCCCGCTCTGCCGCGGCCCTCGTGGAAAAAGGCCACGCAGGGCTCTTCCCACAGCCAGTTCCACAGCCAGCTAGGCCAGCACGGCCTTGATGGGCGTGCCGCCGCCGCCGATCTTGAAGGGGCGGCCGTTGGGGGCGTGGAATTCCTTGTCGAACGGCAGGCCCGCGGCCGCGGCGATCGTCGTGTTGAAGTCGGTCACCGACACGCCGTCCTGCTCCGGACGGAAGCCCTTCTCGTCGCTGGCGCCGTGCACGCTGCCCCCCTTCACGCCGGCACCCGCCAGCACGCAGGAGAACACGCCGGGATGGTGGTCGCGGCCGGCGTTCTCGTTGATCCGCGGCGTGCGTCCAAACTCGGTCGCCAGCACGACGAGCGTCGAGTCGAGCAGCCCGCGCTGCTCCAGATCCTCGAGCAGGGTGCCCATGGCCCGGTCGAGCTGCGGTCCCTTCTCCCCCATCTCGTCGGCCACCTCGCGGTGCATGTCCCAGCCGCCGAACTCCACCTCCACGCACCGCACGCCCGACTCGACGAGCCGCCGGGCCAGCAGGCAGCCCAGGCCGATCTTCGAGTCGCCGTACTTCTCGCGGACTTCCGGCTTTTCCTTCGCGATGTCGAAGGCCTGCAGGTCGACGCTGCCCATGAGCCGGACGGCATCCTTGTAGAGCTGGTTGTAGGCCTCGAGCTGCGGCCCCGCATACCGCCCCTTGAAGTCGCGGTCGATCCGGTCGGCCAGCGCCAGTCGGCGGTCGAAGTTCTTCTCGGTGAGGTACTGCGGCCGCGTCGTGTTCTCCAGGCCGGACGTGGGCTCGGCGACCGGCACCGGCGTGAGGGAGGGGTCGAGAAAGCCGGCGCCCGGATGGTTGTTGCCGTTGCCGATGAGCACGTACGGCGGCAGGTCCTTGCTGATCTTGCCCATGGCGTGCACCGCCCACGCGCCGAAGGCGGGGTGGCGGATGCTGTTGAGCATCGGGTAGGCCGTCCGCATGAAATACTGGCCCTGCTCGTGCGCGCCGGTCTCCGTCGAGATCGAGCGGACCACGGCGAGGCGGTCGGAGAGCCCCGCCAGCTTCTCGAGGTGCTCGCCGAACAGGACGCCGGGTGTCTTCGTCTTGATCGGCTTCGTCTCCCCCTGCTCCTCCCGACCCGGCTTGGGATCGAAGGTGTCGAGGTGGCTCATGGCCCCCTGCATCATGAGGTAGACGATGTTCTTGACGCGGCCCTTTCCGCCGGCCGTCCCGGCCGCCTCGAGCTGCTGCGAGAGCGCGGGCAACA
>JBILVO010000131.1:0-10752 GCA_044370415.1 Pirellulales bacterium
AACCTCGGCGCCGGCACGATGACTGTCACCGCCAACTCGGCGCTCAACGGCACCGCTGACGTCACCACCGTCAACCTCAACGCCGGCACCCTCACGCTCGGCTCGGCCGGCCGCTTTACGAGCAGCTCGGTCGCCCTCACCGGCTCCCCCGGTGCCGCCCTCACTCTCGGTGGCAACGAGTCGGTCGGTTCGATGAGCGGCGGATTCAACGTCGCCCTCGGCTCCGCCACCCTCACCACCGGCAACGACAACTCGAGCACCACCTACTCCGGCGTCATTTCCGGCTCCGGCGGCCTCACCAAGGCAGGCTCCGGAACCTTCACCCTTTCCGGTGCGAACACCTACACCGGCGCCACCGCGGTCAACGCCGGCGTCCTCGCCTTCAGCTCGACGTCGGCGATGCAGGGCACCTCCGGCGTCACTGTCGCGAACGCCGCCACGCTGCGGTACACGGGCGACTCGACCAGCTTCGCCAAGAACATCACGGTGACCAGCGGCACCGGCACGCTCGAAAATACCGGGGGCGGCACGCTGACGCTCGCCGGCACGCTCACGAAGGACGCCACGACGCTGAAGTTCAACGGTGGCACGTTCAACGTCACCGGCGTGATCGCCGGCCCGAGTGCCGGAAGCGACGTCGTCGTGGCCAACGCGTCGAACGTGACGTACTCCAACGCCAACACCTACGTCGGTCCGACCTCGGTGATCGAAAACAGCACGCTGGCCCTGGGGGCCAACAACGGCATTCCCACCAACTCCACCCTGACGCTCGGCAACGCGACGACGCAGGGCATCTTCAACATGGGCGGCTTCACCGACTCGATCGCGCAGCTGGTCTTCAGCGGCTCCGGCGGCAAGCTGATGATGGCGGCCAACCAGACGTCGGGCGCCCAGCTGACAACGCTCTCCACGCTCACGCTCGGCAGCAACTCGGTGCTCGACCTCACCGGCATGTCGACCGGCGCCGGCCTCTATCGCCTGATCTCCTACACGTCGGCAAGCGGCCAGTTTGCCAGCGTGATGGGCCTCGCGAGCGGCTACGAGCTCGTCTACGGTGCCACCGGGATCGACATCCAGAGGGCTTCCGAGCTGGGCACGATCACGGTCACGAATCCGGCCTCGCCCATCATCACGGGCGGCTCGGCAGCCTTCACCTACACGGTGGCCAACAACAGCCCGTCCGGCGGCTCGGCGCTGGTCTTCTCCGGCACCGGGGTGACGAACGTCGCCGGAACGTCTTCCGGTTCAGCGCCTGCCGGGGGAACGAGCAGCCCCGTCTCCGGCCTCTCCTTCAATGGCACGTCGGTCGGTGCCGGCCAGACGGGCACGTTCAACGTCAATGCCCCCGGTGCCTACGGGACGACCACCGCTACCGGCACAGTGAGCGTCGACGTCTACAACCATGCCCAAAACACGCTCTCCACCGGCACGATTGGCCTGGGCAACGTCCACGTCGGCTACTCCACACCTGTGACGGGCACGATCGGGGCCGGCAACGCCGCCGGCTACCGCGTTGCGATGAGTGGCACGGCGACCCCATCTTCGTCCGGCAACGTCTCGCTCTCGACCCTCTCGGGTTCGTCGGCCGTGGCCGCCGGTTCCACCGGCACGATCACCGCCAGCCTCGCCACGGGCAACACAGCCGGGGCCGTCAACCAGAACTTCACCTACACATTCGGCGACGCCTCGTCGCTGAACGGTGCCTCGGCGAACGTCGGTACGGCGGCCATCACCGTCACCGGCACGGTCTACAGCGGCCAGGCGACCTGGGCCACCAACGGCGGCGGCAGTTGGGGAACACTGAACGGAACCGGGGCAAACGCCTTCGGCGCGAACTGGGGCGCCTACCAAGGCTCCCCCGGTCTCGATGCGAGCTTCGCAAGCACCGACACCGCCACGTTTGCCGCCGCGGCGACCAGCGGCCTGGCAACGGTCACGCTCGACGGCGCCAACCCCAGCCTCAAGGGCATCACGTTCGACAATGCCACGGCCAGCTACGCGATCGCCGCCGGCAGCGGCGGGGCTCTCGTCCTCAACGGCGGCTCCGCCGCGGCCACGATCGACGTGCTTGCAGGAGATCACGCCATTTCCACCGGCATCACGCTCAGCACCAACGCGGCCATCAGCGTGGCTGCGGATTCGCTCCTCCGACTCTCGGGCGTCATCAGCGGCAACACCTCCAGCCTGACGATGTCGGGCGCGGGTGAACTGCGGCTGTCGGGCCACAATACCTACGGCGGCGGCACCACGATCGACAGCGGACTCCTGAAGATCTCGGCTATCGACGCCTTAGGCACCGGCGACGTCATTCTCAACGGCGGCACGCTCGACATCGGGTTGTTCGATATCTCCAACGTCGTGAAGACCTACGGCGGCACCGTCATCAGCTCCAAGCCGAACTCCACGAGCCAGAAGGAGGTGTACGGTGATACGACGTTCACCGGCGCAGGCGACACCGGCGGCAGCATCACGGTCAACAGCGGCGGCACGGCCACATTTGACAACGGCGTCACTGCCAGTGTCGCCGTCGCGGACGGCGCCTCTGTAACGTTCAACGACGTCGTCACGTCGGCTGCCGACGTCCAGGTCGCATCGGGCGGCACGGCGACGTTCAAGAGCAACGTGAACCAGGCGGCGATGACGAACAACGGCACCGTCGTACTCAACACCGCCACGAACAGCCCGGCGACCGTCTCCACCGACTTCAGTGGCTCCGGAACCTTGCAGAAGCAGGGCGACGGCTCGGTGACGCTCAACGGCGACAGCACGTTCTCGAACGTGGAGGTCCAGGGAGGCAACCTCGTGGTCGCCGGCAGCGTCACTTCCGACGTCTGGCTGGCGGCCAACACGTCGTTGAGCGGGTCCGGGCAGGTTGGCGGAACGATCAGCGGCAGCGGCTCGATCAATCCCGGCAGCAGCCCCGGTATCACCACGGCGGAATCGGTCGACCCCACCGGCGGCTTGTCGTTCGACTTCGAGTTCACGGCCGTCAACACCTTCCCGAACTGGAGCAATGCAGACAACAGCATCAACGACGTCCTGCACCTGACGAGCGGCACGCCGTTCACGTCGGCCCTCACCTCGGCCAACGTCGTCAACATCTACTTCGACACGTCGGTCACGAATGGCGGCACGTTCTACGGCGGCTTCTTCGCCTCGTCTAACATCCTGTCGAGCATCCAGAACGGAACGTTCAACTACTTCGAGGTCGGGGCCGTCTCGGGCCAGCCCGTCTACACCTACAACGGCGTCGACTACCACAGGCTCGACTCCTCGATCGTCGCGGTGGGGACGACGCAGGTCGGCACCGCCGACTTCGCTGGTGGCGCTGTGACGAACGGCTTCACCACGAGCTTCGTCGTCGTGCCCGAGCCTTCCACGGCCGCGCTCGCTGTCGTCGGCCTCGGGTCGGCGGCCCTCTTCCTGCGTCGGCGGCGGCGACCGGCGTGACCAGCCCTCGCCGGCCCTCGGCCGACGGGCGGTTGCTGGAATCCGTGCCGCGGGTCTGAAGTTCCAAGCGCGGGCCTGACGTTCTAGTCGCGGGTCTGAAGCCCTGCCGCGAGCCTCGAGCCCAGACGCGGATCTGAAGCCCGGCGTGTGCCGGCAGAGCCCGCCGTCCCGTCGCCGGCTGGCTACGCCAGGATGCCCCGCACGACCGTGCCGTGCACGTCGGTGAGCCGGTAGCGGCGGCCCTGGAACTTGTAGGTCAGCCGCTCGTGATCGATGCCGAGCAGGTGCAGCAGCGTGGCATGGAAGTCGTGCACGTGCACGCCGTCCTTCACCACGTTGTAGCCGTAGTCGTCGGTCTCGCCGTAGGTCGTGCCGGGCCTGATCCCGCCGCCGGCCATCCAGGTAGTGAAGCACCGCGGGTGGTGGTCGCGGCCGAAGTCGGCCCCCGGCCTGTAGAGCCCCTGGCAGTAGTTCGTCCGGCCGAACTCGCCCCCCCAGATCACGAGCGTGTCGTCGAGCATGCCGCGGTCGGCCAGATCCTGCACGAGCGCCGCCGCCGGCTGGTCAGTCTGCTTACACTCCCGCGCCAGGCCCCCCTTCAAGCCGCCGTGGTGGTCCCAGTCCTGGTGGTAGAGCTGGATGAACCGCACGCCCCGTTCGGCGAGCCGCCGCGCCAGCACGCAGTTGGCGGCGAACGTCCCCGGGTCCTTGGCGTCGGGGCCGTACTTCTCGAGCACGTGGGCCGGCTCGTCGGAGAAGTCGGTCACCTCCGGCACGCTCCGCTGCATGCGGAAGGCCATCTCGTAGTTGGCGATCCGCGCCGTGATCTCGGCGTCGGGGATCACGGCGAACTCGTGCTCGTGCAGCTGCCGCAGGCCGTCGAGCACCTGCCGGCGGCTCTCCACCGACACACCCGGGGGATTGTTGACATAGAGCACCGGATCGCCGCCGGAGCGAAACCGCACCGCCTGGTGCCGCGTCGGCAGGAAGCCGGCGCCCCAGAGGTGGCTCATGAGCGGCTGCCCTCCCTTGTTCTTCGTGATCAGGACGACGAACGACGGCAGATCCTCGTGCGGGTTGCCCAGCCCGTAGTCGAGCCAGGCGCCGATGCTCGGCCGCCCCGGAATCTGCGAGCCGCTCTGCATGAACGTCACGCCCGGCCCGTGATTGATGCTCTCGGTGTACATCGTGCGGACGAAGCAGAGCCGGTCGGCGATCGCCGCCGTGTGGGGGAGGAGCTCGGAGAGCCAGGCGCCAGACTCGCCGTACTGCTTGAATTGAAACGGCGATCCGACCAGCGGGATCGAGCTCTGGTTGCCCGTCATGCCGGTGAGCCGCTGGCCGCCGCGGACGCTCTCCGGCAGCTGCTCGCCGCTCTTCTCCACCAGGAGCGGCTTGTGGTCGTAGAGGTCGAGCTGCGAGGGGCCGCCCGACTGGAAGAGGTAGATCACCCGCTTCGCCTTGGGCGGGAAGTGGCAGCCGCCGAGCACGCCGCGGCTCGAGTCCGTCGCGGCCTCGTCCGCCGCGGCTGTCCGGCCGAGCATGTCGGCCAGCGCCAGGCCGCCAAACCCCATGCCGGAGGCCCGCAGCCAGTCCCGTCGCCCCATCGGATGCCCGTTCATCGCCTCACCTCTTCACGACACAGCCATCATAGTTGACCAGGGCGTTGATCACCCCGGCCGCGGCCGCCACGTCGACGGCGGGGAGCGATTCGACGGGCTTCCGGTCGCCGACGGCCACGAGCTTCGCAGCGTCGTCGGGATGGGCCCGGTACCAGTCGAGCTGCGTTGCGTGCATCCGGCGGAGGATCGCCCGCTCCTCCTCGTCCGGCGTGCGGCTCGTGAGCAGCTCGAACGCCCGGCCGAGCACGCGGTCGGCCCGCGCCGCGGAGTCGGCGTCGGCCGGATCGGCCGCGAGCAGCGTCTCGGCGAGCACCCGCGACGCCTCCACGAACTGCGGCCCGTTCATCAGCACGAAGGCGTGCAGCGGGGTGTTGGTGGCGTCGCGCTTCGCCACGCAGACCACCCGCTTGGGCACGTCGAAGCTCTCGAGCACGGGCGCCGGGCCGGTCCGTCGCCAGAACGTGTAGAGGCTGCGGCGGTAGAGGTCGTCTCCCGTGCCGGCGGCGGCCGGCTTGAACGACTCCGGGATGTCGTAGGTGTTCACCGGCGGTCCGCCCGCCTTCTCGACGAGCAGTCCGCAGGCCGCGAGCACGCCGTCGCGGATCATCTCGGCGGGCAGCCGGTGCCGCGGGCCGCGGGCCAGCCAGAGGTTCTGCGGGTCGTCGGCCATCACGCGGGCGTCGGCGATGCTCCGCTGCCGGTAGGTCTCGGAGAGCATGATCGTCTTGATGAGCCGCTTCATGTCCCAGGGCCGGCCGCCTGCGGCATCGCCATCCGGAAAGCTATCTGGGAAGCCATGCGAGAAATCCCAGGCCAGCCGGTCGAGCACTTCCGGGTATTCGGGCCGCGCCGATTGGCTGCCGAGATCCTCCGGGCTCTTCACGAGCCCCAGGCCGAAGAGCGACTGCCAGACGCGGTTGACCGTGACACGGGCGAAGAGCGGGTGCTCGGGGGCGGTGAGCCAGCGAGCGAGGCCGAGCCGGTTTCGCGGCTGGTCGGCGGGGAAGGGGGGCAGCGCCGCCGGCGTGCCGGGCTGCACCGGCTCGCCCCGCAGCGCGTATTCCCCGCGGGTGAGCACGTAGGCCGGCTTGGGCTGCGGCAGTTCCCGCATCACCATGATCTCCGCCGGCTTCTCCGCGAGGTCGTCGCGGGCCAGCCGCGCCGCCTCGACCGCCGCCCGCTTCGCCGCCGCGTCCTCGTCGAACGCTGCCGCCCAATAGCCGGCGATCAGTTCGCCATCCCGCTTCGCCTCGAGGCAGCCGCGGATCGCTCCGGGAGACGCGAGTTCGCGGACCTCGAGCGGGGAAAGCTTCCGATCGAAGACGCGAAAGTCGTCGACAAGCCCGTCCTTGAAGCCATGGTCACGCATCCGCTCACCGATGCGGATGTGGTCGCCGCCGCCGCCGGTGATCTCGCGGGTGAGGCTGTCCCGCACCACCTCGGTCGCCACCGCATGCCCGTTTACGAAGATGTTCAGGCCGGCGGCCTTGCCAGAGCCGTCGCTCGACACGGCCACGTGCACCCATTCCCCAAGCGGAAGCGGCTCGGCTGCCCTCACCGACACGGCGTCGCCGGGCCAGAAGTGGATCAGCGACCATTGCAGGTGGCCGTCGACGACGAGCAGTTCGTAGCCGCGGCTGGCCGCGTCGGTCCAGGCCTGCGAGCGATGGAACACCACCGCCCGCTCGTAGCGGGTCGGGGCCGAGAGCCATAGCGACACGGTGAACGGTTCGCTCCGCCGGAAGTTGCCGACCGGCGTCTGCACCGGGTTATCGCCCGTCAGCCTGATCGCCTGGCCGGCGTGGCCCGTGACGAGGGTGTTCTCCGGCGGGGAGGTCGCCGAGTTGTCCGCAGGCTTCTCGTCCTTTTCGTCCTTCGGCTTCTCTCCCTGGACGCCTTCCTTTCCGGTCTTCTCCGCGGCGGTCTTCTCCGCGGCGGCAGCCGGCGGCGGGTCGAGCAGGCTGGCGAACCGGCCATCCGCCCGCCGCTCGTCGAACGAATAGCGGACGATCTCACCCGGGATCGTCGCCGGAGCAGGGGAGGCCAGCGCAGCGGGCAGCGAACCATCCCGGCCGGCGAGCCAGCCGGCCACGCGGGCCCGCGCCGCGGCCTCGCACCGCACGAGCTCGGCCTCGGCCTCAGCCGCCGACTCGTTCGCCTTCGCGAGCGCCGTGGCGGCCGCATCGTCGAGCAGCCGCAGCTTCGGCGTAGGCGTGGCGGGCGTGAAGTAGGAGTAGAGCCCCGCCTCGTCGACGTCATCGAAGAAGGCGAAGAACTCGTAGAACTCCTTCTGCGAGAGCGGGTCGAACTTGTGGTCATGGCAGCGGCAGCACTCGAGCGTCAGGCCGAGAAACGCTGTGCCGAACGTCGTCACCCGGTCGTTGACGTAATTGACGCGGTATTCCTCCTCGACGGAGCCGCCCTCGCTCTCCTGCTGGTGCAGCCGGTTGAAGCCCGTGGCCAGAATCTGTTCGTCGGTGGCGTGCGGCACGAGGTCGCCGGCGAGCTGCCAGACGGCGAATTGGTCCCAGGGCAGGTTCCTGTTGAAGGCCGAGATCACCCAGTCGCGCCACGGCCACATTGGCCGCTCGCGATCCACCTGGAAGCCGTAGCTGTCGGAGTAGCGGGCAAGGTCCATCCAGTCGGCGGCCATCCGCTCGCCATACCTCGGGCTCGCGAGCAGCCGGTCGAGGAGTTTTTCGTAGGCGTCGGGCCCGCTGTCGGCGACGAACGCGGCGACCTCCTGCGGCGTCGGCGGCAGCCCCGTGATGTCGAACGTGGCCCGGCGGATGAGCGTGATCCGATCGGCCGCGGGCTGCGGCTCGATGCCCCGCTTCGCGAGCCCCGCCCGCACGATCGCGTCGATCGGCTGCACGCCGGCGACAGCCGGCGGGTCAGGCTTCCGCACCGGCACGAACGTCCAGTGCGGCTCGTATTCCGCCCCCTCGTCGATCCACCGGCGCAGCAGCGCCACCTGCTCCGGCGTGAGCGGCTCGAGCTTTGCGTGCGGTGGCGGCATCACCGTGTCAGGATCGTCCGACACGACCCGCGTGACCAGTTCGCTCCCATCGGGCCTGCCGGGCACGATCGCCCGCGTGCCGCTCTCGAGCTCGGCCGTCGCCTGCTCGGCAACATCGAGCCGCAGGCCCGCCTGGCGATTGCCGCTGTCGGGGCCGTGGCAGGCGAAGCAGGTGTCGGAGAGGATCGGCCGGATGTCGCGATTGAACGAGAGCTTCGGCTCCGCACCGAATGCTGCGGCCCAGGAGACGCAGCAGAGCGCCATCGCCCCGGCCGCGAGCCCACGCGGAGTCATCTTCGAGCAACCCATGGAAACACGTTCCTATGAGGGTCACCCGCGTCGCCGACCCGGCCAGCCCCGAGGGGGCCGGCGACCGGATCGCGGACCAGAGCGGTCGATCGGCGGGATCAGCGGCACGCATGCGCGTGCCGCGACTCCCTGAAGTATGCCCCAGCCGGCGTCTGGATGCCAGCGCAAACGGGCCGCGAACGCGTTCCTTGCCTGGCCGGGGTTCAGCGAGGCGGCCTCGACAGCCCTGTCGTCGCATCCGCACAATGCCCGCCGCAGCGGGCTTCGGCACGCTGATCCGGAAGCGAGGTGTTGCGGAGACGCCCTTCCGAGTGCTCCCTGGCCAACCTTCTGGAGGTATGAGATGGTGCGGATGGGATTCTTCTGCGCGGCACTTGTGACAGCTGCCGCATGGACCGGCGAGGCGTGGGCGCAAGCCACGCATGCGGTCCCGCATTTAAAGGGCACGTACGACACCGGGTCGATCGCCTGGATGCTCGTCAGCACCGCGCTCGTGTTCTTCATGATGCCGGGACTCGCGCTCTTCTACGGCGGCATGGTCCGCGCCAAGAACGTGCTCAACATGTTTCTGCTGGTCATGGTGTGCGTGCCGCTGGTCGCGATCGAGTGGGTGGCGTACGGCTACAACATGGCCTTCGCGGTGCCCTCCGCCATCGCGGTCGACGCCGGGAAGGGGCCCGATGGCAAGGACCTGCCCAAGCACAGCTACCTGGGCTGGGATCCGGGCCTCGTCTTCATGCAGTCGTTCGCCGCACTGGACGTCGACCAGCCCAACGCCTACGAGCGGGTCGTGACCTCCGGCGACACGGTCGAGGCCGCGCCCAACGGCGTTCCGGAGCTCCTGTTCGCGATGTTCCAGATGATGTTCGCCATCATCACGCCCGCGCTGATCGTCGGCGCCGTAGCCGAGCGGGTAAAGTTTGGCGCCTGGTGCCTGTTCACCGTGCTCTGGGCGACGATCGTCTACAACCCGGTCTGCCACTGGGTCTGGAACGTCAACGGCTGGCTCTTCCAGAAGGGCGTGCTCGATTTCGCGGGCGGCACGGTGGTGCACGTGCTCGCGGGCGTGTCGGCCCTGGCCCTGCTGCTGATCCTTCCCCGGCGCCGCGGCTATCCGAGCGCCCAGTTCGTGCCCCACAACGTCGGCTGGACGCTCATCGGGGCCGCCCTGCTGATGGTGGGCTGGTTCGGGTTCAATGCCGGATCGGCCATCGCCGTGGGCAAGGACTTCCTGCCGGTCGCCGGCGGCGTGGCCGTGCTGGCGTTCGCCACGACGGCGATCGCGGGCAGCGCCGCATCGGGCGCCTGGGTGTTTGCCGAGTGGCTGAAAGTGGGCAAGCCCACGTCGCTGGGCTTCGCCTCCGGCATGGTGGCCGGGCTCGTGGCCATCACGCCCTGCGCCGGCCACGTCAGCCCGTTGGCGGCGCTCATCATCGGGATCCTCAGCGGCGTCGTCTGCTTCCTCGCCGTGCAGGCGAAACCGAAGTTCGGGTACGACGATTCGCTCGACGTCGTGGGAGTCCACGGCGTGGGCGGGGCGCTCGGGGCATTGCTCGTCGGCCTGTTCGCGATGCGGCCGGCCGTCGGCGGGGTCGACCAGCTGCTCATCCAGCTGCAGGGCCTGCTCTGGTGCGGTGGCTACGCCTTCATCTGCTCGCTGATCCTGGGGCTGATCATCCACAAGACGATCGGCTTCACCGTGGGCCCGAATGCCGAGGCCGAGGGCCTCGACATCGCCGAGCACGGGGAGTCGGCCTACCACCTGACCTGAGCGGCCGTCTTTCGAGCTGCCACTCGAGCCGCAAGACTGCTCCAACGGTCTGGGTGTGTCGTCCCAGGCGACACACCCAGACCGGGGCGTCTTCTGGCCTCACTGCGATCCTAGGTGGCGGAGGGTGCCGAGTATCGAACCCTGTACGCCCGGGGCGTGAGTCCCGTTTCGCGGCGGAACTCGCGGACGAGATGGCTCTGGTCGTAGAAGCCGTGGGCCGCGGCCACCTCCGCGAGCGGATCCGCCCGCGTGACCAGCGCCTGACAGGCCAGCCGCACCCGCAGCCGCCGGAGGTAGTGCTGGGGCGTCAGCTGCATCTGCCGGCGAAACAACCGCTCGAAGGCCCGCACCGATCGGCCGGCGATCCGGGCGAGCTCGGGATTGGAGAGCGGCTCCGCAAAGTGCATCCGCATGTGGGCCAGCACCCGGCCGAGCGCCGCGTCCTCCCGGTCCGACTCGACCACCGACGCATCGACCGTCCGCGTCATGCCGACGGTGCCTACGATCCGCCCACGGCGGTCGACGACCGGCCTCTTCGTCGTCTGCGACCAGATCGCCGTCCGATCGAACCGGCCGACGAG
>JBILVO010000132.1:0-10746 GCA_044370415.1 Pirellulales bacterium
TACGAGCGGATGGCCTACGACAAGGAGACGATCGCGGTGCAGGCCGGCAAGCCGGTGCTGTTCGTGCTCGAGAACGCCGACGTAATGCCGCACAACTTCGTGGTCGCCAAGCCCGGCACCATGCAGGTGATCGGGGAACTGGCCGAGAAGGAGGCACAGAATCCTGCGTTCGCCAAGCAAAACTTCGTGCCCAAGAGCCCCGACGTGCTCGTGGCCAGCACGCTCATGCAGCCGCAGGCCGCGCAGCGTGTCACGTTCACCGCGCCGACGGAGCCGGGCGTCTATCCCTACGTCTGCACCTATCCGGGGCACTGGCGGCGGATGTTCGGCGCGATGTACGTGGTCGACGATCTCGAGGGCTACCTCGCCGATCCGGCTGCCTACCTCGCCGCGCATCCGCTGCAGATCAAGGACGACCTGCTCAAGGACCGGAGGCCGCGGACGCAGTGGACGCTCGCCGACCTCGAGGGGAGCGTGCTGGGACTGGAGAAGGGCCGGTCGTTCCTCCACGGTCGGGAGCTCTTCCGCACCGCGAGCTGCGTGTCGTGCCACAAGCTCGGTGACGCCGGCAACGCCTTCGGCCCCGAGCTGGCGAAGCTCGACGCCAACATGACGCCGCTGGAGATCACCAAGCACATCCTCGATCCCTCCCTGAAGATCGATGAGAAGTATCGCTCGACCACGATCCTCACCGACGACGGACTTTCCGTCACCGGGCTGGTCGTCGCGGAGACGCCGGACGAGGTCGCGATCGTGGAGAACCCCGTGGCCAAGGCGGAGCCGGTGCGAATCAAGAAGAAGGACATCGACGCGCGGAACACGTCGCCGGTGTCGATCATGCCGAAGGGCCTGCTCGACAAGCTCACGCGGGACGAGGTGCTCGATCTGATCGCCTACGTCGCGTCCCGGGGCAACGAGGCAAGCGCGCTGTTCAGCCCGGACGGCTGCCCGCACCACAAGAAATAGTCTGCCCGGCGGCCGGCGGGCGTTAGGCCGAGCGGGGCCCCCGGGGCGGGCTGCATATGGTGCCAGCGTGCTAGGTGCCATGTGCCGGGCACCAGGGTGCCGGGCTGCCGCAGCCGGCCCCGCCGACCTTTTTTTCAGGCTGCGAGCAATGATATAGTGATGGGCGGTGGTCTTTGGTCGGCCTCGAGGAGCGTAACCATGCGGAATCTCTCCATGCGTCCCCGCCTGCGATGGGTCTGGTCTGCGGTGTTCGCCGGCATCTTGATCGGCCAGGTCGTGACGACCTCGGCGGCCGAGCCCACTCCCGAGCAGGCCAAGGCACTGGCAACCGCGAAGGAGGCCCTTGACCGTGGCCGGTCCAATGCGGGCAAGGAGGACTTCGCGGAGGCCCTCAAGGACTTCGACGCCGTCACCAAGATCGCCGGCCGTGATCCGGAGCTGATCGTCCTGCGTGCCGACGCCCACGTGGAGCGCGCGAAGATCCAGCACGAGCAAGGGAAGTATCTCGAGGCGGTCGACAGTTGCTACTTCGCGATCCTCGAGAAGAACGACCACTTCGACGCCCATTTCAATCGCGGGCTCGCCTACCTCGCCAGGCACGAGTACGACAAGGCGATCAACAGCTTCAACCGCTGCCTGTATGGCGACTTCGAGAAGTTCCGCGGCTACAGCAAGCAGAAGCAGGCCCTCGCCTTCAGCCACCGCGGTTTCGCCAAGGGCGCCAAGAGGGACTTCGACGGCGTGATCTGGGAGCAGGGCGAGGCGATCAAGATCGATCCCGCCCTCGCCATCGCCTACGAGCGGCGCGGCGCTGCACGCATCGCCAAGGCGATGCAGTCGGCCAAGCCCAACTTCTCCGAGGCGATCCAGGACGTCGCCAAAGCTCTCGAACTCGACCCGAAGATGGGCGAGGCACTCTGTGACCGTTCGCTGCTGCGCGGAATCGCGGGTGATCTGAAGGGCGCCGTAGCGGATGCCGACGCGGCGATCGCTGCGTCTCCGAAGCTGGCCCGCGCCCACCTGCAGCGCGGCATGATCTCGATCCGTGAGAAGGACGCGTCCGGCGCCGTCAAGCACTTCGACGAGGCCATCAAGCTCGACCCCAGGAGTGCCGATGCGCTCGTGGCTCGCGGGCAGGCCCGGCTGGCCACGAAGAATGCCGACGACTACGAGCCCGCCGTCGCGGATTTCACCAAAGCCATCGAGTTTGACCCGAAGCTCGCCGCCGCCTACAGCGGCCGCGCTCAGGCGCGTCGTAAGCTCGGGGTCCCCTCCGAGGACCTCGCCGACGACCTTGCCAAGGTGAAGGAGCTCGATGCCGCTGCGGACAAGAAGAAGGCCGCCGCCAATGCCGAGCAGCCACGGTTCGCCGTCGAGCCGACGCCGGTCGATCCGGCCCGGCACGGTCAGGCACTGGCCTCGGCGAAGAAGATCGACAAGCTCATCGCCGCCAATTACGCCAAGCACGACGTCAAGCCGATGCCGAAGACGACCGACGAGCAGTTCGTCCGCCGCGTCTACCTCGACATCGCTGGGACGATCCCCTCCTACAAGCAAACGACGTCGTTCCTCACGTCTACCGATCCCGACAAGCGGACGAAGCTGATTGACGAACTGCTCGGCAGCGAGGGCTACTCCAGCCACTTCTTCAACTTCTGGGCCGACATCCTCCGCTACCGCGACCGGCTCGGAGAGGACGTGCGCGGCGAGCCGTGGCGGCAGTGGATCAAGCAGTCGCTCACGGAGAACAAGCCCTACGACAAGTTCGTTCACGAGATGCTCACCGCCGAGGGACTCGTCTGGGAGAACCCGGCGACGGGCTACCTGCAGCGGGATCCGGGCATGCCGCTGGACAACGTCAACAACACCATCCGCATCTTCCTCGGAACCCGGATCGGCTGCGCACAGTGCCACAACCACCCGTTCGACAAGTGGACGCAGAAGCAGTTCTACGAGGCGGCCGCCTTCGTCTATCCCACGCAGACGCAGACCGGCGGCGGCGACAAGCGGTACTGGAAGGAGGATCCGAATCCCAGGCTCCGCGACGAGTATCAGTCGATCGAGCAGGAGGAGGAGCAGCGGAGGCAGCGGTACTACCAGTTCGAGGCGCACCTGCGCACGAACATGAAGATCGTCAACGACAACCCGGGCCGCAAGATCCAGCTGCCGAAAGACTATGCCTACAGCGACGCGAAGCCGGGCGACGTCGTGCAGCCGAAGGCGCTCTTCGGCCCGGACATCAAGCCGCTGCCCGGCGAGACCTCGCGGCAGACGTTCGCCCGCTGGCTGACCTCCAAGGAGAACCCGCGGTTCGCGCTCACGATCGCCAATCGGCTCTGGAAGCAGGCCTTCGGCGCCGGGCAGATCGAGCCGGTCGACGACATGATGGACTCGACCGTCGCAGAGAACCCGGAGCTGATGGCCTTCCTCGAGTCGGAGATGAAGCGGCTCGACTTCAACATGAAGGAGTACCTGCGGATTCTCTACAACACGGAGACCTACCAGCGGCAGTCGTTCGACCACGAGGTGGCGATCGGCACGCCCTACCACTTCCCCGGCCCGATGCTCCGCCGGATGACGGCCGAGCAGGCCTGGGATTCGTTCCTCACGCTGGCGCGGCCCGAGCCCGGTTTCCAGGAAGTGCCGATGAGCCTCTACAAGGAGGCGGTCGCCGTTGATCTCGCCAAGGATTCGGCCGAACGCGTCCTCGAATCCCGCGACAGAGTCGTGCAGTTCGACCAGATGCGGAACAAGGCGCAGGATGCCTACCGGTCGAAGTACGACCGTAACGTCCTCATGGCCCGTGCCTCCGAGCTTCCGTCCCCGGTGCCGCCAAACCACTTCCTGCGGATGTTCGGCCAGTCCGATCGCGAACTGATCTCCGCGTCGTCGACCACGGGGTCGGTGCCGCAGGTGCTGTTCATGTACAACGGCCCCGTCACGCACATGCTGCTGGCTGAAGGGTCGTCGATCTACAACAACATCGTGAAGCGGAAGAATGCCAGCGACGCCGTCAGGGTCGTGTTCCTCTCGATCCTCAACCGCGAGCCCGACCAGGAGGAACTGGCGACGGCGATCTCGCAGGTGCGCGGGGAGCAAAAGGCGGCCGTCGCCTTCGGCAACGTCGTTTGGTCGCTGGTGAACACACGCGAGTTCATGTTCGTCCAATAGCGGGCCTGAGCGGCCGTCCGCCGGCAGTGCGGACGACCGCGGCCCGTGTCACGTCAGGAGAACGGTCATGCGAGAGATCCTGTCCAAGCTCGACGGCATCAGCCGGCGTCAGTGGCTCGAGCGCACCGCCAAAGCGACGCTCGGCGTCGGCATGCTGCCGCTGTTGAGCGAGGCCGTCGCCGCGGCGCCCTCCGGCAAGGGCCGCCGGCTCATCTATCTCTACATGGCCGGGGGCATGACGCACCTGGACACGTTCGACGTCAAGCCCGACTCCAAGGAGACGCAGGGCCAGACGAGCGCCATCGGCACGGGCGTGCCGGGCGTGCAACTGAGCGAATACCTTCCGTCGCTTGCAAAGCGGATGAAGGACATCGCCGTGATCCGCTCCATGACGACCCAGACGGCCGATCACGAGCAGGGCGAATACCTGATGCGGACGAGCTACGAGTCGATCGCCACGGAGCGGCATCCGTCGCTCGGCCCGTGGATGCAGAAGCTGCGTGGGAGGCAGAACAAGACGCTGCCCGACACGGTGCTCATCGGCTCGCCGGCACGGCATCCAGCCGCGGGCTTTCTCGACCCGACCTACAGCCCGCTGCCCATCGGCGATCCCCTGAAGGGCCTGGAAAACACTGCCGCGCCGTCGTACCTGACCGAGTCCTCGTTCGAGAAGCGGATGGCGCTGATCAACCAGTTCGACAAGAAGTTTCGCGAGAAGTACCCGCTCAAGAGCGTGAAGGGCTACAGCGACTTCTATGACGAGGCCACCAGCCTCCTCACCAGCGGCGAGCTCAAGGCGTTCGACCTCAAGGAGGAGAAGGCAGATGTCCGCGATCGCTACGGCAACGACCCGTTCGGGCAGGGATGCCTGCTCGCCCGGCGGTTGATCGAGAACAACGTGCAGTGCGTGGAGGTGACGCTCGGCGGCTGGGACATGCACAACACCCTGTGGGAGAACGGCACGCTTCCCACACGGGCCGGCATCATGGACAAGGCGGTGGGCGCCCTGCTCGCCGATCTCGAAGAGAAGGGTCTCCTGAGCAAGACCGTGGTCGTCCTCACGACCGAGTTCGGACGGTCGCCTGCGATCAATTACAACGCGGGCCGCGACCACCATCCGGCAGCATTTTCGGCGATGGTCGCCGGGGCCGGCATCAAGGGCGGTCAGGTGTATGGGCAGTCCGACAGCCGCGGCCACGCGGTCGAGAAGGATGGCCTCTCTCCTGCCGACCTCAATGCGACCGTGGCGGAGGCCCTGGGCCTGCCGCGGGACGAGGTGGTGCACTCGCCGACGGGGCGACCCTTCAAGGTGGCGGGCGACGGCACGCCGGTGAAGAAGCTGCTCTCCTGACGCCGCGAGCCCGCGCCCATGCACGACGCCCTGGCCGATGAGCCGCGGTCCTCGGGGGAGGCGAAGCACCCTGTCCGACCACTCGACGCCGCCGAACGCCGGGTCCTCGGCGTGCTCATCGAAAAGGGCAAGACGACGCCCGACCAGTATCCGCTGTCGCTCAATGCCGTGGTCACAGGCTGCAACCAGAAGAGCAACCGCGACCCCGTCATGAGCCTCGACGAGGAGTCGGCCAGCCGAGCCCTGACGTCGCTGCGTCAGGCCGGCGCCGTGGCGGAGGTGTTTGGCAGCGGCAAGATCCCCCGCTACCGTCACCTGGCCTACGAGTGGCTGGGGGTGGGCAAGGAGGAGTTGGCGGTCATCGGGGAGCTTCTGCTGCGCGGCGAACAGAGCGAGGGCGACCTGCGTGGACGGGCCAGCCGCATGGACCCGATCCAGGATCTCGACACGCTGCGGGGCCACCTCGACGCCCTCGCAGCCCGAGGGCTCGTGGTCTGGCTCTCGCCCCCGGGCCGCGGCCGCATGCTCACGCACGGCCTCCTTCCGGCGGAGAAATTGGAGAAGGTGCGGACGCAGCTGGGCATGGGGAGCACGCCATCCGCCGCAGTCGAGGGGCGGATCGACGCACCAGCCGCGCAGGCCGACGCTCGCTCGAGCGACTCGCTAGAGCAGCGTGTGGCCGATCTGGAGGCTGCACTGGCCGACGTGCGGGCGCGGCTCGCCGAGCTGGAGGGCGAGTAGGATACGGGAGCAGACGGGCCCCCGTGTGTGGGACTCCGCAGGGTCTCGAGATCCTGTGCGGCCCGCGATCCGGCTGCGCTCAGAGGAGGACTGACCGATGGCGCAGAGGAATGCCGACGTCAGCCGTCGCAGCGTGCTGCTGGCGACGGCCACGGGGGTGCTGGTCGCCCCCGCAGCGGCCCGGGGCGGCGACGCAGCCGGCCACGACGAGGTCGGAGACGACAGGTTTCGCGAGCCATCGCGGGCGTTGCCGCTCGCCGCCGACGCGGACGTCGTCGTCTGCGGTGCGGGACCCGCGGGGGTGACCGCAGCGATCACGGCGGCCCGGGCAGGCGCCCGGGTGCGGCTCTTCGAGACGCATGGGGCGCTCGGCGGCGTCTGGACGTCGTCGCTTCTGGGCTACCTGCTCGACTTCGACAAGCCGGGATTCAACGGCGAACTCGTGCGGCTCCTGCGCGCACGAGACGCCGTCGATGGCGAGGGGATGAACGGACTGTGCTACCAGCCCGAGGAGATGAAGCTCCTCCTGGAGGAGCTCTGCGCGGAGGCAGGGGTGCAGGTACAGCTGCACACCCGCGTGACCGCGGCCTATCGCGAGGGTCGCCGTCTCGACACAATCGTCACGGAATCGAAGTCGGGCCGTCAGGCGTGGCAGGCGCCCGTGTTCATCGACACGACCGGTGATGGCGACCTGGGCGCGCAGGCGGGCTGCGAGTTCGAGATCGGCCGCGAGAAGTCCTGTCCGTGCCAGCCGATGACGATGTATGCGCTGCTCGTCGTCAAGGACGCAGCCCTGATCGAGGACTGCCTGCACGGCACCGGCAACGACGGCAAGCACACCGGGCGCCAGGCGTTCCGCGACGTGCTGTCCCGCGCCGGTGTCACGCCCAGTTACGGGGCGGCCTGCCTGTTCCCCGTGCGCGGCAACCTGGTGCTCCTCATGGCCAACCACGAATACGGCATCAACGCCACCGACGCCGCTGCAGTCACCACGGCGACGCTGCGGGCGAGGGGGGAGGTGCACCGGATCGTGCGGGCGCTCGCTCGGCTCGGCGGACCGTGGGCGGGCGTGCAGATCGCGGCCACCCCGGAGCAGATCGGCATCCGCGACGGGCGGCGCATTCGCGGCCGATCCATCGTCACGCGGGACGATCTCGTCACGGGCGCGCGGCAGGATGACGCCGTCGTGCGGGCCACGTTTCCGGTCGACATCCACGCCCTCACCGCCGAGGCCAACAAGCAGAAGGCCTACGACAACGCCGGCGTGAAGGTGCAGCCCTACGACATCCCCTATCGGGCGTTGGTGGCCCAGGACGTGGACGGGCTGCTGCTGGCGGGCAGGTGCATCAGCGGCGACTTCATCGCCCATGCCAGTTACCGTGTCACCGGTAACGCGGTCGCCATGGGCGAGGCGGCCGGGGCCGCCGCCGCCGTGGCCGCGAAACAGAGGGCCGCACCGCACGAGCTTCCCTGGTCCGACGTCGCCGCCGTCCGTGATGCGACACGTCGCGGCGCGACGCTTGTCGAGCTTCTCATGGTGCTCGTGATCATCGCCACGCTCATGACGCTGATCGTGCCAGTTGTGCGATCGGCGTGCACGACCTCGTTCCGCTCGGCATGCATCACGACCAGGGAGCGAGCTGAGCAGATCGCGGACAGGCATGCGAATGCACGCGTCGGCTCGAGGCCATGCGGTCAGGCCATCAGCGGTGCCAGCGCGTCGCGGGCGGCCCGCAGGGCGTTCTTGCGGCCCTCGAGCGTGGGCCCAAACGTGTCGTCCTCGACCTCGATGCAGACCGGGCCGTCGTAGCCCACCCGGCGCAATTCCGCCATGAACCGGGGCCAGTCGATCCCGCCCGCGCCGGGAATCCGCGGCTGGTGCCAGCGGAGCGGGAAGTCGAAGCGGCCCACCTCGTCGAGCGCAGCCCGGTCGATCCGGACATCCTTGGCGTGCACGTGGAACAGCCGGTCGCGAAACTCCTCCAGCGGTGACGCCGGATCCATGTCCTGCAGCAGGAAGTGGGAGGGATCGTAGTTGAGGCCGATCTGCGTGGAAGCGAGGTCGCGGAAGGCCCGGCGCCAGATGGCCGGCGAGATGAAGAGGTTCTTGCCGCCCGGCCACTCGTCCTTGGTGAAGAGCATCGGGCAGTTCTCGATGCCCACCCGCACGCCGGCCTGCGCCGCGTGTGCCAGGATCGGCCGCCAGGTGTCGAGGAACCGCGGCCAGTTGTCGTCGACGGTGCGATGCCAGTCGCGGCCCACGAACGTGTTGACGGTGTGCAGCCCGAGCAGGGCGGCCGCATCGATCACCCGCCGGAAGTGGGCGACGGCGACGCCCGCGACCTCCGGATCGGGATCGAGCATGTTGGGGTAGTAGCCCAGTCCGCTGATGCCCACGCCGGAGTCGCGGCACAGTCCACGGATCGCCTCGGCGCCGGCGGGCGTGAGCCTGGCGACGTCGACGTGCGTCACTCCGGCGAAGCGGCGGTCGGCGCGGCCGACCGGCCAGCACATCAGTTCGACCACGGCGAAGCCCTCGGCCGCGGCGAAGGCGAGCAGTTCCTCGAGGGGGAGTTCGGGCAGGATCGCCGACACGAAGCCCAGTTGCATGAGAGACTCCCCGACGTGGCACGGGCCCGCGGCCGGCGACGGCGCCGATCCGTGTGGCAGAGGCCGATCAGTCTACCTCATGGCACCTGCCACTCCGTGGCGGCGGGCGCGCCGTCCCCTGATGGAGCCGCCCGGCTACGCCGCGCTCATCCGCCGGCGATCACCACACGCCGCGGCGACCGTGCGGTAGCAGCCCTCGACCCGTGCGGCCATCGCCCCGGGCGAGCACATGTCGGCGACGCGAGCACTCGCCTCCCGGCCGAGCCGTGCCGCGAGTGCGCGGTCGTCGCGCAGCCGCGCGAGTGCCGCGGCGAGTTCGCGCACGCCTTCCCGCGGGAACACGATTCCTTCCCGCTCGTGGCGGACGAGTTCCTTCATCCCCCCCGCATCGCTGACGACCGGGCAGGTTCCCAGGCACATCGCCTCGAGCAGCGCCCGCGAGAGCCCCTCCGCACGGCTCGGCATCACGAACGCGTCGAGCACGCCGGCCAGTCCCGCCGCTCCCGGGATGAAGCCGGCGAGGTGGAGGCGTCCCCGCCAGCGCGGATCGCGGCAGAGCCGCTCGACGGCGGCGTCCCTGATGCGGCCGACGATCAGGACATGTGCATCGCCGAGATCGGCCGACGACAGCACCGCCCGCAGGAGGATGTCGATCCCCTTGATCGGCCGCACATCGGCGATCGAGCCCACGAGAAAAGCCCCCGCCGGGATGCCGAAGCGCCGTCGCGCCTCGGCCGGATCGACCGCGTTGATCGCTTCGCGGTGCACGCAGTTGTAGACCACGGTGCAGCGGTCCCGCGGCACGCCGCCCGCCACCAGCCCCGCGGCGACGGCCTCCGACTCGCACGCATGACGGGCCACGCGGCGCGAGAGGAACGTGACGTGGCTGGCCGGGTCGGTCCGGCGGGGCACGGCGGTGATGCCACGAAACGACACGATGGCGGGCGGTGATCGCATCCACATCGTCGCGAGCACCACGTGCGCGAGGGTCCGTGGCGAGAAGGCATGAACGAGATCCGGCCGGTGTGCCCGGATGATCCGTGCCATCGCCCAGATCGCCCGCGGATCGGTCTTCGCCGTCGCATCGAACGGGATGAAGCGGCCACGGTCCATGCCGGGGGGCAGCTCGCGGAAGTGCCACGGAGCGTGCGCGACCGAGAGATCGTGCCCCCGGGACGCCAGTTCCCGCACGAGAAGCGGTGGCGCGTGGACGACGAGGGTCTTCATGGTGAGGCGAACCGCGGCTGTCGTGACGGGCACGGCGTAGGCCGGTGCGGCCGAATACGCAGTCACCGCCAGCCATCTGGACGTCATCGGCAGCCCGGCATGAGCCGCTGCACACGGCGGACCGGAGGGAGGGCGGCGGCGTTCGTGCCGTGCCGGTCGCAACGGACGCACGGACTGTGCGGTTGGCGGTCGCACCAACGACGACGGAGTCTTGTGCCACAGGCGGCGCCTCATGCCGACGTTCATGGCCGCCCGGGGCCTGGCGAGCGGACCCTTGTCTGTCGCGCGGCCTCGTCCTTCGCGTCGTTCGCCCAGTGGCGGGCCGCGCGCACGGACGCCGCGAAGTCGTGGCAGGCCGATTCTGCTCGCCATTCGTGTGCCGAACTCGGTCAAGTACGCCCACGGCTGCGGGCTTGACGTCGCAGCCTGGCTGGCGGACGGCCTAGTCGATCTCATTTCGCGAGCGGCCACTTCCAGCTCGGCCCTTGGGCCCATTCGTGGCATAAAACCTCGACGGCCTGTGGCTCCGCCAGATTCCGGTCGAGTTGGAACACGAACCGCCTTTCCCGTCGAAGGTACTGGCCCGAGATCGTTTCCGGGAGCCAGGAAGCCCGAACGACAGAGAGGGCTGGTGGGCACTCCTGCCGAAGGCCCGCCACAACTGTCCGACACTCGCGCCA
>JBILVO010000257.1:0-2988 GCA_044370415.1 Pirellulales bacterium
GGTGGAGGTGTTCGCGACCGTGGGAGGCACGGCGCGGGCGGCATGATCGGCACCGCTTTCCACGCTGCGATGGCCGACCTCGACGACGGTGGGCGGCGAGGCAGGCTGGGGCGATTCGGCGGCCAGTGACAAAAACATTCAACGGAAAAATGCTGAGGAGATCGCCCGTGGAAAGACGATGCTGATCAGTTGGGCGATGCCGATGCGACGTCCGAGGTCGACACGGGTCGACGACGTCGAAGGTGAACGGATCGAGACGCGATCGAGGGAACGAGTCGTGGAGAGGACGCAGGCGGAAGCCGTGACCGCCGTCCGTGTGCAGGCCCTTTCAAGGAGGATGACGTGGCGAACCTATCGTCCCAGCCGTCGGCCGAGGAGATGCTCGAACTCTGGAAGCGGTTCAAAGCCGACCAGTCGGACGAGCAGCTGCGAAACCGGCTCATCGAGGTCTACATGCCGCTGGTGAAATACCAGGGCGAGCGGATCTGGTCCCGGCTGCCCGACGGCGTCGAACTCGACGACCTCGTCTCGGCCGGCACCTTCGGCCTCATGGACGCGATCGACGCCTTCGACATGTCGCGCGGGGTGAAGTTCGAGACCTACTGCATGCCGCGAATCCGCGGCGCGATGCTCGACGAGCTGCGGACCATGGATTGGGTGCCGCGGCTGGTGCGGTCCAAGGCCAGCAAGCTCAACGAGGCGATCAAGACGCTCGAGGCGAAGCTCGGCCGCGCGCCGGCCGACGCCGAGGTGGCCGAGCACATGGGCCTGTCGCGCGAGGAGTTCGAGAAGCTGCTCGTCGACGCCAACGCCGTGAGCCTCGTGAGCCTCAACAAGAAGTGGTGCGAGACCGACAGCTCCAAGGACGTCCACGAGATCGACATCCTCGAGGACAAGAAGGGGGATGACCCCACGCGCCGCATCCAGAAGTCCGACCTGATGCGGCTGGTCACGAAGGGGCTCAACCGCAACGAGCGGCTCATCATCATCCTCTACTACTACGAGGAGCTGACGATGAAGGAGATCGGCGCGACCCTCGACCTCTCCGAGAGCCGCGTCAGCCAGATGCACTCCGCGATCGTGGAGCGGCTGCAGAATCAGCTCGACCGACGGAAGGTCGAGTTTGCGTTCGGCTGACGTCCGCCGCCGGCGGCGGCGCAGCGACGGCCGCGACCGGGCGGGCTGGGCAGGATGCGGGGTTTTCGGGCTGGCAGAATGCGAAAAACAGGAAGCTGGATTTTTTTCTGAAGTTCGGGGCGGTGGCTGGTCGATGAATCAAAGCTGAGAGCATTGTCCGCGGCGACCGGGAGGCGACCCCGACCGGCCGCTGTCCGCGCGACTGGTGTCGCCTGGACGCGGAAGCGCGGTAACAATGAACGAGCATCCGGTCAGTCGGAGTCAGAAAGGAACGGGCGGCCGCGGAATCCCCACCACCATACGAACCCTGCGACGGAGTGCCGCGTAGGAGCGTCGTGCGAGGGGAACGGATTCCGAACCGCCGTCTGTCAGGAGAGCCAACATGAACATCTGGGGTGTCACGTCGACGCAGGGATCGCAGGGGCTCAACGCCTTGAAGGGCGTCGAGGCCGCGCAGGGCACGCAGTCCATCGCCGAGCAGGCCAACACGGTGCAGCAGGGCGTGGCGGAGGTGCACGATGCCGTGACCCTCTCTGTCGACGCCGTGCGTGCGACGGAATCGGCCGGCGACATCCGGTTCGACCGCGTCAACGCGATCCGGGCGGCGATCGCCGACGGGTCGTACGAGACCGCGGAGAAACTCGACCTCGCGCTCGAGCGGCTGCTCGACCGCCTGGGCTGAGCAGGCCGCGGCTGATCGACGAATCTCATGAACGTGCAACAGCCGGTCCGGCGACGGACCGGCTGTTCGCTTTTGGCCCGCGTGCCGCCTGAGCCGGCCACCGTCCCGGCGACGGACGACGCTTCCCGGCGGGCCGCAGCCACGTGCCTGCGACGGGGCGTGCGGGGAGGCTACACTGACGAGTGACACCGAAGAAGCCGGCAAAGAAGCCGGCCCTGGGCGGTTCCCGATTTCCCGAGACACGCTCGCACCTTCCGCGATCCGATGGCAGTCACGAACGAATTTTCCCTGGGCAAGGTGGACGTCGCGCTGACGCCGCGCGAGCGGTTCGAGGAGTTCCTGCAGACCCGCGGCAAGCGGATCACCAGGCAGCGCCGGGTCATCGTCGACCACGTGTGCGGCCGCCACGAGCACTTCGACGCCGAGCAACTCCTCGTCGACCTGCGGCAGACGCCCGAGGGGGCGGCGGCCAGCCGGCCCACCGTCTACCGGACGCTCACCGAGATGGTGGACGCGGGGCTGTTGCGGAAGATGACGCTCGGCGGCCGGGCCGTCTACGAGCACGACTACGGCTACCCGCAGCACGACCACCTGCACTGCACGTCGTGCCAGCGGCTCATCGAATTCTCCAGCGCCGAGCTCGCACGGATTTGCGACGCGGTGGCCGGCCAGCACCAGTTCCGTGCCCGCAGCCACCGGCTCATCATCTCGGGCCTGTGCGCGGACTGCCGCAGCACCCGCAGCAAGTCGCGTCACCAGGACCGGATCTGACGGTGCGAGAGTGAGCCGCCGGAGTGCTGCTGCAGGCCTGACGATTCCGCCTGCCATTCAGTCTGTCATTCAGTCTGGCGCGTCAGACCCGTAAGGCCGATTCTGCGGCCCGGGCCGGGGCTGCGGCGAGCGCCGCCCGCACCGGGCCGGTCACGAACTCCTCTACCTGCGCCGCGGCGCGGCCGGCGAGGCCGGGCACGTCCATCGCCTGCACGAGATCGATGCCCGCGAACAACGGGTCGGCTGCCAGGCGGGCGACGAGGTCGTTGTCGGCCCCTTCGCGCATCCGCGCCGTCGCCGCGTGGCTGTGGCGGCGGATCGCCTCGTGGAGCTCCTGGCGGTCGCCCCCCGCGGTCGTGGCCGCCATGAGCAGCCGTTCGCTCGCCAGGAACGGCAGG
>JBILVO010000133.1:0-10558 GCA_044370415.1 Pirellulales bacterium
CGCCGGCAAACGCCCGAGGACGCGTCGCCGGCGCGGGCCACGGGGACGGCACTGCCATGGTACCGCGACGAGACCGTGGAGGATGGGAAGCCGTCGGCCGTTGCCCAGACCGCCAACGCCTCCCGAACCGTCGCTACCCGCACTGCCCAGGCTTCCGGGACGCCACCCGCCCGGTCGGTCGGGCGAGTTGCGCTCGCCGCGTCGCGGCCGCCGCCGGAGGCCTGCGGTAACTCCGTGCGAGTGCTCGACTTGCGGTGCCCCAGCGGCTGCGGCCCTGCCTTGACCCGTCGGCGCAGGCACTCCTATAGTCCCGCGCTTTTTTGGAACAGGCCCGAATTCCCGCCGCAGAGACCCCGCTTCACGCGTGATTTTCCGCACCCACTACGCCACCGCTGCGCCTCCGCGACGCCCGGCTGAAGGCCCGTCGCGCCGGCCGCCTCCGCGCCCGCGACGGGCCGCGTTCGGCGCCGACGGACCGGCTGCGCGCCCGCGCGCCATCCCGCGATTCGTCGCGAGCTGGCTCGTCGTCGCGTGCGCGTCCGCGGTCGTCGCGCGGCCGGTGTCGGCGCAGGGGCAGGAACAGCCCTTCACGCAGGCGGCGACGGCGGGCGCACTGGCCGCGCTGCCGGCCCGCGGGCTCGCGGCCGCCATCGCCGAAGCGGGGCGGATCGAGGTGCCGTCGGTCGATTCACGCGAGCCGGTGACGGTCATCGCGACGCAGGCGTCGCGCTGGACCGAGGGCTCGTACGACGTGTGGCATCTCACGGGCGGCGTGCGGATCTCGCAGGGAGGCACCGAGGCGGCGGCACACGAGGCGGTCGTCTGGATCGAGCAGGAGCCGGGCGCCGCGCCGGCGGCCGACGAGCGCGACGATCCGGACTCGCCGCCGGTCCGCAGCATGCTCGTGCGGATGGCGGGCGACGTGAGCGTGCGGGCCGGTGCGACGGCGGATGCGGCGACGAGCGTGCGTGGTCCGCGGTGGACCGGCCGCTTCTGGATGCAGCGCGACCCGACGCTGCGGTTCTCCAGCGTCGTGCCCGCCGCCGGCACCCCACCGATCTACGAGGCCCCGGCCGACCGCGTGGTGCCGGCCGCGGCGGAGGCCGAGGAGTCGCCGATCCAGCGGACGCAGTTCAGCGAGTTCGGCGCCGCGCCGGTGCCGACGGTGAACACGGCCGCGACATCCCGCAGGCTCCGGGCCTTCCCCCGGTCGAGCGTGCCCTTGAACATCCGCTGGTTCCCCAGCCCCGCGGGCAACGAGTGGGTGGCTGTGATCACCTCCGGCGTGAACCTCGTCGTGGACGGCGTCGATCCGGCGGGACCGCTCGACATCTCCGCCGACCGCCTGGTGATCTGGACCCGCGGCCAGGCGCAGCCGTCGCTCGACGGCAATGCCGCCCAGGCGCCGGACGTGCCGCTGGAGCTCTACATGGAGGGCAACGTCGTCTTCCGCCAGGGGCAGCGGGTGGTCGAAGCGCTGAGCATGTTCTACGACGTGCCCCGCTCGAGTGGCGTGATCACCGGGGCCACGGTGATCACGCCGGTCGACAACTACTCGGGCGTGGTCCGGCTCCGGGCCGACGTGATGCGGCAGGTGGACCGCAGCCGCTTCGTCGCCCAGCAGACCGGCCTCACCTCCAGCCGGCTCGGAGTGCCGACCTGGGAGTTCCGCTCGCGCGAGCTCGAGTTCACCGACGAGCAGGTGCCGTTGGCCGGCCCGGGCGGCCAGCCCGCCATCGACCCCGCGACGGGTGAGCCGATCGTCGACCACCAGCAGTTCATCACCAGCCGCAACAACACCGTGACGCTCGGCGGCGTGCCGGTGCTGTGGTGGCCGGTGCTGGCCACCAACGCCAAGAAGCCGACCTTCTACATCAACAACGCCCAGGTCAAGAACGACCGCATCTTCGGCACGCAGCTCCTGACCAGTTGGGATGCGTTCCAGGTCTTCGGCTGGCGGCGGCCGCCCGACGGCGTCGACTGGGACTTCGACGTCGACTACCTCAGCCTGCGTGGTCCGGGCGGCGGCACCTCGCTGCTCTACAACCGCCCCGATTTCTTCGGCTTCGGCGGCCCGGCCAGCGGCGACCTCGACGCCTGGTTCATCGGCGACGTCGGCCTCGACAACCTCGGCCTCAACCGCCGCACCTTCACCTATCCGGGCTATCCCAACCGCACCTTCCGCGGCCGCTCCTTCTGGCGGCACCGGCAGGATCTCGGCGGCTCGACTGACAGCTTCCTCGGGGGCTGGCAGCTCCGCGGCACGGCCGGCTGGATCAGCGACATGAACTTCCTCGAGGAGTACTACGAGGCGGAGTGGGAGGAGGGCTACGAGCAGCGGACCTGGCTCGACCTGCGGCGGCCCATCGAGAACCGCGAGCTGCGGCTGCTCACGAGCATCCGCGTGAACCCCTTCTTCACGCAGAGCGAGTGGTGGCCGCGGCTCGACTACTACTGGCTCGGCCAGCCGCTGCTCCGGGACTCCGTGACCTGGTACTCGCACTCCAACGCGGCCTACGTCCGGCAGAGCGAGCCGCAGACGCCGACCGTGGGCCAGGGGCTCAACATCTGGACGCTCCTGCCCTACGAGGCCAACGTCATCGGTGAGCGGCTCGCGACGCGGCACGAGCTCGACCTGCCGTTCCAGGCGGGCGCCGTGAAGCTGATCCCCTACGCCCTCGGCGAGCTGGCGCACTGGGGCGACTCGCTCTCCGCCACGGATCCCAACACCGCCGCCGGCGGTCTCAATCGGGCCTACGGTCAGGTGGGCATCCGCTCGAGCCTGCCGATGTGGACGGCCAACGACACGGTGGAGAGCCAGCTGTGGAACGTGCACGGCCTCGCCCACAAGGTGGTGTTCGAGGCCGAGTTCTCCTACACCAACAGCACGCAGAACATCACGCAGCTGCCGCTCTACGACCAGATCGACGACGACGCGATCAACCAGTATCGCCGCAACATCCCCTACTGGGACTACGGTGCGATCCCCGGCCAGGCCACGCCGCTGCAGGCGCCGTTCATCTTCGGCCCCAGCAACAAGTACGACCCGCGGTCCTACGCCGTCCGCCGCGGCATGGCCGGCTGGGTGACCGGTCCCACGGAGATCGCCAACGACCTGACGGCGTTCCGCGTCGCCGCCCGGCAGCGGTGGCAGACGAAGCGCGGGCCGATGGGCAACCGGCGGATCATCGACTGGATCGTGTTCGACGTCGACGGCGAGTTCTTCCCGACGACGAGCCAGAACTTCGGCCAGACGCTCGGCCTGTGGCAGTACGACTTCCGCTGGCACGTCGGTGACCGGACCACACTGCTCTCCACGGCCGATGTCGACTTCTTCGGTGGCGGCCAGCAGCTCTACACGGTGGGCGCCCTGCTCAATCGCACGCCCCGTGGCAGCTTCTACCTCGGATTCAACGAGTTCGGCGGCCCGATCCAGGCCAGCGTGCTCACCGGCTCCTACACCTACCGCATGAGCCCCAAGTGGGCCAGCTCCTTCGGCACCGCCCTCAACCTCAACGGTATGAACATCGGCCAGAACTTCCAGCTCGTGCGGATCGGTGAGTCGTTCCTCATGACGTTCGGCTTCAACGTCGACTACAGCCGCAACAACGTCGGCGTCACCTTCAACCTCGAGCCGCGATTCCTGTCGCGGACGCAGTTCGCCAGCCGCACCGGCCTCGACATCCCGATGGCCGGCGCCTACGGCCTCGAATGACCCCTCCGGAGATCCAGCGATGCTCAGAGTCCTGACCGATCGCCGCCACAGGAACAGCAAGTTCGTCTATTACGTGCGCTCGGCCGCGGCGATGCTCATGCCGCGCCGGCGCCACGTCCGCAGGATCGCGGGCGTCGCGGGCCGGGCCGGGCATCCCGATCAGGATCTGCTCGAGCGGCTCGACTACTGCAATCAGATCACCGCGCCGAGCGTCATCCACGACACGTCGAGCATCGCGGAGTTCCTGTCGCTCAAGAAGACGGTCTACCACCTCGATCTCCTGCCGCACCTCCTGTGCTTCGAGGCGTCGCGCCGGTTCAGGTTTCTTTTCGGCGACGTGATCCACGTGCCGCCGGAGCCCACCTTCGTGAAGAGCCGGCCGATCGACGGCGACATCGCCAACTCGGTCCTGATGAAGCTCGACTCACCGCGGCACTTCTGCTTCGTGACGGACGAGAGGCCCTTCGTCAGCAAGCGGCCGTCGCTCGTGTGGCGGGGCCGACTGCACCTGAAGTCGAGGAAGGAGCGCCGCCTCGACTTTCTCCGGCAGTTCCACGGGGCCCCCTTCTGCGACATCGGCCACGTCAACGGCGGAGACGTCCATCCTGAGTACCGGCGGTCGCCGCTGTCGATCGGCGACCAGCTGGCCTACAAGTACATCCTCTCGCTCGAGGGCAACGACGTCGCGACCAACCTGAAGTGGATCATGTCGTCGAACTCGCTCTGCCTGACGCCGCGGCCCAGGTACGAGACCTGGTTCATGGAGGGCAGGCTGGTGCCCGACCACCACTACGTGTTGATCGCCGACGACTTCCGCGATGTCGAGGAGAAGATCATGCACTACGAGAGGCATCCGGAGGAGGCGCTGCGGATCATCCACAACGCCAACGCCTACGTGCGGCAGTTCCTCGATGCCGACCGCGAGGCGCTCCTGGGCCACATGGTGGTCGCCCGCTACTTCGCGTACTGCGCGCCGCCGGCGGCGGCGGCGGCCTGAGACCGCCGCTCACGACGGGCTGCGATCGGCCGAGGGGACCATGGACCAGGCGGCGAAGAGCGCGGCGAGCAGGGCGTAGGCTGCGGCGAGCACGAGCGGGCCGCGGCCCGCCGCCTCCGCAGGCAGGACTCCGACGCTCCAGGGCAGGAAGAGCCTCCCGTCGGGGAACGGCGAGTGGATTACGCCGCAGAGCGTGGCCACCGCCGCGGCGAGGCACCATGCCGCCGCGACGCGGAGCCGGTGGTCGACGAGCGCGACCACCAGGCCGGCCCAGAGCAGGCTTGTGACGATGAAGCCCGACGACAGGAGCCGGATGGAGAACAGTTCGCGGGCGAGCGGGCCGGCGGGCACGGCCCCCGCCGCGACGAGTTTGTCGGCCTGGATCGCCACGAGGGCCGCCAGCGCGGGCACGCAGGCGATGGCCACGGCCGGATAGTGCCGCTGCGGCGTGGCATGGAAGCTCTGGGCGGTGATCTCCAGGCCGATGAAGACGAGGATCGGCAGGATCGCGGGCCCGGGGATCGCCTGGTAGAGGTAGGCGAACGTGCCGGTGAGGCCGGCGATGCCGATGAACGCCGCCGTGGCCAACGTGTAGGCGGCGCGGCCTCCCATCGCCTTGTAGGCCGGATGGCCGATGTAGGGCGTCGTCTGGATCACGCCGCCGCAGGCTCCGGCGACGATCGTGGCCAGCCCTTCCACGGCGATGATCGAGGCCGTGTCGTACTCGTCGCCGGCGGCCGCCGCGCTCTCGGTGCAGTCGATGCCGCCCACGACCGTGCCGAGCGCGAACGGGATGACGATCGGCAGGTATTTGATGGTGTCGGGCCAGGCCTCCAGCCAGGCGAAGCTGGTGGCCGACAGCCACTCGGTCGGCCAGAGCGCGGCGCGGGGGTCGATGGCGGCATGCCCGTCGCCCACCTGGATCCAGCCGGCGCCGACGCCGATCGCGTGGATCAGTCCGCCGACGACGAGGGCGGCCAGCGCCCCGGGGATCGCGCCGGGAAACGGGATCCGCGCGGTGAGCGAGGCGAGCACGACTCCCAGCGCGACGAGTCCGACCAGGGGCGAGCCGAAGATCTCGAGGAGCGGCAGGAACGTGATCAGCGCCAGGGCGATCGCCGCCAGGCTGCCGAGCAGCCCGGCCCGCGGCACGAGCCTGCGGATCGGGCCGGCCACGAGGCTGCAGAGCATCTTGAAGACGCCGCTGGCGACGATCGCGCACATGCCGACGTGCCAGGCGTGGCGGGCGGCGGGCTCCTGATCCATGCCGGACGCCAGCGCCGCCGCGTAGGCCGGGCCGATCACGAAGAAGACCATGCCGAAGGTGCTCGGTGTATCGAGCCCTAGCGGCATGGCGGTGACGTCGGTCCGGCCGGTCCTGCGGGCGAGGCGGAAGGCCATCCACGTGAAGACGAGGTCGCCCACGACCACCCCGATGGCCGTGCCCGGGACGAGGTGTGACACGGCGAACTGCGCCGGATAGCCGAAGGCGGCCGCCAGCAGCGAGACCGCCAGCACGAGGTCCGCGAGATTGTCGAGACAGAGGCCGAAGAAGGCGTTGACGTCGCCGGGACCGGCCCAGCGGTAGGCCTGAGGATCGTGGCTGGGTGCGGGGCTGGGCATGGGGCAACCGTGACGCGGGCCGTGGGGCTCGGGCCCGACCGCGAACGGGATCGGACGCTCCGAAGGGCGGAATGTCAGGGCGAAGCGGCGGAAATGTCAAATCCGGCATTGCCGACGCGGGGGTACCCGAATCGCCCCGGGCGGTCCGCACGCTGGCTATACTCCAGGGGTTGGAGCCGAGATTGGGGCCCGTCAGGCGGGTTTCGGCTTCCGGTTCTCCCTGCGAACCTTCCCGGCCGCGGCCGCGTAGTAGCGATGGAATTGCACGATTCCAACCCCGGAGTCAGGTCCCAGCCCCCGACCGGCGGCGGTGCCGCGGTCGAGTCGTTGGACCACGGTGTTGGGCCGTCGGACGAGGAACTGCTGCGGCGTTTCCGGATCACGGACGACGCGATTGCCTTCGAGTCGCTCGTGCATCGTTACGAACACGAACTCTTCAGCTATCTCCGCCGCTACCTCGGCAGCGCGGAGATGGCCGAGGACGTCTTCCAGGCGACGTTTTTGCAGGTGCACCTGAAGAAGGAGAACTTCGAGGAAGGGCGGAGGTTCCGTCCCTGGCTCTACACGATCGCGACCAACCAGGCCATCGACGCCCAGCGCCGGAATCGTCGCCACCGCATGGTGAGCCTCGACCACCGCACGGGCGGGCAGGACGACGTGGGGACGCTCGTGGAAATGCTGTCGGGACAGGAGCGGACCGCCGATGAACGGATGGAGGAGGAGGAGGCGAAGAACTGGGTGCGGTCGGCGGTCGAAGAACTGCCCGACGCGCTTCGCAGTGCACTCGTTCTCGTCTACCACCAGGGCATGAAGTATCGGGAGGCGGCGGACGTGCTCGGCATTCCGGTCGGAACCGTGAAGAGCCGGCTGCATGCCGCCCTCCTCAAGCTCAACGAATCATGGCAGCAGAGCGGCAACGAACAGTGAACCCCGACGATGTGATTGTGACGATGTGATCGATGCCAACGGACCCGACGCCCCACCGAAGGTCCGTCCCGAGTCGAGAACGATGTGAGTATTTCCCATGCGAGAAGATCTAGTCGGCCACCTTCTGGGAGCCCTCGAACCCGCGGAGTCGCGGCACATCGAGCAGGCTTTGGCCGATCAGCAGACGGGGCCTGCGCTCCGCCGCGATCTTGAACGTCTTGAAATGGCGCTCAAGCCCCTGGCGAGGGACCGCGGCCCTTTCCCGCCGCCGGCGGGCCTGGCGGGCCGCACGCTGCGGTTCATCGCCGCCCAGCAGGCGGTGGCCGAGCCGGCCCCGTCCCCGGCGGCCGGCCGCAGCGCGTCCGGCCGCGCCTGGGTCGATCGTGCCATCATCGCGGCGACGGCCCTCGCCGCCTGTCTGCTCGTGGCGCCCCTGCTGCTCGATTCGATCGCCCAAGCCAGGGCGCGACGGGCCGAGCGAAACCTGATGCGGACCTCGACGGCCCTGCAGGGGTACGCGGACGCGAACGGCATGTTTCCCACCCCTCCCGATTCTGGTCCGCTGTCGCGGGCCGGCCTCTATGCGCCGACGCTCGTGTCGGAGCATCGCCTCGCGGCCGACGACGGCACGCTGCTCTGTCCCGATGGCGAGCTGTCGCGGAGCGGCACGTTCCGCGTGCCCTCGCTCGAAGAGCTCAAGGCGGCGGTCGGCACGCCTCGGTTCGAGGAGCTGGTGCGATCGATGGGCGGGGATTACGGCTACACGCTCGGCCACCGCGACCCCAACGGCACGCTGCAACGCAACCTGAAACGTCATCGGCAGCACCATCCGATCATGGCCGACGCCCCGAACGAGAGCGGCGAGCGAAGCAGCAACCATCCCGACGGGCTGCACCACGTGCTCTTCGAGGACGGGCATGTGAAGCGGCTGCGGCCCGACGAGCTCCACGGCGACGACCACCTCTACCGGAATCACGACGGCAGGATCGCCGCGGGCATCGACGAGGAGGATGCAGTGATCGGCGACTCCCACGACCAGCCGTGAACAGCGACGGGTCTTGAATCACGGCCTGTCCTGCACCGTGGTCTCTCTTGAGCCGTGGTCTGTCTTGAGCCGCGGCCGGAAGGGATGCCCCGTGCCGGCAGCCGCTGTCCGCCGGGTCAGCGGGCCATGTGCCGGCGGTATGCGTCGTCGAGGTCCGCGTAGTCGGTGCGGCACAGGCGGGCCAGCGTGTCGGCGTCCACGGTGCCCGTGTAGATCCGCGTCAGGTACTCGACGAACGCGGCCCGGTGGCGGCCACGCTCGCCGTTCATGAAGAAGTCGGCCAGTCCAGAGATTTCGCTGTAGATCTGCGGCAGCCGCTCGTCCGCCTGGAATTCGCGGCGGCCGAGCGCCGTGAGCTCGGCGAGCGGCACGTGGAAGCCGTCCTCGAGCAGGCGCTCCCGCGCCACGGCCGCCCGGCCGGCGTCGCGGCCGCCCACCGTCCAGCCGAAGTCGGTCGGCTCCAGACTCTCGAGGTAGCAGGCCGCGGCCTCGATCGCCCAGAAGCCGCAGCGCTCGCCCGCGAGCGGGCTCGTCCGCCGTGTCTCCGCGAAGAGCTGGTGCGCGGCCTCGTGATGCACCGTCGTCGGCTGCCGTCCCTCGCCGTCGAAGAACCACGCGGTGTGCGTCGGCGTCCAGTAGATGCCGAGCGTGCGGGCGATCGTGGGCTCGAGGTGCTCGAGCGCCGCGACGTACTGCGCCCTGTCTGCCACCAGCGTGGCGGCGAACGGCGGCCGCCGTCCCTCCGCCGCAGGCCGGGATCGCCCCGCGAGACGACGTCCCCACTCGATCGCGTCGTGCTCGTAGCCGCCGAACACCTGCCGCCAGACGGCATGGGTGTCCTCCAACTGCGCGGCGAGCGTCGCGGCTGCCTGCATGTCGGCCGTGGAGGTGATCTGCCAGTGGTCGGACGTGAACCTCCAGCCGTGCGCGGGATCGCCCGGCGTGGCCGTCGCTGCGGCGCTGATCCAGCGGCCGCGCTCGTATCGCTCGCCGTCGCGGTAGCGCGCCTGGCGGCCGCGCGGCAGCCAGCCGAACTCGGCGGAGTGCTCCTCGCCCTGGTCGAGGCGACGGGCCGCCTCGGGCCACACCCAACGATCCTTGCGCCGGACCCAGCCCGCCGCCTCGCGGGCCCGCTCGTTGTCCGGATCGTCCCGCAGCGCCCGGTAGAGCAGGCGGACGGCCTCCGGCGCGCCGCCGGTGGTGGTCCCCGGATCACCGACGCCGGCCCGACGCTCGTCGGCGGCCCGGGCGGTGGCCGCGGCCACCGCGAGCGCGCCGTCCGCCTGGGCCCGCCGGGCGACCAGAAACGCCTCCCAGATCGTCTGCTCCTCGGGCGTGTCGACCCACTCGGGAGCCGTCGTGCGCGGCGGGATCGCGAGGACGAACTGCCGGTCATCCTCGTCGGGCAGCCGCCAGCCACGGATGAATGCCGCCAGTTCCGCGTGGCCACCCGCCTCGCAGCGGCGCACGAGCGCCGCCACTGCCGTGCGCCACTCCTCGTCGAGGGCCGGCGCGGTCTTCGTCCGCACCGGCTCGGCGGCGGGAGCCACTGCAGACAGCCCGGCCACTGCACACAGCACGGCCGTAGCCACGATCGGCAGCAACGATCTGGTTCGCATCGCGGCCTCACGCTCTCGCGCCCGCGGCAGCCCGGCAAGCCGCTGCCTCACTGATCAGCTCTCCTCGGCAAACGCCGAGTCGAAGGCCCGGCCGCTCGGCGCGAAGTCGAGCTGCTGCACGAATCCACATGCCTCCGCCGCCCCGTGCTCGCGGTCCATGCCGCAGTCCTCCCACTCCACCGACAGCGGCCCGTCATACCCGATCTGGTTGAGAGCGCGGATGATCTCCTCGAAGTCGACGCCGCCACGTCCCGGTGAGCGGAAGTCCCAGCCGCGGCGGTGGTCGCCGAACGCGAGGTGGCTGCCGAGGATGCCCGACCGGCCGTCGAGCAGCGTGACGGCGTCCTTCACGTGGACGTGGTAGATGCGGTCGTGGAAGGTGCGGATGAATTCGACCGGATCGACGCCCTGCCAGTGCAGGTGGCTCGGGTCGAAGTTGAACCCGAACTCCTCGCGGCGGCCGAGCGCGTCGAGCGCCCGCTGCGCCGTGACGAGGTCGAAGGCGATCTCCGTGGGATGCACCTCGAGCGCGAACCGCACGCCGCACTCCGCGAACACGTCGAGGATGGGATGCCAGCGCTCGGCGAACTGTGCGAAGCCGGCGTCGATCATCGCCGCCGGCGCCGGCGGAA
>JBILVO010000134.1:0-10485 GCA_044370415.1 Pirellulales bacterium
GGTCGGCCGACTGGCCGCTGGCCGCCAGGCCGTCGGCCCACTTCTTCGCGGTCCGCTCGGCGAGCTGCTCCGGCGTGACGCCCTCGCGAGTGGCGGCGTCGGCCTCGATCCACGGAAGGAAGTCGGCAGCAGCGAGGTTGGGAAACGAGAGGAGCACGTTGGCGAGGTCGCCCTTCGGGTCGATGACGAGCGTGGGGATGCCGTCGATCGCCGCCTCCTCGATCAGGTCGATGAGCAGGCCCGTCTTGCCGCTGCCGGTCATGCCCACGCAGACGGCGTGGGTGGTGAACCGCCGGGCGTCGACGAGGAGTGGCGCGCCAGCCGTCGATCCCTCGACCTTGCGACCGAGGTAGAAGACGCCGAGCCCCTCGATGTCGGCGGGCGTCTCCATCGCACCACCGCGGGGCCTGCCGCCGCCCGCCGCCTTTTTTGCTGCCATGATCCGCCCTCGAACTGCACGTGCGCCGGAAACGGCCGTCGCGACGTGCGCTGGAAACGGCCGTCGCGGGCACCACCGTCGGTGCCACGTCGCCGGCACCCATTCAACTTCCGTGCGGCAAATCCTGCAAACCGGCCGCGGCCTCCGGATCGTGCGAGCCGCCGGTTGCGGCCTCCTGCGCCGCCACGCCCAGCAGCCGGCCCGTGGCCCGGTCGAGGGCCCGCACGAGCGGGTCGGGCCATACGCCCAGCAGAAAGAGCGTTGCCAGCAGGGCGGTGAGCGCCACCCGCTCGCGCGGCAGGATCGCGTGCCGCGGTCCGTCGCCCGCGAGCGGCCCGCCGAACACGTGGAACCAGCCGCGCATCACCGCGATGCCGCCGAGCACCGTGGCGGCGATCACCAGCAGCCCGGCATGGATGTGGTCGTCGAGCGTGCCGGAGACGATCAGGTCGTCGGCCACGAACGAGAGCGTGCCCGGCAGGCCGATGCCCGCCAGGCCGAAGAGCAGGAAGAAGCCCGCCAGCGCCGGCGCGTCCCAGAACCGCCCCTGCGGCGTGTCGAGGCTGATCGAACCGGCCCGGCTCTCCAGCGCCCAGGTGACCAGCCCGATGCCCGCCAGCGCCAGGCCGCTCGACACCCACACGCAGAAGGCGCCGTCGAGCTCCATCGGCAGCGTGCCGGCGAGGCCGGCGAGCACCATCGCCGACTGGCTCATGGCGAGCGTGCCGATCAGGCTCCGCAGGTCGCGCTGCACGATCGCCAACGCCGCGCCGTAGGCCGCGGTGACCAGCGCCAGCTGCGCGAGCACGACCAACTCGGCGGCCACACCTTCCGGATGGTCGACGTGGCCGATGAGCAGCCGCACGGCCGTGTAGGCCGCGACCTGCGGCATCGTCGCCGACAGCGCCGTTGACATGGGCGCGCCGGCGAACAGCGCGGGATACCACGAGTGGAACGGAAAGATCCCCTTGCGGATCATCACGGCGACGGCCACGAGCCAGCCTCCCGCCGTGCCCACCCAGCCCGCGGCCGTGGTCCACGGCGGATCGACGAGCAGGAGCACCGTGCCCACGGCCATGCAGGTCACCGCGGTCGCCATCGCGATGGCGAACGTGCGGGCGGCGGGCCGGCCGCCGGGCGTGACCCGGACCGAGACCCAGGTCACGAATGCCGTCGCCACCCAGAGCGCCACCATCACCAGCGGGTGCGATGTGAGAAAGATCGCGAACGTGGCCGCCGTGCCGGCAAGGAGCCGCGCCACCGCCGCCGCATCGAGCGCCCGCCGCGGCGCCACCAGCAGAATCGCCAGTTCCACGATCGCCACATAGGGCAGCAGCACCGCGGTGATGCCGTCGATGAAGACGACGCTGCCACCCCCCAGCCGGTCGCCAAAGGCCAGCGGCGTGCCGTCGGTGCGGCTCCACAGGAGGCTGATCGCCAGACTCGACGCCAGCGCCGCGCAGATCGCGGCCACGGCGATCCGCCGCGGCCGGCCCCCGCCGGCGCCGAGCGCCGTGGCGGCCGCGGCCGCCAGCGGCACGGCGACGGTGACGATCGCGGCAAGGAGCATGGCTTCGGTCATGGCCGCCCTCCGCCCGGGCCGGGATCGCCACCGAGCAGCGCGAGCCAGCGGCGTTCCAGCCGGGCTGCCAGCTCCAGCAGTCGCATGAACGGCGCCACGATGAGCCGGCCCACCGCCATCTCCTCGAATCCCCGGTCGAGCGCGATCCGGTAGAGCATCGCCTGCAGCCGCTCCGGGAGCAGCTTGCCGATCGACCACGGGTCGGCGCCGGGATGCCCGCCGAGCGCCGCCTCGAGCTCGTGACGATCGTGCAACGCCGACGGCGACCTGAGGATCTGCAGGCTGCGGAGAATCGCGTGGCTCACGACGTGCACGAGCGGGATCACCCGCCAGCCAAACCCGATCTCGGCGAAGATCAGTCCCGCCTGCGTCATCGACGCGTAGGCGAGCATGCTCTTCAGGTCGGTCTGCACCCGGCCCACGATGTTGGCGTGCAGCGCCGTCCCCAGGCCGATCACGACGAGCGCCGCGCGGGCCGGCCACGCCTGCTCGAGGAGCGCCTCGCACCGCAGGAGCACGTAGGCGCCGGCGTGGATCGACAGCGCGCCGTAGAAGATCGCGCTCGATGGCGTCGGGCCTTCCATCGCCAGCGGCAGCCAGCCGGAGAAAGGCACCTGTGCACTTTTGCCCATGGCTGCGAAGACGAGCAGGAGCGACACGATCGTCGCCGTCGCGGCGGGCACGAGGCAGGTGCCGTTCGGCCAGTTTTCGCCGAAGAGATGCTCGAAGTCGCCCGAACCCACGGCGCGGTGCACGAGCACGGCCGCCGTCAGCAGCCCCACGTCACAGACCCGGTAGGTGGTGAAGGCCCGCAGTGCCGCCCGCACCGCGTTGCCCCGCTCCAGGAAGAAGCCGATCAGGAGCGTCGACGAGATGCCGAGCAGCTCCCAGCCGGCGAACAAGACGTCGATGCTGCCGGCCAGCACCATGAGGTTCATGCCGGTGCCGAAGAGCGCCAGGAGCAGGAAGAACGGGGTGAAGCCCGGTTCGCGGTGGAGATACTTGCCCGCGAACGCGTTGACCAGCGCGCACAGGCCCGTCGAGAAGCAGACGTAGGGCACGGAGAGCGCGTCGGCCACGAGGTCGATCGTGGCCTCGTGATGCCCGACGGAGAACCAGGAACCGAAGTGGACGATCTGGGGCACGAAGCCGCGGACGGCCAGCACGCCGAGCGTGATCAGGCCGGCGAGGAAGCCGATCGTGAAGCCGGCCCCCACGATCCGCGTCGTCGCCTTCTCCGATGGCGGGCGGCCCAGCAGCGTCGGCGCGCCGACGAGCGCCAGCGTGGCCGCCGGTGCGGCGAGCTGGCAGGTGACGAGCAGCGAAACGACGTCGTGGTTGGTCATGCCCGCCTGCCCGTGCCGCCTGCCGCTGCCAGCACGCGGGCCGGCGGCAGGTGGTTGCGGTGACCGGAATACCACGACACCGACCGCTCGACCACCGGGATGTCGGTCCGCTCGGGCGCATAGGGCACGAAGCCGCCGTCCTGGAAGACGGCCAGCTCACCCGTATGCGGATGCCACGAGACGAGCTGGATCCAGCGGTTCACCACCAGCCGCTTCACGGCCGGCACCGCCTCGGCGGCCGCGAGGATCCGCTCCGGCGTCGCGTCGATCACCACCAGGAGCCGCACCGGCTCGTGGATCTCCACCATCTGCCAGGGCAGCCCCGTGCGCAGGTCGCTGGCATGGCCGTCCATCACGCCGATCAGCCCGGTGATGTTGTGCGGCAGTTTCGTGCCGGCGCCGTAGCCGAGCCGGTCGACGATGGAGAAGTAGTATTCGAGGTTGATGCCCGCGCCGACCGGCCCGACGGCAGCGAGCGTCCGCGCGAGGATCGCGCCGTCGGCATCGGCGTCGGGGTCGTACGACACCAGGAACGCCCGGCGGTCGAGGAACAGCCCCCGCGTCCGCCACCGCCGGCCGACGATGCAGACGGCGTTGGTGGCGTGGCCGAGCTCCGGCCGCACCTGCGCCAGATCGACGCTGCGGGCCTCCACGTGGGCATGCGCCTCGGCACGGGTGACGTCGAGCGGGGCGGTCTCGAACCGTCGGCACCGCTCGTGGGCGTTGGCCTCGCAGACGACCGCGCAGGCCGCCTGAGTCCGCTCCAGATCGCCGCGATGGCTCTCCGGCAGCCGCCCGACGTCGAACCAGGTGATGTCGTCGGAGCAGGTGTCGAGCATGCCGCCGATGAAGCGGGTGTCGTCCGGGATCACGAGCCCTCCCGCCGCGAGCAGATCGCGGACCCGCGGGTCGTTGGCCATGGTGGCGAAGGCCCGGGCATTGGGGCCGCCGCGGCCGCCGCCGCAGGCACCGCAGTCGTAGGCGCTCTCGTGGGGATTGTTGCGACTGGAGGAGCCGTGGCCGAGCACCGCCACGATTCGTGAAAACCGCGACACGAGGCCGATGTCCTCGAGCACCCGGCGGACCATCGCCGCCATCTCCGCCACGTCGAACCCCGCCTGCAGTCCGTCGGCGTCGGGCGGTTCGCCGGCCTCGTGGTCGAGCTCGAGCCGGGTGGGCAGCTTCCGGCCGGCCAGTTCCGCGGCCCGGCGACCGAGCCGGGCGGTGAGCCGTGGGAAGACCACGCGGGCCACGAGAGGCACGGCTGCAATCGCGCCGGCGAACGCCGTGAACAGCCCGCCGCGGAGCAGCGTGCGGCTGCCGGTCGACAGCCCGCCGGCCACCTGGCCAAAGCGTCGCCGCAACGTGCGGTGGAACTGGTGGCGGGCGGCGACGGCGGCCTCCGGGACCTCGACGACCGAGTGCTTCGGCCGCATCACGATCGGACAGAGAGGCGAGGGGTGCCAGTCGTCGATGCCCTGGTAGTACATCGGCACCGCGAAGAAGCCGGCCGTGCCGAAGGTTTCATACCGCGGCCCGAGCTCCTCGAAGTGGCGGCGGAACGACTCGCATCGCTCGTCGATGCAGCAGATCACCTGCACGAGCGGCCGCGTGTCGGCCGGCGGCGAGGCCAGGCCCGTCTGCACGGACAGCGCGTCGAGCACCTCGATCCGGTGCCGCCGCTCGTAGGCGAGGTGAAACAATCGGCGGCGTGAGAACCCGTCGAACGAGGCGATGGCCAGCTCGAGCCGCACGAGCTCGTTCTCGTCGAGCGAGCGGATGTCGCGGGCCGTGAGTCCGACGAGCTGCGACACCTGGTGGAGGAGAAACGCCCGCGCCAGGCTGCCCGGCCCGCGCCGCGGCGGATAACGGTCGCGCAGTTCGGTCCAGAGCGCGGGAAGGATGTCGGCCGCCGCATGCCGGCCGTTCGCAGCCTGCGGGTTCCGGAACGCGAGCTGCCGGGCGGCCCACTCGGCGGCCACGCGGTCGAGCACGAGCCGCAGCGCGAGGAAGTCGGCGAGCCGCGCCGGCACCGGCTCGACAGGAGCCCGGTCGGGCCGCTCCTCCAGATGCCGGATCATGCCTGCCCAGCCGCGCAGCGCGAGGAGGGACGAGGTGATGAACGGCTCGGTGGCATCCGCGGGCACGCCCATGCGGTCGAGTTCCGCGGCGATCACGTCCACGGCAGGCCGTCCCGGCACCCACCGGAGTGCCGCGGGCAGCGCCGCGCTCCACGGCTCGGTGGGGCCGAGGCTCCCGGAGTAGACGCGGGCAGCAGCTTCCAGGAGCCCACGTTCGCGGCCCGGCATCGGCCAGGCGGCGACGCCTTGATCGAGAAACGCGGCGCAGATCTTGATGAGCAGGGGGTGGACGAGCGTGTCGGTGTCGAGGGCCGGATCGGCGGCCATGATCAGGTCGCGATGCCGCACCGGCGGCCGCACGTGCACGACCGAGGGCCGGGTGATCGCGACCGATTCCACACAGGCGTGCCACAATTCGCTGGCGGCCCGCCGCTCGCCGTCGCTTCCGGGGCCGCTGGCGAACGTGGCCCGACGGGTCGCCTCGTCGTCGACATCCCCGAGCGGTGCATCGACCGCCCCGTCGTCACTGCTGCCGCCGTCGCTCACCAGTCGCCAGTGGAGTTCGGGCGACAGGTCGGGCCGCAGCCGCTCGAGCAGGTCGCTCTCGGTCAGCGTCCAGCGCACCGCGGTGTCCGATTCCTGTCGCACCGGATGCAGGAGGAGCGCCCGGTGGAGCTGCCGCACCGTGACCCTGCCGGCGGCCAGCGTCTCCCCGGCGCTGCTGCCGGGATCGAGCTCGAGCACCGCCTCGATGTCGGCCTCGCGGATGCGGCCCCGGGCCAGCTCCTGCCGGTAGCGGGTTTCGGAGAGGAAGGGCTCCGTCCCGAATACCCGCGCGGCCCGGATCACGGCCTCCTCGAACGGCTGGTCCTCGAAGGCGTGCAGCGTGTTGTGATGCACGAACACGCCGATCGGCCCCTGGGCGGGGAGATAGTGGGCCGCGTGGTCGACCGCCTCCCGGATCGCCTGCCGGCGGCCGGCGCCGTCCGTATGATCCGCGTCCATGCTGGGCGGGGCGGCAAGGCCGTCGATCGGTGAGCCGGCAGCGTGGGTCATCTCTCACGTTGAGGATATCCCGCTCTCATGAATCCCGCGCAACGGTGCCGCGGCCAGCCGCCTTGCAATGCCGCAAGGGCCTTTTTTACTGCTCAGGAGCAGCCCCCGCGGCTTCCCGCCCACGGTTGCACACGCGGCCGGTCGGGCGATCTGCCACCGCTCCTCGTTCGCCGCCAAAGCCACCGCGAAAGCCGGCAGGCTGCGCGGCCTGGGCTATATGGGAAACTTATTTTCCTCAAATGTCTATCTCGAGAATGCCTCTGCTTTCCGCGATTGCGGCAGATGCTCGCCCCCCGGGACTGCGCCCGGGATGATGCCCTCGAGGACTTTCTCCACACGAATGAAATAAGAGGAAAAAACTTCTCTTCATTCGCACGAGCCGGCAGCAGGCTGGCTCCGGTGGATCGCAGGGACGGGATCCCGGGCAGTGAACGCCCGGGGGAAAAACAGGACCGCGTCGGGGAAGTCCAAGGACGGACTTTTCCGACCGCGATCAGGGGGCGGACATGGACCGGTCCGGAATCAGGGCTGCAGAACGGGACCCGACGGGCCGGAATGCACGCCGGCATGGCCGTATCGCCGGTCCGGAGCGGATGGAGAGCCGTCATCTGCTCTCCGCCGCGCCGTCGGTCGCTCTGGAATCGATCGCGTGGCAGGGACGCACGACCGAGGCCGTGGTCGACCGCTGGGTGGGGCAACTGGCCTCCAGCGAGGGCGCCGCGCCCGCCGGTGGACTCGTCCTCCAGGCGTCGCTCTCCGCCAGCCATCCCGACTGGCGGGCGACCGCGATCGGCGACGGCTATTTCTCGCTTTTCGCGCCGACGGCGACCGAGCAGGAGGTGCTCGGCTGGGCGTCCATGGCAGGAGTGATCGGGCTCGAGCCCGACCTGGCGTTCCACGCTGCCGCCCTGCCCAACGACCCTTCGTTCGCCTCGCAGTGGGCCCTGCGCAACAGCGGCCAGAACGGCGGCACCATCGGGGCCGACATTCGGGCCACGCAGGCCTGGGACGTGACCACCGGATCGCGGTCGGTGGTGGTGGGCATCGTCGACTCGGGCATCGACATCACGCATCCCGACCTGGCCGCCAACATCTGGACCAACCCCGGCGAGATTCCCGGCAACGGCGTGGACGACGATGCCAACGGCTACATCGACGACGTCCACGGCTGGAACTTCGTCGACAACACCAACCTCGTCGACGACGGCTTCGGCCACGGCACGCACGTCGCGGGCACTGTCGGCGCGGTGGGAAACAACGGCATCGGCGTCGCCGGCGTGAGTTGGCAGGTGTCGCTCATGGCGCTGAAGTTCCAGGACAGCCGCGGCATCGGCTCCTCCAGCAGCGTGCTCGCCGCCCTCAACTACGCCACGATGATGCGGCGCGACCACGGGATCAACATCGTCGCCACGAACAACAGCTGGCAGACCCTCGGCGGCCTCTCGTCCCTCGTCCAGACCGCGATCCAGGCCGAAGGCGACGCCGGGATCGTCTTCGTGGCCGCGGCCGGGAACAACGGCAGCGACAACGACGCCGTGCCGCGCTATCCAGCCGGCTACCGCCTGCCCAACGTGATCACGGTGGCTGCGACCGACGGCGGCAACGGTCTGGCCGGACTCTCCAACTACGGCGCGACGACCGTCGATCTGGGGGCTCCCGGCATCATGATCCAGTCGACATTTCCCCTCGGCACCTACGGCATCCTCTCCGGCACGTCGATGGCCGCGCCGCAGGTGACAGGCGTCGTGGCGCTCTTGGCCGCGGCGAAGCCGGGAATCACCGTGGCGGAAATCAGGGCGGCCATTCTCGGCACGACGACGCCGGTGGCCGCGCTGTTCGGGAAGACCGTCACGGGCGGTAGGCTCGATGCCCGGGCGGCCCTCGATGCCTTGAACCTGCCGGCGGGGGCGGTGCCGCAGCCGTCCAGCTCCCCACAGCCGGCCCCCGTTCTGGCCACCACGCCGCCGCCCGCGCCGGCCGTCGCCCTGCTGCACGACACGGGCACGAGCGACGCCGACCGCATCACCCGGGACGGAACGCTCACCGTGACGGGCCTGACGGCGGACGCCCGGGTCGAATACTCCGTCGACCTCGGTCGGACGTGGGCCGACTCGTTCACCGCCCGCAATGGGGTCAACGTGGTCTCCGTCCGTCAGACGAGCCTGGCAGGCCTGCGTTCACCGACGACGTCCCTGCGATTCACGCTCGACGCCGTGGCCCCGGCGCGGCCCCGCGTGGCTCTCGAGCGCGACACCGGCCTGAGCGCGACGGACCGGATCACCAGGGTCGGCACGCTGCGGGTCGCCGCCGAAGCTGGATCGCGGGTCGACTACTCGACCGATGACGGCCTGACCTGGGCCGACTCCTTCACCGCCGTCGAGGGGGGCAATACCGTGCGGGTGCGGCAGACCGACGTCGCCGGGAACACGTCGCCGCCGACGGCCACGGCGCTGGCGTTCACGCTGCTGACGAGCGGGCCGCAGGTCGTGGCGGCACCGGCCGCCGTCTTCACGCCGCAGGCCGCCGGCGGCGTGATCGACGTCACGCTGGCGTTCGACAGACGGGTACGGGTCTCCTTCCGGCCAGGTACCGCGCCGACGATCGACGTCACCCTCGGCGGCCAGACGTTGCGGGCAACGCTCACCAGCGGCAGCGGCGGTACCCAGCTCCGCTTCCGCTGCCGCACGTCGATGGGTGCGGCGGCCGCCGCCCTCGCCGGACCACCGGTCGTCGGCGAACTCCGCCTGCCCGCCGGCAGCCTGATCCAGGATCTCGCCGGCAACCGGGTCGACGCCGGCGTCAGCGTCGCCTGGCTCACCGCAGCTGCACCCGTGACAGGCTGACGCGACGCTGGGCCGCGAGACGCAGGCCAGACGCCGCCCGATGCGGCGGATGCACGGTGCGTCTGATGAAGGTGTCCGGCGGCGTGGCCCGGAGCAATTCGGCGGCGTTGGCCGAATTTCGGCGGCGTCAGAAAAGGCCATGCAGACTGCTTGCGTTGCCCAAATTGCCTACATATACTTCTCGCGTTCGACGAGCTCTGTGGGCGAAAGTCCCACGCAGAACGTCGACGCCAACAGCACGATTTCGGAAGACGAGTCGAGCGAAAGCCTGGTTCTACACGGGCGGTCGATCGAAAGCGTAAGCCGGCGAGCGAGTGCCTTCGGGCCCTCAACCGTCGGCTTTTTTTGTTTTTGTAGGTCCGGTTTTGAACACGATTTTTGCAGCCCGTTTTCGCGATGCCCGTCGTCATCTTCCTGTTCCTGGCAAGAAACCCGCAGACAACGAGACGACGGCAGGACACATCATTCCCGGAAGGACCCCCAAGCCATGAAAAAGGTGAACCATGCTGGTACTGACGAGAAAGAACCGCGAGAGCATTGTGATCGGGCGGCCTGAAGACCTGGAGATCGTGCTGGAGATCACCATCCTGGAGATCGAAGGGGGCCGAGTGCGGCTTGGCTTCGAGGCCGACACGCGGATGCCGATCCATCGCCGCGAAGTCTGGGACCGGATCTGCAGCGGCAACGGCCACGCCAATGGCAATGGCAGCGCGACGGGCACCAGCCGCTCCGATACGAGCGGCATCCGCGGCGACGCCCCGCGGCAGCGACCGGCGACGCTCGACGTCGACATCGAGGCGGCCAGACGGTCCTGACCAGACGCATCGTGCCGAGCAACTGCAGGCGACTCCAGACCATGCCATTCCAGGGCGAAACCGTGCGCTCCCAAGGTGAAATCGAAGCGGCCGTGTGCGACGGCATCGCAAAATTCCAGCAGGAATTCCTGGGCCGGGGTCCGCGTGACATTCACGCCCACCTGATCGGCTCGCTGCTGGTCGTGAGACTGCAGGGCGTGCTCACGCCGGCAGAGCGACAGCTGATCGCGCCACGGCACGAGCCGCTCGCCGCGGCGCATCTCGGCACGGCCACGGGTGGTGCGGGAGGTGCGGGCGACGACGGCGAGAGCGAACCGTTCCGT
>JBILVO010000135.1:0-10462 GCA_044370415.1 Pirellulales bacterium
GAGAAACCGCAACTGCCTCGCGCCCGTCGCCTTGTCCTCCTCGAGCACGTCGGTGCCGATGATGTCGGCGGGCATGAGGTCGGGCGTGAACTGGATGCGGCTGAACGAGAGGTCGAGGCTCTTCGCCAGCGTGCTGATCAGCAGCGTCTTGGCCAGCCCGGGAACGCCCTCGAGCAGGCAGTGGCCGCGGCTGAACAGGCAGATCAACAGCTCCTCGATCACCTGGTGCTGCCCCACGATCACCCGCGAGAGCTGATCGAGGATGCGGTCGTGGGCCTCGTGGAGGCGGGCGACCGCGGAGGCGTCGGGGGGGCTGGACGTCATGGGTTCTCCAGTGGGGTGCCTGTGTGGGGACGTGTTCTGGAAGTCGTGGTCTGGAAATCGTGATATGGAAGTCGTGTCGGCCATGCCCGGCGGTCCGACGCGACGGCCGCCGGCCGGCCCGGCCACGGCTGCCGACGCCGGCTCGCGGCGTCCGGTCAACGCTGGTAGATGGGAAGCGTTCCCCGGTCGAGCTGCAGGATGGTCAGGTTCGTGGCGGTAGTGTAGACGGGACCGATGTAGCCCTGCGGCCAGGAGACGCCGTCGCGGTCGTTCTGGGCCTCCGACACGAGCCGCTCCTCGATCTGCCTCCTGTAGGTGGCCCACTTCTCGCCTCCTTCGCGGTACATGACCTGCGCGTAGTAGAAGTGGGCGTAGTGCCAGTGGCCGAACCCGTTGTTGGCGATGTTGCCGAGGTGCTTCTCCGCATAATCGAGCATCCGGGGCACGTGGGTGTCGTCGTACTCCCCGGCGTTGAACAGGCAGGCGATCGCCGCGGCGGAGATGGCCGGCCGGCCGCCGCCCCCCTTGGAGCTGTACTGCACGCCGCCGTCGGCCATCGTGCACTTGTGGATGTAGCCGATCGCCTTGTCGATGATCTCCCGCGGCACGGCGATGCCGGCGTTGCGGCATCCCCGCAGCCCCTGCACCTGCGTGATGGTGGTGGATCCCTCGTCGAAGTTGTTGCCGTCCTTCGCGCTGACGTAGCCCCAGCCGCCGTCCGACGTCTGCGCCCTGCCGGAAAACTCCACTGCCTTGTCGAGCACGCGGACGAGCTCCTCACGCCGCCGCTCGTCCTCCTCCTCGCCGAGCACCTGTGAGAGGAAGAGCATCGAGAAGCCGTGGCCGTAGGTGTAGCGGTCGTCCCCCTTCGGATCGCCGATCAGGCCGTTGGGCCGGGAGCGGCTCACCAAATAGTCGACCGCCTGACGGACGGCCTCCGCATAGCGGCCCTGCGTGGTCGTCGACCCCTCCATGATCAGCGCCGTGCCGGCCAGCGCCGTCATGGCGGTGGGATACCGGCCCTCGTTGGCCGCCCAGCTGCCGCGCCGCGACTGCTTGCGGGTGAGCCAATCGAGCCCCTTGGCCACGACGAGGTCGACCTTCTCCTCGGACGGCGCCGCCCGCAGCGGTGCGGCACAGACCGCGACGGCGGCCAGCACCGCGATGCCGACGCAGACGGCCGCGCGGACGGGTGCCGGCGGGAGGCGAAGCGAGTGGGATGGCATGGGCGACCGAAAGCTTTCGAGAACGACTCAGAAACGGAACGGCAACGCGATCGCCTTCTTGATCCAGTATTCGATGTCGAGCACCGAATCGGCGGCCGTCGCGGGCGGCGTCGTCGCCTGGAACGGCGGCCGCGGCGCCGTGGGCTGTCCGGTGAATTCGAGCTGCAGGTCGGGCGCGTCGCGGCCGCCGTGGGAGAACGAGATGGTGTGGCCGTCGGGATCGCCGCTGAGGCTGCACCCCAGCATCATCGTATCAGGCCGCGCCGGCGTGCGGCCGCTGAAGCGGTCGTCGACGAACACCGCCTGGCCCGTCCGCTTGTCGATGCACAGCAGGCTCAGCCGCGGCCGTTCGGGCTCGCGGGCCGGCTGGATCGACCGCGCGAAGAGCATCACGGGCAGCTCCGAGGCCTGGTACCGCTGGAGCGAATGCCGCAGGATTGTCACCGGCACCGGCCAGAGCATGTCACCGGTATCGCGGGCAACCGCCCAGATCGACCCCGTGGTCACCTGGGGCAGCTCGCGGCCCGGCATTCCCGGCAGCGGACCGACGGCCCCGATCCGCTCGAGCTGCTTCTGTTCCTCGGCCGTTTCGGCACGGCCCACCAGCACCAGGTAGCGGTCGCGCCAGGGCATCACCTGGACGTGCTGCATGCCGGCGGGCATGTCGGCGAGCCGCACGCGAAAGACAACCCGCTCCCCCTCGACATCCAGCAGCGTGAGATCCCCCGACGGCTCGACGACCGCCAGCCGATCCGGGCCGGCCTCCGCCGTCCGCGATTCTCCCGAAAAGTCGCCCAGCGGCCGCCGGTCGCCGGTGAACGGATCGCAGACCTCCAGCCGCACACGGCGGGCCCAGGCCTCGCCGGCCCCGGCTTCGACCGGCCGCGCCGCCACGATCCGCCGACCGCTGCTGGCCAGCCGCTGCTCCACGGGCGGAATGTCGAGCGTCCGCAGCACACGGCCATCCGCCATGGAGATCACCGTGGCCTGCCGTCCGTCGGGCGGGCAGACCACAAGCACCTCGTCGTCGCCGATCAGCTCGCTGCCCGGCGGAATCCGCTGCCGCTCCCAGATCACCCCGCCGGTCCGCGGGTCGTGCAGGCGGAGCGACCGGTCCACGAGCAGCGGCACGCCCGTGCATCGTGCCCGGCCGCACTGCATCGCCAGCCGCCGCGTGTCGTCGTCTGCGGCCCTCGGCTCGGAGATGCGGGCCCCGAGGGGAACCGAGCCGTCCCGCGCGGCGCGGCCGGCACCCACATTCATCACGAACCCGGCGGCCCGCGCGTCGGCCGACGTGTCGGACGGCTCGGCCGCCATCCACAGGCTGCGATTCCTCGGGGCAGTGGGTCCGCCGGCCGCGGCGGCCTGCCCGATCGCCCGGGGCTGCCCCGACACGTCGAACGCGGCGAGCGAGCCACCGGCACGCACAAACACGACCCGGCCGAGCACCGAGGCCTCGTCCATGCCGGCGGGCTGGAACATCGGCAGCTGCCGCGCCGCGTCCTGCCGTGTCTTCGCGCCGAACGGCTCTCCCAACTGGCGGCCGAAGCCGTCCGTGGCGACGATGCCACCCTGCTGATGGAGGTCGAAGGCGAGTTCGAGCCCCGGGAGGAACGAGTCGGCCCCCGCCGCCACGGGAATGTTCATCAGCCGCGACCGCATGAACCGCAGCTCCTGGCCGGCGTCAGCCCGCGTCGACGCGGTCACCGACACCCGCAGGCCCGCGCCGCGGCGCTGCATCACCCTGCCGATGGGCCACTCGGCCCCGGCGGCGCCGTCGACGGCCTCGCCGGCTCCCGTGCGGACGGTGCCCAGCAACGCCACGGCGTACTCCCGATCGGCCGGCAGCCCCACGCGGGCGAGATCGAGCAGCAGGAAGTCGCGGGCGATGATCAGGTCGCGACGCTCATCTCCGGAAGCCGCGGCCTCGATCTCCGCGCCGAGCATCTCGACAAGGCGGCGACGGGCGGCGCGGGCGGCGTCGTGACGCCCGAACCGCTCGATGGCGTCGCGGAGGCCGGCGAGACGGTCATCACGGGCGGCGTCCCGCGGACCGCCGCCCACGGCCGGTGACGCGGCGGCCGCACACTGCTCCGCGACGAACGCGTCGAGTTCCCCGCGGAGGGGCGGCTCGGCCTTGGCGAACAGGTCGGCCAGCCGGCCCTGCAGCCACCGTTGCGGCGCCACGGCCAGATGCGGGTCGGCACCGTCGCTCACGAGCAGCGCCGCCGCGGGCTCCGGGCCGGCACCATCGACCGCCTCGTCGGCGGGACGCGTCAGGAGTCCGCGGGCCGCCTCCCAGGCCTGCGGCATGTCGCCGAGCCGCGTGAAGCCGTCAACTGCCGTCCGCAGCACCGTCGCCGCATCCCGCGGCGAGCCGCTCAGCGCGACGGCCTCGCGCCATAGACCTGCAGCACGGGCGAAGTCCTGCTCCAGGGCGAATCGCAGAGCGTCCGCGACCATCGAGGCGGGCACCCGCGCCGGCTGCGCGGCATGGGCGGCCCGCACCTTCGCGATCCCGTCGGCGATGTCACCCCGGTCGAGCTGGAGCTGGCCGCGCCACAGCATCGCCCATGCGTCTCCGGCGTCCGCTTTGAGCGCCGTCTCGATCCGCGCGTCGAGCGGCGCCGACTGGTGGAACACGTCGAGCGAATCGACGCCCTGCGAAATCACCTCGCCTCGGTAGGCCATGAGGTTGCCCGGAACGGCGTTGCCACGCGCGGCGGACCGGCCCGTGATCCGGCCGTCGGCGAGATCGATCTCCACGACCTCCGGGGTGTCGAGCGGCAGGAACAGCCGCTGCGAGGAGAGGATGCCCCGCCCGCTCGCGCTACCGTGATCGCCCTCCAGCGGCCGATGCCAGACGACGTTGCCGCTGTCCAAATCGATCGCTTCCACGCCGGTGCGACCCACCACGATCACGCGGCCGTCGACGGCGCCGGCGACGAACAGCCGTTCCTTCCGCGGCGCCTTCCAGGCGAGCTCCCCGCGGCGCAGGTCCAGGCAGTGCAGGTCGGGCGATTCGGCCGGAGCGAGCAGCGCGCGGCCCTCGTGCAGGATCGGCGTCGAGTCGAGCCACCGTGCGTGCGCCGTCTCGCGCCCGATGACGAGGTTGCCCGGCATCCGCCCGGCCACCGGCACGTTGCCGCGCCGCATGCGGATGCCGTTGGGCAGCACGACGGCGTCGCCCTGAGCAGCCTGGGGGTAGTCGTATGCCCAGAGGAGCGTGCGGGTCGCGAGATCGACGGCGACGACCGCGCCGGCGCCGGTGGGGCAGACGAGCACGCCATCGGCCAGCGCCGGCGACAGCCCCGCGAGCCGCCGGCCGCTGCTGTCGCGGCTGTCGACCGCACGGTCCTCGTCCACCTCCGCGAGCGGCTGCGACCAGGCGACGCGGCCGGTGGCCCCGTCGAGCACGTCGAGCCGGATCTCCCCTTTCTCCTCGACGAGCACGTACAGCTCGTCCCCGACCGGCAGAGGCGCGCCGAGGAACCATGCGGCGCCCGTCGCCCCGCCCGGCCCGACCCGCGGCGCCGGCTCCTCCCCGCGCACGGGCAGCCGCCACCGCAGGCTCCCTCGGCCACGCAGGTCGTATGCGGAGAGCGTGTTGCCCCCCTTCCATCCCCCCACGGCGTTGGGCCCCAGCATTCCCGGCAGTCCCCCGCGGCCCACGGCGGCGGCCGACGACACGGCGTCGGGGTGGCTCTCGACGGCAAACACACAGCGGCCGTCACTGGAGAGCGTGCCACTGGTGGCGTCTTCGAACACGCTGCTGAACGAGCCCGGCGCGTCGGCATCGCCGCGTTCCGCGGCGCCGTCTGCGGCGGCGGCCGATGCCGCGGACGCCCCCGGCTGCAGCCAGATCCGCTTGCCGGTCTCGAAGTCGACGGCGAGCAGTCCCATCGTGGTGTGCAGCACGACCGTGCCGTCGACGGCGAGGGACGAGCCGACGGGCAGAATCGGCGTCTCCTGATCGGCGGCCAGCCGGCGTCGTGCCTCCAGAAGCCGGGCCTCCTCGGGATGGCGGGCCAGGGGCACGCGGTAGCGCGGCACGAGCAGCGGCCGCGAAACGGCGGCGATCCCGTTGCGGCTTGCTTCACCCCGGTGCATCGGCCACTCGCCGCCGTGGCCGCCGGCCCCGCCGCGGCCGGTACCCACGAGACCGGTCAGCCAGTCCAGGCCTCCGCCCGGCGGAAACGCGACGTTCACGTCCTTGCCGCCCAGCCGCACCACCGTGCGGCCCCCCTTCGCAGCCTTTTCGATGATTCCAGCCGCTGCCGCCCGGTCACCGGCCCGCAGCCACGCGGTCGCCCGCATCACCGAGAGCGTGGGCTCGAAGCCGGCAGCGTCGTCCGCGGCGGCAAGACGGTCGAGCCAGGCAGCCGCGGCCAGCGGCTGGTTCGCCTCGAGGGCTTCGATGGCCGACAGCAGCGTCGCCCGCCGCCCTGCGGGCGTGTGGGACCAGCGACGGGCGACGGCGACGACGCCCGCGGAGTCGTTCGCAGCGACCGCCTGCTCCAGCAGGCGGTCGGCCCGCGCCCGAAACTGGAGCTCGTAGGCCTCACGGCCCGCTGCGGGCAACGATCCGATCAGGCGTCCGGCCTCGGACTTGATGCTCTGCCACGTCCGCTGCTGCCGGTCGATGCGAGAGAAGGCGTCGCGGTCGGCGGTCAGGATCTCGTCGAGCAGCGTCGCTGCATCGCTCCACCGCTGCTCGGCCACCAGCCGCCTGGCCCGATCGAGCTGCCGCTCGCGGAGCCGATCCCCCGGAAAGCCGATGCCGCTGTCGGCATCGGCATCGTTCTGGGGCGCCTCTTTCTCGTCGGCATCGTCGGCCGCGCGGGCGCCGCGGCTGAGGGGAGAATTCGACACCGTGAGACAGATCGCCAGCGCGAGCCCCGCCGCCAACGCAAGGAACGCAGGAGGCGTCGCGGCGGTCGCCAGACTGCACGAGCCCCCTGGCCGACAGGACCGCCGCCGCGACGAGGACGTTTGGCGCGGTGGAGCCACCACGTTCGGGCCGGACGTCGACCGTGAAAACCGACCCGATTTCATTCGCTGTTCACCCGGTGGCGGCCTCGCGGCAGGGAGGGCTGCGGACCCTCCGGATACGTCCACGGACGGAGGCCGGCCGCCCCGCCGGCCCGCCAGATCCCTGTCTCAAGCATCGTATCACACCCCCGGATTTCGGCCTGCGGCATGCCCTGTCGCGGCCCGAAAACCATGCAGGACAGCCTGTTTTCTGCGGCTCGAGCCGCGGCGGCACCGGTTTCAAGCCGGAAACCACCGTTTTTCGGGTTGCATTTTCATTCCCAGAGTCTCTAATCAGCCCGCTTTCGGCACTCTGGTGCCGGGCTCCGGTACGCGGTGGGGTATTGCCGCACACAATTTTTCGACCCTTGGGAGGTAGTGGAAATGGCGAAGAAGTCGGGAAGCAAGCCCATGACGAAGACCGAGATCATGCGGAGCATCTCGGAGACGACCGGTCTGCAGAAGAAGGACGTCGTCGCGGTGATGGAGGCGCTCACGGACGAGATTCAAAAGTCCCTGAAGGGCTCGGGGATCGGCGTGTTCTCAATCCCCGGTCTCGTGAAGATCGAGCGCCGCAAGGTGCCGGCCCGCCCCGCCCAGAAGGGTGTGAAGAACCCCTTCACCGGTGAGCTGCAGGATCGTCCCGCCAAGCCGGCCAGCGTGAAGGTCCGCGTGCGGGCCCTCAAGAACCTCAAGGCGATGGTTTCGCACTGATCCGCTTGGAGTCCGTTCGGGCTCGGTGGCCGGCACATGTGCCCGCCCGCCCGACTCGGATGGCAGTGCGTTCTTTCGTCGGCGATATAGACGGGCGGTGCCTCCGGGCACCGCCCGTTTTTTTGCCGACGTTGTCGCCGACGCGGGCGGGCCTCCGTCGGCCCCCGCGGGCGTCGTCGCCCGCCCGCTCACACCGAGAACGTGGACAGGGCGGGCAGGGCGAGAAAGTGGACAGGGCCGGAATCGAACCGGCGACACACGGATTTTCAGTCCGTTGCTCTACCAACTGAGCTACCTGTCCAGCGTCTTCCAGGCTCTTTCCTAGGCCGCAAAGCCGGCCCTGTCAACGCTCGGGCCCGACGAGCGGACCAGAGGACTTCCCGCGACTTCGCCACCGGCCCAGTGCCGCGTGTGCCTGCCACACGAGCGCGACCCCGAACGCCCCCCACCCCGGTATCGCGCCGCCGGGCACGCCCGCCGGCCACACCCTCCGGCAGGCCACCGCGACCAGCCCGCCGATGACCGCCGCGAGGGCGACGCACCGCGCGCACGTGATGGCGAGGCCGCCGATCGCTCCCACGACCGCCGCCGCGCCGCCCGGTCGAGCCGAGGCCGCCTCCGGGCCCGGCGGATGGCGGGAAGCCAGCGGCCGCAGCCCCCACCACGTCTCCTCCGCCTCAGATCCGCTGCCGCGTGTCGTCTGCTGGCCGGCCTGCGAGGAATCGCCCGCTCCGTCGATGCTCGACCCCGTCGACAGGATCGGTCCGCCCGCCGCAGCCGGCACGCCGCCGACCGCGGCCGACCGCTTCCCGGCCCGCGACATCGCCACCGGCTGCCGCGGAATCCACGGCCGTAGGCGATCGATCACAGCTTCGGCCGACTGGAGGCGTCTGCCGGAATCCTTCTCCATCATCGCCTCGACCACCTTGCACAGCTTCTTGTCCACGCCCGGCCGCAGCTGCAGGATCGGCCGCGGCTGCTCGGCAAGCTGTCGCTTCGCCTTCTCCTGGCGGCTGCCGCCGGGGAACGGCGGTTCGCCCGTGAGCGTGAAGTAGAGCGTGCAGCCCAGGGCGTAAATGTCCGCCTGCGGACCGACCGCGTCGGGCGCCCGGATCTGCTCCGGCGCCATGTAATCCATCGTGCCGACGACCCGCCCCAGACGCGTCGACTCCTCCTCGAACACCGAGCCGGCCAGCCCCAGATCGAGCAGCTTCACGCGACCGTCCGGCGTGACGAGGAGGTTGGACGGCTTGACGTCACGATGGACGAGGCCTTGGCCGTGCGCGTAGGCCAGGCCCTCCGCCGCCTGCGCGATCACCGAGGCCGCCGCGGCTTCATCGAGCGGGCCGTGCCGCAGCACCTGGCGGCGCAGGTCGAGGCCCTCGATCAGCTCGGTGACGAGGTAGTAAACCTTGCCGTCGTGCCCCGCATCGAGCGCCCGCACGAGGTGCGCGTGATCGAGCCGGGCCAGCATGCGAATCTCCCGCTGAAAGGCCGCCTCCGCCTGCGGCGTCGACTTCGAGCGGGGCAGGACCTTGATCGCCACCATCCTGCCCATCAGCGCATGGCGGGCACGGAACACCTGCCCCATCCCGCCGCGGCCCAATTCGTCGAGGATCTCGTACTGGCCGAGGCTGAGCTTGCTCCGCCCCGCCAGCAATTGGTCGGCCTGGAACCGGGTCAGCCCGCCCTGCTGCACGAGAAGCGTCGCGCACGCGGCGTCCCAGCCGCGGTGGTCGGCTCGGGGGGGAGCGTCGCGCTGGCCCGCGACCTGCTCCTCGCACGACTCGATCTGCGCAGCGGTGACCAGCCCGCTGGCCACCGCCGTATCGCGAAACCGCCGTGCCGGCCTGCTGCCGCGTGCGGAGCCCGGCGAAGGATCGGACGGCGGTGCCATGGGGGGACTTCCAGCCGGGAAGATGCGGGCTTTCCCGCGGATCAGCCGCGGAGAAAACAGGCGGAGAAAACAGGAAGGGGCGAACCCTTCCACGACCCGTCAGGAGTCTACCTCCGGCCGCCGCGCACGGGAGCGGCCCCGTGCAGGGCCGTCGAGCGGCAGACTCGGAAACCGTGCGGCCCACGCGGCCGGACATGCAGCGGCGACCGCGGTGGCCCGGCCCGTGGCGGGATGGTCGAAGGACAGCCGCAGGGCGTGCAGGGCGATGGCTGTGCGGGTGCCCCCCAGAAAGGGCAGCCTCGCTCCGTAGCCGCGATCACCCACGATCGGGCAGCCGTGGCCGGCAAGCTGCGCCCGCAACTGATGCCGGCGGCCGGTGGACGGCTCGAGTTCCACCAGCGAAACCTCGCCGGCGCGGTGCACCACGCGAGCCCTCACATGGCACGACTCGCCGTCTGCTTCATTACGCCCAGCCCACGCCGTCTTCGGGCCGTCGTTGCCGTCGTCGTCGACGATGTCTTCAGGAACGTCGTCCTCCCCGCCGAGGGCCGGCCGCGTTCCCACATGGGGGCCGCGCTGCAGCCGCGAACGCCGCTCCTGATCGCGGCGCTCAATCCGGTCGTGCCAGTCGACCCACTGGCCCAGCGGCGCCGGAAACCGCCCCTCGACGACGGCCGTGTAGACCTTCGCGACCTGCCGCTCGCGGAACTGCCGCGACAGGTCGGCCGCCGCGGCACGGGTCTTGGCCAGCAGCAGGACTCCCGACACCGGTGCGTCGAGCCTGCTCACCACCCCGAGGAAATCGCCCGCGGGCAGCGTGCTCCGCAGGATGCTGTACACGCTCGGGACTCCCGCCGGCGCGTTGACGGTAGGCAGTCCGGCCGGTTTGACGACCGCCAGCAGCTGCTCGTCCTCCAGGACCACGTCCAGATGCGGTAGGCTCGTGCCCATGCCTCCAGCGTCGTCTCAGCGCATCGTGCTTGCAAGCGGCTCCCCCCGCCGCCGACAGATCGCCCTGGCCGAGGGCTGGAACGTCCAAATCCTGCCGCCCCCCGCGTCAGCCGAGGCCGAGGCGGCCCCCCGGCAGCCGCGGGAGACGATCGAGGACTACGTCGTGCGAATGGCCCGCACGAAAGGGGAGGCCGTGGCCGCGACCGGCGTCACCGACCTCATCCTCGCCTGCGACACGCTCAGCGAGGTCGACGGCCACGCCCTCGGCAAGCCCCGCGACCGGGCAGACGCGCACAGGATGCTCGCCGCGCTTTCCGGC
>JBILVO010000136.1:0-10460 GCA_044370415.1 Pirellulales bacterium
CTGGATCAAGATTTGGGGAGGGGGTCAATTGTCGAACACCGGGTGGCTGGTGATGAACCGCGCCTCCGGGATTTCCTCCATGAAGCGGTCCCTGACGACCACTTGTTGCAGCACCGACTGGGGCACCGCGAACTGCACGAGGTACTCCAACGGTTGATCAACCTTCGCCCCCTTGCCGGTCGAGTTCGCCTTTACCTCCCGGCAGTACACGACGTTGCTGACCACCGCAGACGCTGTCTTTGTGACAACGCCATCAACGACGAGCGGCTTGGCGACGCAGGCACCGCCGGGGTGGTATCCATTTGTCAGGAAGACGACGGAGTTGCCCTGCCGGAACAGTCGGCCGCTGTCCTTGAGGCTCTGCTTGATCAGGTCCATCGTCTCAGTCGCTTCGCCGATGAAGTGACCGCTCGACGTGACGTTGTTGATCAGACGCGGCCCGGAAATGCCGTGGGCCATGGCACTCGCCGCCGACTGCGCCTGACGCAGATCTCGTACGATCCAGTTGTGCGGTCCTCGACCGCTGAACTCTGCAAAGCTAACCATTTTTGGAATCCTTTCTCTTCTTGAGGAACTCAGGGGAGTAGTGGCGATATACCAGCGCGGCGGCATCCACCCGCCCGCACCCATAGCACTGAACCTGCCAGTTACCGGCGACACCCAGTGAATTCTTCTCGTCGCCACACAGGAGGCACGGGGAAACACGCTCGCCACCATGGAGGACCTGCATCCACAGGCGGGCCGGGGCTGTCGCCACGCGATTGCCAAGGTCGAGAATCTCCTCGCGGCTGACAGGCTGGCCGGCACGCACCTGGGTGACCGTCTTGGCAGGCTCGTACTTGCTGTTCATCGCCCCCACAGGCCGGGTCATCGCGATGATGCCGTTGAGATTCGGATCGCCCGGCAGGGCGTTACGCAGCCCTCGGGCGATCTTGTCCCATCGACGGGCATCATCACCCGCGCAGATGATCGGTTCGTCCAGCCGCAACAGGATGTGCAGGCCATGGCCTGTATTTCGCACCTCGCCCTTGGCAAGCACAGGGTCACGGTCGAGCCACATGCGAACATGCTGGTCATATAAGGCATCAGCCGACTGCGAAGCGGCCTCACCCACCACGGCTGGATCGAGGATGCCGCAGTCGAGATCGATCATGAAGCAGTTGATGCAGCTGACCTGATCAACCGGTTTCGAGATCGCGTACGCCGGCCCCTGTTCGCCGCTGTTGAAAGTGGCCTCACGAATATCGTCCGCGCCCGGTGGGTGTGCCCGACCGGCCATCGCAACTGGGGCGGCAGAATGAGATACCGGTGAAGAATCCGTTGCCTCTGCCGGTATCACTCCCGGCAACTCAGTCGATGTCAGCCCGCCTGCAGCGGATGCAATCTGCTCGTCCATGCGTTGGTTCCTTGCTGCCAAAGTGCTGCGTGTAACGACGCCTCACCTAACGGTATCCGCGCTGGCGCAGAACGCCAGACTGTTGCTGGTCGTCTGCTCGAGTTGACTGCCATCACGCGGCAGCTGACTGCCGTCACATGGCAGTCGACTGCCATCACGCGGCAGTCAACATCACTCGCGGACATACCCCTCGCATGTCGAGCGGCGTAGCATGGACGTAGGGCACCCGAGAAAGGGGCCGCGACTTCCTACAACTGCCGCGTGAAGCGGCTAGAAGAGAATTGACGATGCAGAACGGCTACAACGACGGCGGAATGGCTGCCACGAGTGGTTGCGATGAGAATCAGAGTCTGGTCTGGGGCGAACCCCGCCGCTTCAGCCTCCGAGGAAAACTGGAAATCACGGAACTCCTGAACACACTCGCACGGTGCGGAGTGGTGAGCTTCGGGTGCGTAATTCGAGCGCAGATTGGTGACGGCCCCAACACATTCGCATCGTGCCCAAACCTCCGGAAGGGAATCAGGATGTCTGGCCGCCAACTTGATGACACCCGCGAGCTGATCTGGAGACTTGGCGACCTCATAGGAGATGCCATGCCAGACATCATCGAGGACACGTCCGCGGAGGGATGCGACCTGCTCATCGAGGCGCATGCGGACACTGGAGCCTGTGGCGATCCGCAGGCTCTCGTCGCGGAGGTGACGGTCATGGGCGGCTGGGAACCTGAGTTCGACCGCCGCAGGATCGAGTTGCTCTGAAAATAGAGCCCGCCGCCGCGGCGCCGCCCGTGGGCGCCGCTGGCGGTAGGGCCAATCGTTCATCCGACCACTATCCCGTCCATCGCCCCACCCTCACACACGTGGGCCGAGGTACTACGAACATGATTCGAATCACCAAGCTACCCCCTGAAGGGAATGAACAGCCCGGGGGCGGGCTACCCGACGATAGCCCCACACCCGCCGCATGCGCGAGTCGGAAGCCCAGGGGCGTCCCCGCAAGGCCAACCGCGGACGACGAGTTGGCGTTCCTCAACCCCGCTCAGGTCGCCGAGCTGTGGGGCATCTCCCACGACAAAGTGCTCGCGTTCATCCGGAGCGGTGAACTCGAGGCCTTCAACGTCGCGTCACGGAGATCCAGCCGACCGCAGTTCAAGATCCCGCGGGCCGCCCTGCAGGCCTTCCAGGAGCGGCGATCCGGCCGCGCCCCCGCCCAGGCAACTCCACCGGCGCCCCACCGGGCCGCGCGGAAGTCCCCTTCACCCGGTCACGAGTACTTCTGACCCTCTTGCCCGTGGCGGCCTTCGAGCCGCCGGGGTCGCCGGCACCGAAAAGCCACGTGCGTACGTGGTCGGTGACCTGGCGCAGGGCCCGCTCGGCAACGTGCTGGCGGTACACCGCCCCCATATCCGAGGTAGCGGGCACGTGCCCCATGATGTGGTCGACCGCCACCTGATTGCCCGTCTCAGCTCCGATAGTCTCGAACGAGCGACGCAGACCGTAGAACCCGAGCCCTCTCAGGCTAATGCCCGCTCTCCGCATGGCCTTCTGCATCGCGTCAGCCACGGCGTCATGGAGCACGACGTGTGGCTTCCCGTTGCGCGAGGAATGGAACTCCTCCCGCGTATACGGATGCCCCATACGCGTCACGAAGAGCAGCCCCTTGGCCGAGGACTCCCGCGGTCGTCGATGCCTCGCGATCTCCTGGGTGGCCAGACGAATCGCCTCCACGGTCTCCGGCCACAACGGGCACCTGCGTTGCACGCCGGTCTTCACGCGTGCGTAATCAATCCAACCGCGCTCGAGATCGACGCAGCTGGCAGGGAGGTTGCCGACGTCGGTGTTTCCGAGCCCGCAGTTGATCCCCAGCAAGACCATGGCCCGCAGCACGGCCGGCGCCTCCTCGAGGAGGCGCCGCACCTCTTCAGCATGGAAGTGCATCCTGCCAGCTTCGGCCCGGGCCCGCCGCAGCAGTCTCTTCTCCGGTCGTTTGAAGTCCTCGCCGAACCGCACCGGCCGATCGATCAATTCGTGGTCGTAGGCGAACTTGAAGATGCTGCGGGCGTTTCCGACGCGGTTGTTGAGCGTCGTCGCGTTGACGCCCTTTCCCAGAAAATCACGGAACTCCGCGAGGTCCCTCCGCGCGATGGACGACACGGTTCGGTCGCGGCCGAAGTGCTGCACGAGCAGCTCGCAGTCGCGGTGGTACTCGACGAAAGTGGCGGCTTCGATGTCGCCGTTGGCTCGCTTCCGCTCCTTCGCGGCGAGGAATTGGTTGGCCAGGTCGGCGATCGTCAGGTCGCCGGTACGGTCCACGCGGTCGATTTCGCCGGCGTGGAGCCCCTTGGCGTGTTCGTGGTACCGCTTGAGCGCGGCGTCGGGATCGCTGACCGAGCCGAAGTAGTGGATCTTCCCGCGGATCTTCTTGCAGAACTGGCCGGAGCGGTGTGGGGTCAGCGGGAACGACTTGTACGGCTTCCCGGGAGTTTTGGCACCCTTGCTCGCCAATGGCATATCGGTTTCCCGACGCCCCGCCGGAGGCGATACTTGGACATCCCGCGACGCGGAACGGCTTTGGCCGGACGGCTTGAAAAACCGATGCTCCCGAAGGGGTTCGGCAGGACGTCTGGCGACCATGGAGACCTCCGAGAAGGGCCGGGCGGTTGTAGTATCGGTTGTAGTCTGCTTTTCCTCGTTGGACAAGACCCTCAGAAAACCCTATAAAACAAGCACACGCGCCCGTAGCTCAGGTGGATAGAGCATGGGATTTCTAATCCCAGGGTCGCTGGTTCGAGTCCAGCCGGGCGTACTTGATTTCGCGATCCAGTGGCGGAGCGAGGCCCGCAGGGATCGCAACGCCGGAACGTCCGCCCGCTGGATGGAGTCAAAGGATCGCTAGGGCAGCCATATTGTGCCGAGTTCGGCCATCAGCTTCTGCGCGTAGGGCCGGGCGATCGCAGCGCGTCGAAACTCCTCGGGGAGTCGCTCACGGAATCGCGTGTCTGCAGCCACATTCCTCGCGGCAATCGCCTCGTAGTAGGCGTCGTCGCCGGTGGTGTAATTGGCAACTTTGCGTTCGCGTAGATAGACCGAGGGCGCACCATTGGCACCCAGCCCGTGATGCGGGATTTCCCAGTACCGTAGCGCTGCGGGCTGCCACTCCTGCCCCAGAAAACCGCACAGACTCGGAAAAGCTTTGTCTGGCGTGTCAGCCAGACTGTCGTAAGAAACGGCGATGGCGGCGGTGCCAAGGCCAGCCGTGAAGTTGGAAATTCGCTGGTTTTCTGCCTCCCATTGTTCCAGGAGCGCTTCATGGCTCAGGTCTTTCTGGCGGCGCGATTCCGACTCAACATAGCCGGCAGGGTGGCGTACGAGGTGAATGACTTTCACGTCGATCCTTGGGTCATCAAGAAAACTACGGCACCAGCGGATGTCTTTGGAGCAGTCGATGACCACGCGTTTACCGCTTCGCAGGGCGGCGAAGTGAAAAGCGTTTTGCTGCGGGACACGATCAACGCCGTGCAGCATAGTGCATTCAGCAAGACCGTCGGCCTCGCACAGGCGACACGCGACGTGACCGGGCCATTCCCAAAGGCGGTAATATTCGCCGAGGTTGATCCCCCATGCGCAACTCCCCAACACCAAGTTGAGCCAAGTCGAGCCGGACCGCGGGGCACTGAGGATAAACACAACCGAAATAGGAAAGTCCAACTGAGCATCGGTGATCGGCATGGATGGCATGGGATGTGCTGTCGCTAGAAGGTTGGCAGGACTAATGCAGGCTACCACGACCGACAGGGATCGTTTTTCGCGACCGCCGCACTTTATCGATTGGCAGCTAGCTCAGCAGTGACGCCGCCCCCGGTCTTGGGACCAGCCAGGGTGTTCGACACACCGTTAGCACACTGCCCCCGGCGGTAGGAAACGATGCGGACGAGAGCCGAGTCGTTCTCGCAGGGAATGCGATACCGGCACAAGACTGGCAAGCGATCGGGAGGGTGGTCGCGATTTCTCATTCAGCCTGCTGGTTCGAGTCCAGCCGGGCGTACACCGCCCCTCAGAGCAACTCGCTGGCAAGATCGGCCAACTCCGATCGCTCGCCCTTCTCCAGCGTCACATGCGCGTAGATCGGCTGCCCCATCATGCGATGGATCAGGTAGCTCAATCCATTCGACAGCGAATCGAGATACGGCTGGTCGATCTGGTGGACGTCGCCCGTGAAGACGATCTTCGTCCCCTCGCCAGCCCTGGTGATGATCGTCTTCACCTCGTGCGGCGTCAGGTTCTGCGCCTCGTCGACGATGAAGAAGATGCGCTGAAGGCTCCGCCCGCGGATGTAGGCCAGCGGGGTGATCATCAGCTTCTCCGACTCCCGCATCTCGTTGATCCGCTGAGCGGCCTGGTGGTTCTCACCGCAGTGATGGCGGATCACGGTCAGGTTGTCATACAACGGCTGCATGTAGGGATCGATCTTCTCGGAGACGTCTCCGGGCAGGAACCCGAGATCGCGGTTCGAGAGGGGCACGATCGGTCGGGCCAGCAGTATTTGCCGATACTTCTGCCGGCACTCCAAGGCCGCTGCCAGCGCCAGGAGCGTCTTGCCCGTGCCCGCCTTGCCCGCCAGCGAGACGAGCCTGATGTTCTCGTTCATCAGGGCGTTGAGCGCGAACGACTGCTCGGCGTTGCGTGGTGTGATGCCGTAGCAGGTCGGCTTCTCGATGCGCACGAACGACCGATCGGTTGCACGATAGGTCGCCAGCGCCGACTTGCTGCCGTTCCGCAGGACGAAGTTCTCGTTGGCGACGGGGTGGGGCACGAAGGAGACTTCCGCGGCGGGCCGGACCCCGCCGCCCGCGTAGAATTGCTCGATGCCCTCGGAGGCAATCCCCTCGATGACCCGCTTTCCTGTGTACAGCTTGTCGAAGCTTTCCACCTTGTCGGACGTGTAGTCCTGGGCCCGCACCCCAAGCGACTTCGCCTTCATCCTGAGATTCATGTCTTTCGACACGAGCACGACCTGTCGCGGCGCCACCTGCTCGCGCAGTGCCATGGTGATGGCCAGAATGCGGTGATCGGGCGTGTCCTGCAGAAACGCCTCGTGGACGACGCCACCGGAGCGGCCGGCCAGGATCACCCGCACGCGTCCGAGGCCGGGCCCCAGCGGACTGCCGTCTGCGGAGAGGATGTCTCCCGTCAGGTCGTCGAGTCGCCGGAGGAACTCGCGGGCCTGGAAGTTGATGTCTTCGTTGCCCCGCTTGAACTGGTCGAGTTCCTCGAGCACCGTGATCGGAATCGCGATGTCGTTTTCCTCGAAGTTTCGGAGGCAACCGGAATCGTGCAGAATCACGTTCGTGTCGAGCACGAAGAGCTTGGGCTGAGACTCCTGCATGCCTGCTCCTTCCCTTGGAGATATCGCGCACGGGGCCGCTTGGCGTCGCCAGAGCGAATGGTAGTCGTGCCCCCCGGGTTCCAGGGACAGCAATAAATTCGGCGAAAACCCGCCACAGAAGAGCCGCTCACGTCCGGCTCACACCCGCCTCACATTCGTGACGGCCTTGGCAACGCGCCGATCGACCGCCGCTACGCGTGGATCGCAGCTCCGGCGACCGCGAGCGCGGCCTCCTTGAGAGCCTCCGGCAGCGTCGGGTGCGCATGACAGACGCGGCCGATGTCCTCGGCGGTCGCGCCGAAATTCATCGCGGCCGCGGCCTCGCCGATCAGGTCCCCCGCCGCCGGCCCGATGATATGCACGCCGAGCACGCGGTCGGTGGCCGCGTCGGCCAGCACTTTCACCTTGCCGGTCGTGTCATTGATCGTGCGGGCCCGGCCGTTGGCCCGGAACGGGAACACGCCCTTCTTGAAGGCCGTGCCGGCCGCCACGAGCTGCTCCTCCGTCTTTCCCACCGCCGCGATCTCCGGATGGGTGAACACGACGGCCGGGACGAGGTCGTAGTCGACGTGCGCCCAGCCGCTCTTCATCCCCTCCACGCAGGCCACGCCGTCCTCCTCGGCCTTGTGCGCGAGCATCGGACCCGGGATGCAGTCGCCGATCGCGTAGACACCCGCGGCCGAGGTGCGAAAGTGGTCGTCCACGGCGATCCACCCACGCCTGTCGGGCACGATGCCAACGGTCTCGAGGCCGAGGCCGGCCGTGGCCGGCCGGCGGCCGGTCGCAGCCAGCACGCGGTCGCAGCGGATGGGCTCGAGGCCCTCGCATTCGACCACGCATCCACCGTCCGCCGCCCGCGCGCTCTTCACCTTCGCGCGCAGCCGAATATCGAGGCCCTGCCGTCGGAAGATGGCCAGCGCCTCCGACGCGATCTCCGCGTCGATCCCCATCAGGATCCGGTCCGCATACTCGAGCACCGTCACCTTCGAGCCCAGCCGTCGCCACACGCTCCCCAGCTCCAGCCCGATGTAGCCCCCTCCGATCACGACCAGATGCCCCGGCACCGCGTCAAACGACAGAGCCTCGGTGCTCGTCCCCACCAGACGGCCGTCGACCTCGATCCCGGGCAGCACCACGCTCTCGCTGCCCACCGCGAGGATGATCCGCGCGGCCTCCAGCGTGGTCGTACCGCCGTCGGCTGCCGTCACGGCCACATGGCCGGGCCCGGCCAGGCGGCCGGTGCCCCGGACCCGCACGATCCCGTGCTTGGCCAGCAGCGACTCGATCCCCTTCGCAAGCGTCGACACCACGTCGGTCTTCCGCTTCATCATCGCCGGCAGGTCGAGCGACACGCCGGCCAGTCTGATGCCGTGCTGCGCCAGCTCGCCGTGCGCCAGCTCGTACTTGTGGCTCGACTCGAGTAGCGCCTTCGACGGAATGCAGCCCACGCGGAGGCAGGTGCCGCCGAGCTTCTCCTCCCGCTCCACGATCGCAGGCTTCATGCCCAGTTGGGCGGCACGGATCGCCGCCACGTAGCCGCCCGGCCCGCCGCCGATCACCACCAGGTCGTGTGCTGCCATGGTCCGCTTCTCCGGGGAATGGGGAGGTGACGCGCCGGCGGGCCCAGATCGCCGCCACGGCATCGTGTCCGGTCGTTCGCCCGGCTCACACTTCGAGCATCAGGCGGCTCGGATCCTCGATCGTGTCCTTGATCCGCTTCAGGAACGTCACCGCCTCCCGGCCGTCGACCAGACGGTGGTCGTAGGTCAGGGCGATGTACATCATCGGCCGGATCACCACCTGCCCGTTCACCGCCATCGGCCGGTCCTGGATGGCGTGCAGGCCGAGGATGCCACTCTGCGGCGGGTTGATGATCGGCGTGCTCATCATCGAGCCGTAGACGCCGCCGTTGGAGATCGTGAACGTGCCGCCCTGGAGCTCCTCGAGCTTGAGCTTGTTGTCGGCCGCCCGGCGGGCGAACTCGCCGATCGTCGTCTCGATCTGCGCGAACGACATCGTTTCCGCGTTCCGCAGGACGGGCACGACGAGCCCCTTGCCCCCGCCCACGGCGATGCCGATGTCGCAGTAGTCGTGATACACGATGTGCGGCTCGCGGTACTCGGCGTTGACCTGCGGTACCGCCCGCAGGGCCTCCACCGCCGCCCGCACGAAGAACGACATGAAGCCCAGCTTCACGCCGTGACGCTCCTGGAACGAGTCCTTGAACTTCTGCCGCAGGGCCATCACAGCGGTCATGTCGACCTCGTTGAAGGTCGTGAGGAGCGCCGCCTGGTGCTGGGCCTCCACGAGCCGCTCGGCGATCCGCTGCCGGATCGGGCTGATGAGCACGTACCGCTCCTCGCGGCCGGCGGTGCCGGCGATCGCGGTCGCCGCCGCAGGCCGCGACGGGGGCGCCGCGGGCTTCGTGGTCGCCGCCACCGCGTCGGCCTTCGTCACGCGGCCGCCGGGACCGGTGCCCGCCGCGGCCGCGGCCGACAGGCCGGCCTCGCCGAGCACGCGGGCCGCCGCCGGCATGACGCGGGGGGCCTGCGCCGCCGGAGCGGCCATCTGCACCGAGCCGATGTCGGTCCGCCCCTCCTTGCGGGTCACGTCGACGACGGGCTGCGCCGGCGCGGGGGAACCGGCCGCCACGGCGCCGGCAGCCGCCGGCTCCATGTAGCCGATCACCTCGCCCACCCGCGCCCGCTCGCCGTTGGCCTTGAGCACCCGCGACAGTGTGCCGGCCGCGGGCGCCGGCAGTTCGACGGTCGCCTTGTCGCTCTCGATCTCGACCACGGCCTCGTCGATCGCGACGGCGTCCCCCTCCCGCTTCTTCCAAGTGCCGATCATGACCTCGGTGATCGACTCGCCAACTTCGGGGACTTTCAGCTCGATGGCCATGGGGTGGTTCGTGGTGCGGGGGATCGGAGAAAACGACAGGCCGCGATCGCGCGGCCGTCAGCTGTGGAATGCGGCGGCGAGCAGCTCGTTCTGCTCGAGGTCGTGGCTCTTCTTGGAGCCGGTGGCCGGGCTCGCCGCGCTCTGGCGGCAGACTCCCGAGAACGGAAACCGGTCGACGAGCTTCTCGCCGAAGTGGATCTTGAAGAACCGCCAGGCGCCCATGTTCTCGGGCTCCTCTTGGACCCAGACGGCCGGCGTGCCGGCCGCGTAGTCGGCCAACGCCGCCTCGAGCGCCCGGCGGGGCAGCGGATAGAGCTGCTCGACCCGGACGATCGCGACGTCGCGCCGCCCCAGTTCTTGCCGGCGCTTCTCGAGCTCGTAGGCCACCTTGCCGGAGCACAGGAGTATCCGGCGGATGTCGCGGCCGGGCGTGCCCGCGGCGTCGGGAATCACCCGCTGGAACGTGCCCTTCACGAGTTCGTCCATCGCCGACACGCACTGCGGGTGACGCAGGAGGCTCTTGGGCGTCATCACCACGAGCGGCTTCCGCCACACCCGCAGCACCTGCCGCCGCAGGCAGTGGAAGATCTGCGCCGGAGTCGTCGGCTGCACCACCTGGATGTTGTCCTTCGCGGCGAGCGACAGGAACCGCTCGAGCCGGGCGCTCGAGTGCTCCGGCCCCATCCCCTCGAACCCGTGCGGCAGGAGCATCACCAGGCCGGAGAGCCGGTTCCACTTGTCTTCGGCGCTCACGATGAACTGGTCGATCACCACCTGC
>JBILVO010000258.1:0-2903 GCA_044370415.1 Pirellulales bacterium
GAAACTGCTCCGGACGGCTTTCCGGGTGTCCCGCGGTGGCTTGGTGATCTGGGTTCCCGTCACCTTTCAAACTCATGAGGTCGTGCGGATTCTCTCGCTGGCCGCACCGCGCGGAGCAGCGCCGCAGATCCAATGGGCCGTCGATGCGTTGGTGGTGTGCTCGTGGGCGATGCTCGCGATCGAAGGGGTCGCTGTGGTCTGGCAGTCGCTGACGGCCGTGACGAGCAGAGGCCGCCGGCGTCGGATCCTGCTGCTCGACACGTTCATGATCGTCTCGTTCGCCACCGTGTTGGCCTGGATGAATCCGATCGTGGGATTCCTGCTCTATTTTTGCGGCTGGCACTCCGCCCGCGGCCTGAGACGACTGCGGCGTGAACTGGGCGAGAGCTGGTGGCAGCTCGCCATGGGCCTGGCTCCGATGACGGCCCTGTCGATCGCCCTGATCGCCCTGACGACCTGCCTCGTGCTGCAGGCTTCGACCTGGAACGACACGCTGATCCGGGCCACGTTTGTCGGCCTGAGCGCCGTCGCTGTTCCCCATCTGGTGCTGCACGGTGTCGGCCCCGTGCTCGACCGGGTGGCCCGCCATCACGCCGCTGCGACGGTTGGGTTGGGGAGTGCAGCATGAGTCGGACCGATGCTTTCGACCACGTGCTCGTCGGTGGCGGCCTCCAGGGCTGCCTGCTGGCGCACGCGCTCGCGCATCACCGCCGCGACGCCCGGGTGTTGCTCGTCGAGCGGGGAGGTGAGCTCTGCGGAAACCACACCTGGTCGTTTCACGAGTCGGACATTCCAGAGTCGGCCCGCGTCTGGTTCGACCCGCTGGTCGACTATCGGTGGCCAGGGTATCGCGTCCGCTTTCCAGGGCTGTCTCGCCGGGTGGGAATCCCCTACGCCACGATCTCGTCCGCCGGTCTCCGCGAGGCGACGCGACGGCTGGCGGCCAAACCGGAACAGCAGGAACGTGGCGTTCTGGTCATTCGGAGCGGCGAGAGCTGTGAAATCATTTCGCCGAACCGCGTCAGGCTTGGCGACGGCTCTCCGGTGGATGCAGCTACGGTCATCGATTGCCGCGGGCGGGCGACGTCGCCCGGTCTGCCGCAGGGCGCGGGTTACCAATCATTCATCGGGCACGAGTTTCGGCTCAGTCGCCGTTGGCCTGCAGCGGAGCCGACCGTGATGGACGTTCGGGAGGATCAGGCCTGCGGCTTCGAGTTTCTCTACGAACTGCCGTTCGGTCCCGATCGCGTGCTGCTGGAATACACCCGCTTCGGCGATGAGCCCACCTGCGACGAGGGGCGGGCGGAATCCCTGATCGCCGCACGGCTCGCCGAGGCCGGCGTGGATGCCACCGAACGGGTGCGGTCCGAGCGCGGATGCCTGCCCATGCCCTACGCCGCCCCGGCTCAGGCCCCCGGTGCGTCGATCGCCGGCGGCTACGCGGGCGGCTGGTATCACGCCGCGACCGGTTACTCGATGCCGTTGGCGGTCCGCTTCGCCGACATCGTGGCCCGGGCGGCTCCCGAGCGGATCGCCGAGGAAATCGCGGTGGCCGCCGCTGGTGATTCGCTGCGGCGGGGATTCACCCGGTTTCTGAACCGGCTGCTGTTCTGCCTCGTCACGCCCCGTGACCGCTGGAAAATATTCCGGCGGTTTTACAGGGTGCTTTCCGAGGACCGAATCGCGAGGTTCTATGCCCACCGGTTCACGATCGCCGACGCGGCCCGGATCGTCATCGGGAGGCCGCCGAGCGGGCTGGCGCCGATCCGCTTTGCCAGGTCTTTTCTTCCGACCGCACGTCCGGGGCTGACATGATCACCAACCCACTCGGTTTTGCCGGACACACGCACCAGACCGCCCGCACGAGGCACGGTTGGTCCAAGGCCCTCCAACTCGCCCCCGACCTGTATCCCGGCGTCGGCGGCAAGCGGTTCCGGGCCATCCTTCTGCAGCAGGCGTATGCGTTCGCCGGCGGTCACGGTGCAGCCCCGTCCGCGATCGTGGACGCCGTCGAGATGCTGCACGCCGGGTCGCTCGTTCTCGACGACTTCGAAGATGGGTCGCTGACGAGGCGCAACCAGCCCGCGCTCCACACGGTGGTCGGAACGGCCCGGGCGGTCAACGCCGGGAATTGGATGTATTTCCGGGCACTGGAACTCGCCGGGGACGCCTTCGCGGATCCGGTTCAGTCGGCGGCGGTGTTGAAGCGGTTCATCGAGGTCGCCCGGCAGTGCCACGAGGGTCAGGCCATCGATCTCTCCACGCGAATCGACGAGGTGACGCCCCGGCAGGCGCGGGCCACGGCTCTGGCGATCTCCCGGTGGAAGACCGGCCGCCTTGTTTCGCTCGCCGCCTGGTGCGGAGCCCATGCTGCAGCGGGCGACCCGAAAACCCTCCGGGCTGTCGCCGCGTTCGGCTGCCGGGTCGGCATCTGCCTGCAGATGAAGAACGACCTCGACGAACTCGTCGAGTTCGTCGACGGGGCCGAGCGGTGCGACGACCTGCGGAACCGTCGGGTCACGTGGCCCTGGGCATGGGCCGCAGACCATCTATCGCGGGACGGGTTCGCCGCGCTGCAGCGGCGGCTTGCGGATCCACATCCACATCCAGATTCGCTCCGCTCGCTCGCGAGCGACCTGCTCGGTGCGACGAAGGAATTTGCGGCCAGCGCGATCCACACCCGACTGCGGCGGGCGAGGGATATTCTGACCGCCACGACCGGCGGTGGCACCGGGGCGAGTCTTGCCGAGGTAACCGAAATGTTGCAGGTTGCCATGCAGCCGCCGGCGCCGCACCAAACGGCGGTGGAGGCAACCCGATGAGCGTGGCGGCTATCCCCGTCGCGCGTGCCCGCGGCGCGGGCGACGGCCCGCGGCGGCGGGCGGCCGTGATCGGCAGCGGCT
>JBILVO010000137.1:0-10427 GCA_044370415.1 Pirellulales bacterium
CAGCAGCGCGATGCGGGCCGGCGGCAGGTAGCCATACCAGGCCATCACCACCGCCATCATGCCGAGCGTGATCGTGAAATCGACCAGGGCGACGATCAGCGAGCTGGCGGGCAGGATGATCCTCGGAAAATAGACCTTCGTGATCAGGTTGGCGTTGGCCACGAGGCTGTTGCTCGCCTCCGACAGCGACGACGTGAAGAACTGCCAGGGCAGCATCCCCCCGAGCACGAGGATCGGATAGGGCACGCCGTCGGACGGCAGGCCCGCGACCCGGCTGAAGATCACCACGAAGATCGTCATCGTGATCAACGGCCGGAGCACGGCCCACAGCACCCCGAAGACCGTCTGCTTGAAGCGTACGAGCAGATCGCGCCACGCCAGGAACATGAACAGGTCGCGGTACCGCCACAGCTCGCGCCAGTAGTGCGCGTCGGTCCGCCCCGCCTCGATCACCAGTTCTTCCACGTGTCGTTCGCTCCCGATGCTCATCCGATCAGCGGCCCGATCCGCCCCGGCACGCCGTAGGCGAGGGAGTCGGCGGGCACGTCCGCCAGGGCGCAGGAGTTCGCGCTCACCTTGCTGCGATCGCCCACCCGCCTGCCCGGCCCCACCGCCGCATGCAGCCCGAGGAAGGCATCCTCGCCGACGCAGGCGCCGCCGCCGAGCGCGGCATAGGGGGAGAGCACGGCGTAGGCGCCGGCACGGGCGTCGTGGGCGAGCGACGCGTGGTAGTTCACCAGGGCACAGGGGCCGACCCGGGCGGCGGCGCTGACCACGGCGTAGGGGCAGAGGATCGCCCCGGCGCCGATCACGGCGGTGCGGGCGACGATCGCCGTGGGATGAGCGAGCGTCAGAAACGTCGCCCCGCGGAACAGCAGCGATTCGGCCACCCGCCGCCGCACACCCGGGATGCCGATGCCCAGGAGCAGCCCGTCGCCGGGCAGCGGAGTGAACCGCTCGGGATCGCTGACGATGCCGATGCCGCAGTCATGGCCGTCGAGGATCCCGGCGTCCGCGGAGAGGAAGCCCGCGACCATCCCGGCCGCCGCGGGCCAGGCGTCGCGGACCCATTGCAGCACCTCGCGGCCAAAGCCTCCGGCGCCGACGATGAGGATGCGCGATATGGACGAGGGGGGAGGGATCGTCATTGGTGGTGGTCGGGCGACGGGGCCGGCGGCGCGCACTCCGTTCCCGTGGGTGGCGATGCCACCGATGGCGAACGAGGCGGAGCGAACGGACTTCTTCGACTATACCTTGTCTTTATTGACGTTCCGCGAACTCGGACGGCCGCCCGGGATCCTGCGTTGGCCGCGGAAATCATGGGGGGAAAACCCTGCCACCCCCCCCGTTGGCAGACCGTAAGCCGCGTCCGGCGACGGGGCACGCGCAGCCGCGGCCCGCACCAGCCGTCTGCGAAGGGCCCGCGGCTCAGGCCGGGCGACGCGGGACCTTGCCGGCGGGGTTCGTCGCGATCCTCTTGACGATGTCGAGGATGCGGGGAACGGCGGCGGGCTCGAGCCCGCTGCGGCACGCCGCGAGCGCCGTGGCCCTGACACTCTCGGGTGTCTCACTCGGCCGGAGCGGGTCGGCGAGGACGATCTCGGCCGCGACGAGCTCCCCCGTGGCCGCGCTGGGCAGGCCGTACACCCGCGCGTCGGAAATCCCGCCAACGCCCCGCAGGCACTCCTCGACGCCGCGGGGAAACACCTTCGCCCCCGCCACCACGATCACGTCGCTGCGCCGGCCGGTGAACTCGTAGCGATCGCCGCGCCGCTCCACGAGATCGCCGGTCGACACCTCGGCCGTGTCGCGGGACAGTTGGACCAGCAGTTCGCCATCGCGGCGGGTCGACAGCCGCGCGCCGCCGGGCAGCCCCCTGCCCAGCCAGGCGGCCGGGAATCCCGGCCGGCCGTCGGCGACCCGAAACACCTCTCCCAGTTCCGTCGTGGCGTACACCTGGGTGATCTTCGCCCCGGGAAAAGCCGCCCGGGCCTGCTCGAGGAGCGGCCCGTCGGCTGCCTCGCCGCCGAGCGTGATTCGTTCCACCCGGGCCCGCGCCACCAGGGCGGGATCCCCGGCGGTCAGCAGCCGCCGCAGGAGCGTGGGCGTGGTCGGGAGCACGGTGGCCTCCGCGTCGACGATCGCGCGGAGGATCGTCGCGGGCTCGCGCGACGCGGGCACCACCAGACGGCCGCCGGTGAGCAGGGCCTGCAGCCAGACCTGGATGCCTGCCCAGCGGGTCGCGTCGTAGAGGAGAATCCAGCCCAGACCGTGCCACTGTTCCGCCAGCCGCGCGGCGGCGAGCAGCGAGTCCCAGGAATGCTCGACGAGCTTCGGCGGGCCGCTGGTACCCGACGTGGCCACCACGACCTGCGTGGCGATCGCCTCGAACTCCCGCCGCGGGCCGGTCTCGGCGGGCAACGACAGCCCGTCGTCGACCGGCACCCAGTCGCGGAGCTCGCCCACGAGGTCGCGGGAGTCGTCGGCGAGAAACGCCACCGGCACGTGCTGCCGGCCACAGGCGGCGGCGATGACGACGAGCGACTCGACGCCGCGGGCCCGTGCGACCACGCCGATCGGCCGCACGGCGTCGAGGGCCGCCTCGAGCCGGGCCGTCGCCGCGGAGAGCGTGCCGTAGTCGATCGTGCGGGCTTCCCCACCGGCCGACGCGACGATCGCGGTGCGGCCCGGGGCCTGCCGGGCGACCTCGTGGATCGCGAATGCCAGGCGGTCTTCCGCCGACGCGTCGGCGAGATCGACGGCCGGCGCCCGGCCGGTCGGGGTGTTGAGCGGGGCGTTCATCCGAGGTGCTCCGCGGCTACGGCGGGACCGCTGCGGCCGATGCCGCGATTATATCGCTGCGGCCGGAATCGGCCCGCACCCCCCGCCGCAGGCGGCACGCAGGCGGCGGCGTTCATGGCAGGAACTCCGGCATCGTGGCCGATCCGGGCGCCGAAACGCCCCTGCCTGTCACGGCCTGTCCCAGGACGTGCGCGGCCGTCGCGGCGATGATCCAAAGATCGACCAGCGGCCAGCGCCACGTCGACAGCGTGTCGACGTACTCGGCGTCGTACTCGAGCCGACGCGGCCAGTCGACCGCGTTGCGGCCATGGATCTGCGCCCAGCCGGTGAGCCCCGGCCGCACCCGCAGCCGCGTCGCCTGCCGCGGGGAATACCTCGGCACGTAGGCAAGCGGCAGCGGCCGGGGGCCGACGATGCTCATGTCGCCCGCGAGCACGCTCGCCAACTGCGGCAGCTCGTCGAGGCTCGACCGCCGCAGCCAGCGACCGAAGCCCCCCAGCCGTTCGGCATCCGGGAGCGGACGGCCGGCCACGTCGACCGCCTCCCGCATCGAGCGGAATTTCACGACCCGGATCGGCCGGCCATCCTTCCCGGCGCGGGTGTCGACGAAGAAGGCCGGCGCGCCCAGCACCAGCCGGACGGCACACCAGACGACCGCGAACACCGGCGCCAGCGCCACGAGCGCCATCCCGGCGACGATCACGTCACCGAGCCGCTTGACGAAGCCCAAAGGCATCGCGGGCCGCTCAGCGGACGGCACGGTCGCGTCTCCTCTCCGCCACCCAGACGAGTCCCGGCAGCAGCACCGCCGTCGCCACGAGCGTCGCGATCGCCACCTGGTCGGCCGCCCGCCGCAGCGCCGGATCGAGGAGCGGCGCCACGGCGATGGCGGCGCCGCAGGCCGCGATGCCCCCGTAGAGACAGGCCACGGACTTGTGCGACCAGCCCGCGATCACGAGCCGCTGGTAGAGGTGGCTGCGGTGGGCCTGGAAGACGTTCTCTCCCCGGCACAGCCGCCGCGTGAACGTGAAGGCCGTGTCGAGGATGAACGGCCACAGCGCCACGGCGGCCACCGGCAGCGCCTCGGCCCGGCAGTCGGCAGGCAGCGCGAGGGGCAGCGCGGCCAGCATGAATCCGCAGAACGCGCTGCCGACGTCCCCCATGAAGATCCGGGCCGGGGGCCAGTTGAGCGTGAGGAAACCGATCGCGCTGCCGCCGAGGGCGGCGGCGATCATGGCCACGGCCCCGGCGCCACACGCGGCGGCCGCGGCCGCGATTCCGGCCCCCGCGGCAGCGGCGGTGATGCCGGCGATGCCGTCGGTGCCGTCCATGAAGTTGAAGGCGTTCGTGAGGCCGACGATCCACAGCAGCGTCAGCGGCCACGCCATCCCGCCGAACCGCAGCATCCCCAGCGAGCCGAGATCGACCGTCGTCACCGGTCCGAGCATGGCCGTCGCCCCGACGGCCGCCGCCAGGTGCACCGCGAACCGCGTGCGGTTCCGCAGGGATCCCAGGTCGTCCGCCCAGCTGACGGCGGCGATCGCCAGGGCCGGCAGCACCGCCCCCGCCACCGCGCGCCACTCATCGGGCCGCAGCACGACGACCAGCGCGGCGACCACCGCCACGATGCAGACGATCGCCAGGCCGCCGCCGCGCGGCGTGCTGCGGGTGTGGCTGCTGCGGGCGTTGGGCGTGTCGACGATCCCGCGCTCGGTCGTCCACGCCACCAGCGACCGCGTCAGCGCGGCTGCGACGAAGAGCGTCGCCCCGCACCACGCTGTCCACAGGCCCACCGCCGTCATGCCACAACCCCCGCTCCCGCCCACGTCATGGCCGCTTCGCGGTGGCGATCGTCTCACACACCTCGCCGACGACGGCCGCGTCGACGTTGGCCCCGATGGGCAGCGCGAGGCTGCGGGCCGAGAGCGCCTCGGTGGCGGGCAGGAGCCGCATGCGGTCGTGAAAGTGCTCGAACGCCGTCTGCCGGTGGCACGCGGGGCTGTAGTAGGCACGCGTTTCGATGCCCCGCGCCGCCAGCACACGTCGGACCGAGTCGCGGGTCATCCCGAACCGGGCCGGGTCGATCGTGATCGAGAAGTCCTTGTGGCTCGACGAGGCTCCCGGCAGCGGCTCGACGAAATCGATGCCCGGGAGCTGGCCGAGCTCCCGCCTGTAGGCGGCGGCGAGCTCCCGCCGACGAGCGGCGACCTCGTCGAGCATCGCCAGCGACGCCAGCCCCGTGGCGGCGCTGAGCTCCGGCATGCGGCCGTTGACTCCCGCAAACAGGGCGTCGTAGGACCCGTCGTTGCCATACTCCCGGCCGAGCCGCACGAAGTGGGCGAGGCAGTCGCAGTCGGTGGCGACGATCCCTCCCTCCCCCGCGACCAGCAGCTTCGTGGGCGACAGGCTGAACACCTGCGCCGTCGCGCCGCCACCGACCGGCCGGCCGTGCATCGACGCCCCGAAGCCGTGAGCGGCGTCGACGACCAATGGCAGCCCGTGCTCGGCCGCGACGGCCCCCAGCGCGGCCACGTCGCAGGGGTTGCCAAAGTTGTGGCAGGCGGAGATGGCCACGGTGCGGGGCGTGATGGCGGCCGCCACGGCCTGGGCCGTCACGTTCGTCGTCCGCGGATCGACGTCCACGAAGACAGGCCGCAGGTTGTTCCAGACGATCGCCGCGGGCGCGGCCAGGAAGGTGAAGCTCGGGACGACGACCTCACCGAGCGGCTCGACCCGGGCGCCGCTGCGCACCACGCCGAACCGCGAAAGCGGCTCCATCCCGCCGACGGCGCATGCCTCCGCCGGCCCGCGCCGGGTGCGGCAGGCCCCGGCGGCCAGGTCGAGCGCCCGGTAGACGAGCATCAGGCCGACGGTGCAGCTGCTGACCGCCACCGCGTGCCGCACGCCGAGCCGCAGGGCGATCTCCCGCTCGAGCCGCTCGACGCAGGGCCCCTTGGTCAGTCGGCCACTGGCGAGGATGCCGGCGAGGACCGGCTCGAGCACGCCCGGCGGCGGCACGGCGGGCCGGGAGAACGGCACCCTGATGCCCACGACCGCCGGATCGTCCGCGCCGTGCAGTTCGGGGATGAGGTTGAGGAGGTTACTTGGCATGCGCCTTCCGCGGCACCGGCGGCCTCTCGTCCGGAACGCAGTGGCTGTCGTACTCGGGAACGAGCTCGCGCAGCCGCGACCGCACCGCGTCGCCCGACTCGTCGATCACGTCGACGAGCTCGTCGATGACGGCCTCGGCCTCGGGGAGTGTCGTCGGCCGGTGCAGGGCGCAGAACACCTTCGGGTGGTTCGTCGCCAGCCGGCGTTCATCGTCGAAGTAGAGCTCCTCGTAGAGCTTCTCGCCGGGCCGCAGCCCGGTGTAGACGATCTCGATGTCGTCATCCGAGAGCCCGGACAGGCTGATCAGGTCCTTGGCCAGGTCGACGATCTTCACGCTCTCCCCCATGTCGAGCACGAAGATCTCGCCGCCGCTCCCCATCGCCGCCGCCTGCAGCACCAGCTGCGACGCCTCGGGGATCATCATGAAGTAGCGGGCGATGCCCGGGTGCGTGATGGTGATCGGGCCGCCCTGTCGGATCTGCTCCTGGAAGATCGGCACCACGCTGCCGTTGCTCGCCAGAACGTTCCCGAACCGCACGACCACGAACCTGGTCCGCGACTCGCCGCTGAGGGCCTGCACATACCGCTCCGCCACGAGCTTGGAGCACCCCATCACGCTCGTGGGATTCACCGCCTTGTCGGTCGAGATCATCACGAACGTGCCGACGCCGTTCCGGTCGGCCAGCCGCGCGAGCGTCTGCGTGCCGACGCAGTTGTTCTTGATCGCCTCGGCCGGATTGAGCTCCATCATCGGCACGTGCTTGTGCGCTGCAGCGTGAAAGATGACGTCCGGCCGGTGCGCCGCGATGATCTGCTCCATCCGCCTCTCGTCGGCGACGTCGGCGATGAGCGGCTCGAAGGGGGGCCGCGGCGACCGGCGGGCGAACTCCTGCTCCACGAGAAACAGCGCGTTTTCACCGCGTTCCACCAGCAGCACCTTGGCCGGGCCGTAGCGAAAGACCTGCCGGCAGATCTCCGAGCCGATCGATCCGCCGGCGCCCGTCACCATCACGGTGTGGCCCGCGACGAGCGACCGCACGGCGGCGTCGTCGAGCGTGACGGGCTCCCTGCGGAGCAGGTCCTTGATCTCCACCGGCCGGATCTTGAGGTGCGAGCGGTCGTCGCTGGCGTCGAGCAGCTCGTCGATGGCGGGAATCACCTTCACTTCCGCCCCCGCTTCGGCGCAGTCGTTCATCAGCTCGCGGAACCGCCTGCCGGGCAGGAACCCCGACCGCACCATCACCTCGTCGACCCGCTTCCGTCGCACCTCGGCCGCCACGCTGCCGACCGGGCCGAGCACCGGGGCGCCGGCCACATGGTGGTGGGCCAGGGCGGGGTCGTCGTCGAGGAACCCGACGACGATGTACTGGTTGTTGGACGCCGCGGACAGATTGCGGGCGAGCATCTCGCCCTCGTGATCGGCGCCGATGATCAGCGCCGTACGGATGGGCTTGCCGGTGAGGAACGGCTGCACCTCGTCGCGGATGGCCCGCCACAGGGCCCGGGCACCGCCGATCGCCATGATCGTCCCCGCCCAATCGAGGACGATCACGCTCCTGGGCACCTGCGGCAAGTTGTCCATGTGGGCCGACGAGAGGAACAGGCCCTCGAGCGAGCTGATCACGAGCAGGGCGAACGTGGCAGACGCGACGAGGCGAGTGAGGTCGTAGAACGACGTCCGCCGCCACGGGGCGTGACACTGCCCCATCCAGTAGAAGACGCCCGCCTTGATCGCCACGATCACGGCCACCGTCCGGCCGTAGACCGTCGCCCAGTGCCACTCGAAGGCGAAGTCGTAGCGGATCAGGTAGGCCAGCGCGTACACCACCGCGAAGGTGGCGGCATGCAGCCCGAGGAGGAGGGCCGCCCTGCGGTCGAAGTGGCGGGGGGGTGGCACGGCTGGAATGTCGCGGGAGGGGTGTTCGTGAATGATACATCGGGCTCCGCTTCCCCCGGATGAAAATCACGTGTCCGCCCGGTTTTCGCCCAGCGGACACGGCTTCAATGCCGATGCCTGTGCCGCGTTTTCGGGGGGCGGCCCGGAGGACAGTCTGGAGAGACGATCCAGGCGGCATCCGCGGCTCCGGCTCCACCGGGAGGCGGCCCCGTTCCGCAGCCCGCTACACCGGCTCGAGATCGACGTCCTCGAGCTCGATCGACGCGCCCTGGTTGAGAAATCGCACGGCGACAAGCAGCCGATCCACGCCGCGACGCCTGACGACCTCCCCCTCGAGGCCGAAAAGCGGACCGCTGCGGACCCGCACCGGCTGACCGGGCTCGAGCCGCGCCTCGGGAGTGAGGGGCATCTCCGTGTCGATGAGCCGCTTGATGCCGCGGAGATCGGCGACCAGCGCGGCCCCGTCGGCGATGGGCAGACAGCAGGAGATCGTGTTGGTCCCGAGGGCGGACCGCCGCTTTTCCTCGTCGACCAGCGAAAATACGTAGCCTGGAAAGAGCGGCACGTGGGACATCCGCGTCCGTCCGCCGGCCGACCGCAGCCGCCGCCTCACCAGCGGCGCGTAGAACGGCGTGCCGAGCACGGTGAGCCTGCGCATCAGGTCCTTCTCCCGACGGGCCAGCGTGTAGAAGGCGACCCAGCGTGCCGCTGCCAGACCCGGGCCGGCCACCGTGGCCGGATCGTCGAGCAGTCCGGCGGGGAAGATGTCTGGCTGCTCGGGCAGGATCGGCATGATGGGCACTCGGGCGCAGCGGCGGCCGTTCCCGGCGGACTGCGCTCGGGGGGTTGCCGTGGCTCATTCGTCGCGGTCCGCCACCGCCACGGACTGTCGCCGCGCAGGTCAGACAGCCCTCCCATCCTACGCCGACTTCCCGCAGCCCGTCCCCAGTGAATCTCGTACCGGATGGCAAACCGCGCAAAGTTTTCCGCGCGGTCGTGCCGATGAAGACGATTGCACCGACCATTCCGGTCGCAGTGAGTTTTCATGCACGCAGCCCCGAGCACATTCCGTCGCCAGAAAAACTCCCCGTCCGGGCGGGCGACGGGCGGGCTTCGCGCCGCGTGCGTGGCACTCCTGATCGCCGCCACCTGCCTCTCAGGCGGCTGCCACATCTCCGGCCGGCCACAGCGGAGCACCACTCGCGAGGCGATGCTCGCGGCACAGTGCCCGCCCGATCCCGACCGGATGCCGGCCAAGGAACTGGCGAAGGTCACCCTGCCGCCCTACGTGATCGAGCCGCCGGACATCCTGCTGATCGACGCGCTGCGGGTGGTGCCGAAGCCGCCCTTCCGCATCCAGTCGTTCGACACGCTGCAGGTGATCGTCGAGGGCACGCTCCTCGAGCAGCCCATCAGCGGCCTCTACGTGGTGGAACCCGGCGGCATGCTCGACCTCGGACCCTCCTACGGAAAGGCGATGGTGGGCGGGCTGTCGCTGGAGGAGGCGCAGGACGCCGTCTTCCGGCATCTCAAGCGGATCCTCCGGGATCCGCAGGTGTCGCTGACGCTGGCGCAGGCCGCCGGCCAGCAGCAGATCGCCGGCGAGCATCTCGTCGGCCCCGACGGAACGATCAATCTTGGCACCTATGGCAACGTGTTCGTCACCGGCATGACGCTGACCGAGGCCAAGGTCGCGATCGAGAAGCAGCTCGCCAACTACCTCGACGCCCCGCTCGTGGCGGTCGACGTGTTCAGCTACAACTCGAAGGTCTATTACGTGATCACCGAGGGGGCCGGCTACGGCGACAACGTCGTCCGCTTCCCGATCACGGGCAACGAGACGGTGCTCGACGCCATCGCCGGCATCAACGGCCTCTCGCGGCTCTCGAGCAAGGACATCTGGATCGCCCGTCCCGCCCCCTCGGGCGTCGGCTGCGACCAGGTGCTGCCCGTCGACATCGAGGCGATCATGAAGGGCGGCTCGACGGCCACCAACTACCAGCTGCTGCCGGGCGACCGCGTCTTCATCGGCCAGGATCCGTTCGTCGCCTTCGACAGCATCGTGGACAAGATCTGCGGGCCGTTCGAGCGGATCTTCGGGTTCGGCCTCGTCGGCGTGCAGACCGTCCAGACGTTCAACCGGCTCCCCTTCGGCTTCAACCCGGGCGTCTTCTGCTGGGTGGCTCGCGAAGTGTACGGAGCGGACGACCCGCGGTGGCTGCTGTTCCGGGCGTGGATGCTGACCGAGGCTCCCGACTGGCTGCGTGACCTCTATGCGGCCCACGGCGAGGAGTTCGCCGCCTGGATCCACGACAAGCCGCTCGTGAAGGCAGCCCTGAGGGTCCTGATGGACCGGGCGATCGCCAGCCTGGGAACCGCGGAGCAATGACCCGGCGGGGCGATGCGGGCCACGGCCCGCGTGCGGCGAAACACGCGGTGGTGTAGGGTGGAAGGGTTCGATCACAGGAGACAGACCATGCATCCCTCCGACCGGCGACGATTTTCCCGCCCGACCCTGCTGCTCCTGGCCGGCCTCACCGCGGCCTGCCTGGCATCCGGGAGCAACGCGGCCGCACAGGGGCCGGTGGGCGGCGGGACCAACGGCTCCAATCCGCCG
>JBILVO010000138.1:0-10227 GCA_044370415.1 Pirellulales bacterium
GAAGGTGCCGCTGGAGACGCTCAAGATCGTCGTCGACCTCGCCGTGGAGATCGGCCGCGAGGGCCGCGAGGGCAAGCCGGTGGGTACGCTCTTCGTGGTGGGCGACACCCGCAAGGTGCTCCAGTCGAGCCACGCCACAGGCTACGACCCCGTCCGCGGCTACAGCCGTTCCGAGCGCAAGCTCACCGACCCGCGCGTGCGCGAGGGGATCAAGGAGATCGCCCAGCTCGACGGCGCGTTTGTGGTCGGCGCCGACGGCACGGTCGAGGGCGCGGCCCGCTACATCGACGCTTCGGCCGAGAACGTCTCGGTGGCGAAGGGGCTCGGCGCGCGGCACTGGGCGGCGGCGGCCATCACGCGCCGCACACGCAGCGTGGCCGTGGCCGTCAGCGAGACGAGCGGCACCGTGCGGATCTTCCAGAACGGCGAGGTCGTGCTCCGCATCGAGCCCTTCCGTCGGGCGATGAAGTGGAAGGACTTCGAGTACGAGCCGCCCAGCGGCGACTGAGTTCACGAAAAACATCGCAGCTGCTTTACGAAAAACATCGCAGCTGCTTTACGAAAAACATCGCATCCTGCGATTTTTTCTTGGCGGGCTCCGCCCGCTGGTGCTGCGCTCGGCATCCTGCCGAGCAGCGTTCATGCTGCGTGACCAATACGCTGAGTTCACGAAAAACATCGCATGCTGCGATTTTTTCTTGGCGGGCTCCGCCCGCTCGAGCTGCGCTCGGCATCCTGGCGAGCAGCGCATAAGTGGCGCAGCCATAGGCAGGCGCAGGCCTGCCTGTAGACAGCCTCTTGGCGGGCTCCGCCCGCTGGTGCTGCGCGTCGCATCCATGCGACGCTGCGCAGAGGTAGCGGCACCCCAACGCAGGCGAAGGCCTGCCCAACGCAGCCTCTTGGCGGGCTCCGCCCTCTGGTGCTGCGCGTCGCATTCATGCGACACAGCGATGGGGTGATGCATCGCCGGAGTGAGACTGCCCGCTTCTGTGGCGTCCGTGAGGGGCTGCCCGTGCCCCGAGAGCCGGCGTAGCTGGCAAGCGCAGGCATGGATGCCGAAGCGCAGCCAGCTCCGAGTGAGTAGAGGCCCGGAGGGCCGGAGCGAACGTCCGGCGACGGGGCACGGGCAGCCCCGAACCGTAGAGAGCACGCTGACGCAGCGTGTTTCGCGCACTTGCGCGCGTGCGGCGGTTTCCGCCCCTTTACGGCGGGCGCCCAGCCGCGGAGGATTGGGGCCGACATGCCACACGCCCCGCCCGCAGCGCCGATGCCCGCAGCAGCCGCCCCCGACCTGCACGGCCGCACGGTCTGGGTGATCGACACGCTCTCGCGGGTCTACCAGCTCTTCCACGCGCTGCCGGAGATGGCCGCCCCCGACGGCACGCCGGTGTCGGCGGTGTTCGGCTTCACCCGCGACCTGCTCGACATCATCGAGAAGAAGCGGCCCGACTATCTCTTCTGCGGCCTCGATGCCCCGGGCCCCACCTTCCGGCACGAGCGATTCGCCGACTACAAGGCGACGCGGGCCGAGATGCCGGCCGACCTCGTGCCGCAGATTCCCCTGATCCGCCGGCTGCTGGAGGTGATGGGGATTCCGTGCCTCGAGAAGAGCGGCTTCGAGGCCGACGACCTGCTCGCCACGCTGGCCGTCCGCACCGTGGCGGCGGGGGGCGACTGCATCATCGCCACGTCTGACAAGGATGCGCGGCAGTTGCTCGGCGACCACGTGCGGCTCCTGAACCTCCGCACCAACGCCCACATCGGTCCCGCGGAACTGCTCGCCGAATGGGGCATCCGGCCCGATCAGGTCGTCGACTTCCTCGCCCTCGTCGGCGACGCCGTCGACAATGTGCCCGGCGTGCCCGGCATCGGCCCCAAGGGCGCGACGGAACTGCTCGCGGCCCACGGCTCGCTCGATGCGCTGCTCGCGCACGCCGACGAGGTCTCCGGTGCGAAGCGGCGGGAGAACCTCCGCCTGCATGCCGACACCGCGCGGGCCGGCCGCGAACTGATCCGGCTCGATGCCGCCGTGCCGATCGAGATCCCGTGGGAGGCGGGGCGGTGCCATGCCCCCGATGCCGTCCGGCTGGCCGACTTCCTGCGGGAGATGGGGTTCAGGAGCCTGCTCGCGAAGGTGCTCCAGTCCGCTCCGGCCCGTCCGCCGGCGGCGCGGTCTGCGACTGGCCGCGTTCAGCCCGGCCGCGCCCAGCCCGCGCAGGCGGCGGCCGAGCGGCGGGCCGAACCGACGCTCTTCGACCTCGACGGCGAGGAGCCGCCCACGGGCCCCGTGGAGCCGGCCGACGAGGCGGAGGCGGCACGGCTCGCCTCGCTGCTGCGGGCCGCCGCGCCGATCGCGGTCTGCTGCGTGCCCGCCGCCGACGGAGGCTCGATCCTGTCGCTCCCGGCCGGCGCTGTGCTGCGGGCCGGCGACGTGGAGGTCTGGATCACTCCCCCACGGCTCGCTGCGAGCGCTGCGATCCGCGGTCTGCTCGCCGACCCGACGGTGCCGAAAACAGGCCATGACCTCAAGCGGCAGACGCTCTGGCTGAGGGCGGCCGGCGCCGATCTGGCGGGCCGCGCCTGCGACACCATGCTGGCCGCCTACCTGCTCGATGCCGGCGAGCGCAACCTCGGGCTCACCGAGGTGGCGGTGCGGCACGCCGCAGATCGGGCGGTCGTGGCGGGGATCGACCGGCCGACGTCGCCGGCGAACGCGGCGGCGGCCTGCCACGTCGTCGCCGACCTGGCGACGAGGCTGCCTGAGGCGCTCGAGGAGGCGGGCCTCGGCAGGCTCTTCACCGAGCTTGAGATGCCGCTGGCCGGCGTTCTGGCCGACATGGAATACCGCGGCGTGCGGATCGACCGCGACGTGCTCGCGACGCTCTCCACGGAATATGCCCGGCGGCTGGCGGCGCTCGAGGCCGAACTGCACCGGCTCGCCGGGCACCCGTTCGCCATCGCCTCCCCCGTGCAGGTGCGGGCCGTGCTGTTCGACGAGCTCGCGCTGCCGGTCGTGAAGCGGACGAAGACGGGCCCCAGCACCGACGCCGAGGTGCTCGAGGAACTCGCCCCGCTCCACCCGCTGCCGGCGCTGCTGCTGGAGCACCGCAAGTACGCGAAGCTGAAGAGCACCTACGTCGACGCCCTGCCGGACCTCGTCGCTCCGGCCACCGGCAGGATCCACACCACGTTTAACCAGACCGTGACGGCGACGGGCAGGCTGAGCTCGAGCGACCCCAATCTGCAGAACATCCCGATCCGGACCGCCGAAGGGCAGCAGATCCGCGCGGCCTTCCTGCCGCGCGAGCCGGGCTGGCGGTTCATCGCGGCCGACTACTCGCAGATCGAGCTCCGCATCCTGGCGCACCTCTCCGGCGACACCCGCATGCGCGAGGCCTTCGCCGCCGGCGAGGACATCCACGCCCGCACGGCGGCGACGGTGTTCGGCGTCGAGCCGGCGGATGTGACCGCGTCGATGCGGCGGACCGCGAAGGCGGTGAACTTCGGCATCCTCTACGGCCAGAGCAGCTTCGGGCTGGCGAAGGCGCTCGGCATCCCCCAGCCCGACGCCGCCGCGTTCATCGCCGCATACTTCCGCTCGTTCGCCGGCGCGGAGGCGTTCATGGACGAGGTGCTCGATCGCTGCCGTCGTGACGGCTGCGTGACCACGATGCTGGGACGCCGGCGGACGATCGCCGGCGTCCGCGATCGCGCCCGCCGCCGCGCCGCCGCCGGGGGCTTCACCCTCACGCTCCCGGAGCGGACGGCGATCAACACGGTCGTGCAGGGCTCGGCCGCCGACCTGATCAAGCTGGCCATGCTGGGCGTGGACCGGCGGCTCAAGGCCGCGGGCGCCCAGGCCCTCGAGGCCGCGGGCGCCCAGTCCCTCGAGACCGCGGCCGCCCAGGCCGGCCTGGTCCTGCAGATCCACGACGAGCTCGTGCTCGAGTCGCCGCCGTCCGAGGTGGAGCAGGTGACGCGGATCGTCGTCGAGGAGATGATGTCGGCGATGTCGCTCGACGTGCCCCTCGACGTGACCGTGCACGAGGGGGCGACCTGGGCGGAATGCGAGAAGGCGCGGCCGGCCGCGCCGGCCCCCGGCCACACCGCCTCCGACGGCTCCCACCCATGATCGTCATCGGCCCATGATCGTCATCGGACTGACCGGCAGGATCGGCGCGGGAAAATCGACCGTGGCGGCGCGGTTCGCGGACCACGGCGCCGGCGTGATCGACGCCGATCGCATCGCGCACGAGGTGCTCGAGGAGGCCGACGTCCGGCGGGAACTGGCGGAGCGGCTCGGCCCCCGGGTGCTCGGCGAGGACGGCCGGATCCGCCGCCGGTCGGTGGCAGAGCTCGTGTTCGGGCCGACGCCGGAGCATGCGCGGTCCCTCGAGGCCCTCGAGGCCGTCGTGCACCCGCGGGTCCGTCGCCGGATCGCCGCGGAATTAGCTGCTGCAGAACTGGCCGCCACACAGCGTCAGGCCGCGGAGCGGCCCGGCGGCCGCGACGTCGTCGTGCTCGACGTGCCGCTGCTCGTGCAGTCCGGCTGGGACGCCTCCTGCGATCTGATCGTGGTCGTGGAATGCGCCGAGGCCGTCCGCCGCGCGCGGCTGGCCGCGCGAGGCTGGACACCGTCCCAGCAGGCCGCCCGCGACTCGGCCTGGGAGCGGAAATACGCCGCTGCACACCTGCCCGCTGACAAAATCCTCACCGTGGATGCCTCCGGCGACTTGGCATATACTTCCGCTCAGGTCGACCGCATCTGGTCAGGACTCTCCGACTGACCGGCGGCGGCTCGGGGGGCTGTCTCGACGGGCCATGCGCGGCCTCGACCTCCCCGCCGTTCCCTCCCGCCCCAGCCGTTTCCCGCCCCTTCGCATCCCACGGCAGCCGCCGCGGCCGAGAGCCTCCCATGCCTCCGTCCGATCCCGCCGATCCGGATCCGCGCGACGCCCCCGAGCGCGAGCCGATGTCGCTCGCCGAGGAGATCGCCGCCGAGGTCAAGGAGGGCGTCGACATCAGCGACCACTACGAATCGCTCAAGAAGGGCGACTCGGAGGTGGCGGCGCTGCAGAAGCTGTCGATGCAGGAGCTGGTCGACCTGGCCCGCCAGGAGCAGCTCGGCGACGTCACCGGCGTGAAGAAGAACGACCTCGTGTTCCGGATCCTGAAGGAACGGGTGAAGCTCAACGGCCTGATGTTCGGCGAGGGCACGCTCGAGATCCTGCCCGACGGCTTCGGCTTTCTCCGCAGCCCGGAGCACCACTATCTCTCGTGCCCCGACGACATCTACGTCTCCCCGAGCCAGGTCCGGCGGTTCGGCCTGCGCAACGGCATGAGCATCGCGGGCCAGATCCGGCCGCCGAAGGAGAGCGAGCGCTACTTCGCGCTCTTGCGGGTCGAGGCGATCAACGGCGAGGACCCCGCCAAGCTGTCGACGCGGGTCTTCTTCGACGACCTCACGCCGCTGCACCCGGACGAGCGGATCGTGCTGGAGACGACCGCGGAGGAGACGGCGACGCGGGTGCTCGACCTGGTCGTGCCGATCGGCTTCGGCCAGCGCGGGCTGATCGTGAGCCCGCCGCGGGCCGGCAAGACGGTCCTCATGCAAAAAATGGCCAAGTCGGTGCTGGCCAACTATCCCGACGCCTACGTCTTCATGCTGCTCATCGACGAGCGGCCGGAAGAGGTCACCGACATGGAACGGCAGGTGAGCGGCCCTTCGTGCGAGGTGATCAGCTCGACCTTCGACGAGAACTCGAGCCGGCACGTGCAGGTGGCCGACATGGTGCTCGAGAAGGCGAAGCGGCTCGTCGAATACGGCCGCGACGTCGTCATCTTTCTCGATTCGATCACCCGGCTGGCCCGGGCCTGGAACTCCGAGGTGCCCAACTCCGGAAAGATCCTCTCCGGCGGCGTCGACTCCAACGCCCTCCAGCGGCCGAAGCGGTTCTTCGGCAGCGCCCGCAAGGTGGAGGAGGGGGGCTCGCTGACGATCATCGCCACGGCGCTGGTCGACACGGGCAGCAAGATGGACGACGTGATCTTCGAGGAGTTCAAGGGCACGGGCAACAACGAGATCGTGCTCGACCGCCGGCTCGTCGACAAGCGGATCTACCCGGCGATCGACATCAATCGCTCCGGCACCCGCCGCGAGGAGATGCTGCTCGAGGCGGACGAATACCGGCGCATCTGCGTGCTGCGGCGGGTGCTCTGCGAGATGAACCCCACCGACGCGATGGAACTCCTGGTCAACCGGCTCGCGAAGACGAAGTCGAACGCCGAGTTCCTCGCGAGCCTCAAGTCATAAGTGGCCGCCGATGCGCGAGGGCATGAACGTCTTCAGGGGCCGCACCGACCGGCTGCCGCCGACCGCCCGGATGGGCGTCGTCGTGTCACGGTACAACGAGCCCGTGACCGGGCGGATGCTGGACGGCGCCGTGGCGACGCTGACCGCCGCCGGACTGCCGGCCGACCGGATCGACGTGGCCTGGGTGCCGGGTTCGTTCGAGCTGCCGTTGGTGGCCGACGCGATGGCGGCCGGCGGCCGCTACGCCGCGGTGCTCTGCCTCGGCGCCATCATCCGCGGCGAGACGACGCACGACCAGCACATCGCCCGCGCCGTGGCCACCGGCATCGAGGCGATCGGCCGCAGCCGCGGGCTGCCCGTCTTGTTCGGCGTGCTCACCTGCGATACGCTCGCGCAGGCCTTGGCTCGGGCCGGCGGCGACGCCGCCGACGGCTTCGCCGGCAACAAGGGCGCGGAGTGCGCCGCTGCGGCCATCGAGATGCTGTCGCTGCTCGACGGCCTGGCGGCGCGGGACGCCTCCACGGCCCGCTGACTCCCGCCTGCGAGCCCGCCGCCCACCTCCCGACTTCATCACGCCGACCTCCCGCCCCGACAGACGCCTTCATGCCCAGCCGCCGCCGCGCCCGCGAGATCGCCCTGCAGTCGCTCTACCAGCTCGAGGTGAATCCGGAGAGCGGCACGGAGCGGCTCGAGGGCTTCCTGCAGGGCCGGCTGCGGGCGGCCGCGCTCGTCGACTTCGCCCGCACGATCGTGGAAGGGGTGCTGGCGGAGCGAGCGGCGATCGACGCGCAGCTCGACTCCCGCAGCGAGCACTGGCGGGTGTCGCGGATGGCCGCGACCGACAGGGCGGTGCTGCGGATCGCCGCGTTCGAGCTCCTCCACACCGACGTTCCCGGCCCTGTGGCGGTGAACGAGGCGATCGAGCTCGCCCGCCGCTACGGCACGGCCGCATCGCCGCGGTTCGTGGCGGGCATCCTCGGCCGGCTGCTCGCCGACCGCGATGGCCTGCCTGGTGGCACGCCCGCTGCGGCATCCTGAGGGCAGATCGATGGCACTCTTCCGATTCGGACGCACGCCGCCCCCCGACGAGCCGCCGCCGAGCACCGCTGCGGACGGGGCCACGCCCGCGCCGGCGGCGCCGGGCCTCCTCGACCGGCTCCGCGCCGGGCTGGCCAAGACCGCCCGCGTGCTCGGCACCGACGTCCGCGACCTCTTCAAACGCGAGGGCCGGCTGGTCGACGAGGGATTTCTGGAGGAGCTCCGTGCCGCGCTCGTCCGCACCGACATGGGGCCCGCCGCCGCGGAGGCGATCGTCGTCGACGTCCGCGACCGGCTCCGCGCCCGGGTGGTCGACCCCGACGTCGTGCTCGATTCGATCCGCCGGCAATTGCTCGCCCGGCTGGAGCGGACCGGCGCCACGGTCGCGACGGCGGCCTCAGGCCCGACCGTCATCCTCGTCACGGGCGTGAACGGCTCGGGCAAGACGACGTCGATCGCCAAGCTCACCCGGCTCTTCACCCGGGACGGGAAGCGGGTGGTGCTCGGCGCCGGCGACACGTTCCGTGCCGCGGCCGTCGAGCAGCTGGCGATGTGGGCCGGCCGACTCGGTGCCGAGATTGTCCGCGGCGAGCCCGGCAGCGATCCGGCCAGCGTGGCGCATCGCGCCGTGGCGCGGGCGCTCGAGGGGGGTTTCGACGTCTGCATCATCGACACCGCCGGCCGGCTGCAGACCCAGTCGAACCTCATGCAGGAGCTCTCCAAGATCCGCCGCGTGATCGCCAAGCAGATCCCCGACGCACCGCACGAGACGCTCCTCGTGATCGACGCCACGGCGGGCCAAAACGCCCTCTCGCAGGCGAAGGGATTCAAGGAGGCGGCGGGCTGCACAGGCATCGTGCTGGCCAAGCTCGACGGGTCAGCCCGCGGCGGTGTGATCGTGCCCGTGACGGAGCAGTTCGGCCTGCCCGTGAAGCTCGTGGGGCTCGGCGAGTCGGCCGATGACCTGGAGGTCTTCGTGCCCGAACGCTTCGTGGCGGCGCTGCTCGAGGGGGCATTCGCCCCGGCCGCCTGAGCTGCGGACCGTCCGCCACAGGGACCGGCCACCACAGCGACGGGTCGACGGTGGGACCGAACCGCCCGCCCAGCCGGAAGAGTCGCCCCGGAGCACCGGTCCGGTCGCGGCAACCTTGCGGCTCCGTGAGTCGCCCCAAGAAGTCTGCGCGTTCCCCGGGCCGATACGAGGGGAGTCGGGGGGAAGGTGTGGTTTCGTGGCGGCGGAACCAGCAGGCGCCCGTGCTCCCCATTACCACTACGACGGGTTCGTCGCGGCACACGCGGCGGACCTCTTCACACCACAGGATTGGGAGCCCACAGGACCATGCCCACACGCACCTTCAAGCTGCCGCTCTGGGTGGCCGCGGGACTGCTGACCACCAGCACCGCGTTCGCCCAGGCGCCCGTCGTGCCGAACGTCCCCCAGGAAGACGCCTACCAGCTGCGGGCCCTGCCGCCGCAGGAGGCCCAGGAGGAGGCAGAGACAGCCGTCCCCAACCGCTACCTCGAGACCGAGTATCTCAAGGAGAAGGGCATCGCGACCTACGGCTGGATCAACGCCGGCATCGGCGCGAACAACTGGGGATCACCCTGGAACGGGCCGATCACGTTTAACGACCGCAACTGGCAGGGCCAGATGAACCAGCTCTACCTCGTCAACGAGAAGGTGCTGGACACGGCGGACGGCGGCTGGGACCTCGGCGGCCGCGTCGACCTGCTCTACGGCACCGACTACGTCTACACCACGGCCCGCGGCCTCGACGGCAACCTGCTCAACCAGGTCGTCCCAGGACAGCCTTCGTGGGGCAACCGGTATTACGGTCTGGCCATGCCGCAGTTGTATGGCGAGGTGGGCTACAACAACCACGCGGTGAAGTTCGGCCACTTCTACACGATCATCGGGTATGAAGTCGTGCCGGCCATCGGCAACTTCTTCTACACGCACGCCTACACGATGCAGTACGGCGAGCCGTTTACCCACACCGGCATCCTCGACACCTGGAAGGCCAACGACCAGCTGACGGTGTATGCCGGCATCACGAACGGGTGGGACAACTACAGCGATCCGATCAACAGCATTCCGATCGCGAACTCCACCTACCCCGGCGCCAACAGCAATGCGGCGTTCCTGGGCGGCATGTCATTCAAGAGCTCCGACGAGAAGCAGGCCTTGACGATGACCGTGTCGAGCGGCAACGAGCCGATTCTCGGCGGCGGCCCGAACTTCGCCTCCAATCTCGTCGGCAACCGTTCCATCATGAGCACGGTCTACACGAACGAGCTGAACGACAAGTGGACCTACGTGTTCCAGAATGACAACGGCTGGCAGTTCAACGCGGGCAGCTACGCGATTCCGCTGGGCAGCGGCCGCGGCCAGGCCGGCACGGCCCAGTGGTACGGCATCAACCAGTACCTCTTCTACAACATCAGCGACACGCTGATCGCCGGCATGCGTCTCGAGTGGTTCCGCGACAACAACGGCTACCGCGTTGTCTCGGGCCAGCGGAATTTCGTGGCAGGCGTGCCAGCAGGGAACGGCAACTGGGCGTCTGGATTCCAGGGCAACTTCTGGCAGGCCACGTGGGGCCTGAACTGGAAGCCCAACAACAACTGGATCATCCGTCCGGAAGTGCGGTACGACTGGTATTCGCCGGACGCGCCTGGCACCGTGCTGCCTTACGGCCGCAACTTCAACCAGTACGGCCAGCTCTACGGCGGCTGCGACGCGATCTGGCAGTTCTAAATGTCCCGCCTGCGGGGCCATCCATGGCCCCCGCAGGCTCCGGCAGGGCACGGACCTGTCCGTGCCCTGCCTCACGCAAGGCGAGCCTCCAGCTCGCCAGCACAGCGCGAGATCAAGC
>JBILVO010000139.1:0-10183 GCA_044370415.1 Pirellulales bacterium
CGCGGGCGACCGCCGGCGACGGCGGGTAGGGGTTCTCGTTGGTGTTGAGCTTGATCCACTTTCCCCCCTGCGGCTGCTCGCCGGGCACGTAGCCGGAGAGCGCCGCGACGTCGTGGCGGACGGCGGGCGCTGACGGCTGTGGTGTCGGGTGGGCAGTCATGGTGGGTGTGGTGCCGAGGTGGGCGAGGTGCAGCGGACCGGCCTCAAAGTTTACAGCAGAGTGCGGAGTCGGCCCGTCGTGTGGGCGTTATCGAGCCCGGCGGCCTTGCGCGGCCCCCCACAACCGGCAGAGCCACTACGACCGGCGGCCGGTTTTTCCGTGGGTCCGCAATTTGACAGCCACAACGACCAGGGATAGCGTGGTCAACATGGGAGACGCAACGCTGAAGGTATGGTGTCCGGACGAAGGGCCCACACCGCTGATCGTGCGGTGGTTCGTGACGGAGTGGTGCAACTACGCCTGCACCTACTGCCCGCAGACCCATGATCGTCGGGCGCCGAAGGGGCGATTCACGGCCCACGCGTTCGACAATCACCCTCTCGAGCGTTGGATTGAGGCGTTCGACCGGCACTTTTCTGCCCATAAGGTGTCGCTCGTGATCAGCGGCGGTGAGCCGATGATTGACGCGCGAAACATGCCTCCGCTCCTGCGACACCTGGCCGCTCAGGACTATGTCGCCTGCATCCGGATCGACACGAACGCGTCGTGGAGTCCGGATCGCTATGCCGATATCGACCTGTCGAAAATCGTGCTGATGTGCACGTTCCATCCTGGCCAGGTCGAGGAGGAGTCGTTCCTCGAGAACGTGCGTCGCATCCGGCAGGCGGGATTCGCAGTGGGCATGGTCAACTACGTCATGAACGACGCGGCCATCCCGGAGTTCGAGCGCAGGCGAAAGGTGTTTCAGGATCAGGGACTGCTGTTGCATCCGAATCCCCTGTGGAACGGGGCGGGCCACTATGGCCCCGAGGCGCTCGCCCTGATGGAGAAAAGCCTGCCGCCGCTCGATTTCGCGCATCGTGCCGGTCGACGGATGCCGCTGGGCAGGCAGTGCCTCTTTCCGTCAATCAGTTACGAGTTGAAATACACGGGCGAGGTCCGCGCCGGCTGCGGCTTCACTGCCGGTGATTTTTTCGCCACGAAGCTGCCTGCGAGGCCGAAGGGCTGGCGCCGCTGCCCGTACACGTCGTGCGCGTGCCTCGACAAGTACTCGTTTCTCCGCGAGTCCGACAGGAATGTGACGTTGAACCCGCTGGCGGATTATGCGGAGTCGCTCTGGGCGATCGCGAAGGCTGCGGGGGGAACGGCAGTGACGCCTGCTGACGGCTGACAAGCCGTGGTCCAGGGCTCGCTCAGTGGTGTCGCCGAGATGTGAGCCCCGGGCGAGTGGCGTCCCTGACGAAGGAATCGAGTGATCGACAGCCGTGTCCGGAGAGATTCCGGGGCGAGATGGGGCGCCTGCTTGACTGAAAAAACCGTTTCATGAGCGGGACGAAGTGGCGACGACATCGCTGATGAGACGGCACCACGTCGGCATGACGCGGCTGGCTTCAAAGACTTGGGCGGCCTTCAGGGCGGCATTGCGTAGTTCGTCGCGTCTGCTTCGGTCGAGCATGAGGTCGCGGGCGTAGTGGAACGCGTCGCAGCCGGCCCCTTGGATGCCGGCGAGCGTGCGGTAGAGGATGTAGCTGGGATAGGGCATCCGCAGGCACTCCCCTGCCCCGACGAACGTGCGGACGAGGATCGCGAGCAGGTCGTCGCTGCCGTTGCCGCAGATGATCCAGTCGGGATCGACGCCGAGGATCTCGGCGGCGCGGAGGTTGAAGACCGTTGCCAGCGGATCGGGGTACTTGGCGAGCGTGCGGCCGGCGGCGGTGGCGGCGATGGCGCGGGCGACCGCCGGCGACGGCGGGTAGGGGTTCTCGTTGGTGTTGAGCTTGATCCACTTTCCCCCCTGCGGCTGCTCGCCGGGCACGTAGCCGGAGAGCGTTGCGACGTCGTGGCGGACGGCTGGGGGGGCTGGTTGCGGCTGGATTGTGCGGTCATCGGGTGCTCGATCGGGGATGCTATTCCCAAAGCTTACAACAGACACCGGCGCAGGTTCGAGGTGCCGCTTTCACCGGTCCCTCCAGCCCTGGGCCGTCCCGCACAATGCGGATTCTTCCTACAATCGGTAGGAGAGTGTGTGACGTGAATCGGTTTGACTCGCCAGATTCATGGATCACCGTGCAATGACTCCGCGCTGCAATCGCCGGGGCAGGAAGGGAGACGGGGAATCGCCGGAGGAGCGGGTCTTCCGCGGGTGGCCGCTCTGAGGATTAGGCGACAAATACTATCGCGAGCCACGGCGGCCGTTCCCGGCCTGCCACATGCCATGATCGAATCGTGCCTGAGAATGGCTGCTGCAGTCGCGCCCTCTTCGGGTGCGACCCGGATGCTTCTGCGGCGAGGTGTTATTCGGAGTTATTGGTGGAACCAGGTTCGCAATCTGGGAGACGCGTACGCGCCGCTGATAGTATCGAAGCTCTTTGGCGGAGGAGTGGTGCGTTCCGCTGCATGGGAGCGCCGCAAGCTGGTCTCCTGCGGCTCCGTGATCGCCCAGGCACGGGACGGTGACGTGGTGTGGGGAACCGGCAGCCTCTTGCCCGATACCACTATGCGTGCGAAAAACCTCGCAGTCACGGCGGTGCGTGGGCCGTTGACGCGAAACGTTCTTCTTCGGCACGGCATCGATTGCCCCGAGGTCTACGGCGATCCGGGGTGTATGGCGCCGCTTGTTTACCCGAAGTGCCCGACCGACGGTGTTCGCCGCCGGCCCGGCATCATCCTGCATTACGTCGACAAGGCGGAGATCGTGATCGACGACCCGGGCGTCGTGGTGCTCGACATCCAGTCCGAGCCCGAGGAGTTCTTTCGACGACTCGCCGGCTGCGATCGTGTCGTCTCCTCGTCACTGCACGGGATCATCTTCGCCGAAGCCTACGGCATCCCTGCTGCCTGGATGCAGATTTCGGACAAGGTGGTCGGCGGTCGGCATAAATTCGAGGATTATTACCTCGGTACCGGGCGGGAATGCCCCTTCCCGCTGCGGGCCGCGCACATGTTCGCCGACCCGAAGTGGATTCCTCCGGTTGTCGACAATGTGTCGTCGTTGCGAACCGCATTCGTCGCCGCCCTCGCCCGTATGTCCGCATGACAAGAGCCGTCGGCGCGATGCAGCGGCACGATCCCGCGTCAGCCAATCATGCCTGCGGTCGGCGACGAGTGTATCATCCACGCTATGCACGAAGGTTCCAATCCCCGTTATTCCGTCATCGTTCCGTTTCTGAACGAAGAGCGTTGGCTGCCGCAGTGCATCGATGGACTGCGGCGCCAAGCGATCGATCCGGAACTAGTCGAATGGATCTTCGTGGACAACGGGTCCACGGACAGATCTGCCGCGATCGTGCAGGCGGAATCGCGTGCGAGACTTTTCCGGCAGGAAGTGAAAGACCCGTATCTGGCCCGCAACACCGGAATCGGTGAAGCCAGGGGGCGGCATCTCGTCTTTCTCGACGCCGACTGCATCGCCCACCCGGATTGGCTGACAGCGATCGATCGGCGGATCAAAGGGAGCGACGTCGCCATCGTGAATGGATTCGTCGGCTACCCGCGTCCGATGTCGCTGCCGCTGCAACTCATGGAGGAGTACGAGGACGCCCAATTGAGATACCTTTCAGAGGAAGGGCCGCGTTCCTGTCTCCTCGGGCACGCGGGCAACATGGCTGTGCGCGCCGACGTGTTCGACGCTGTCGGGTTGTTCAAGCCGATGCCAGTGGTGGGAGATGTCGAGATTATCCACCGCTATCTGGCCCGGTGTCCTTCGGCTGAAGTCGCCTATGTTCCGGAAGCAAAGGTCGTGCACGCGGAGGTGGCCACATTCCGTGATTACCTCCGCAAGATGCACGAATGTGGCAAGCACTTGCACACGCTGCATCAACTAAAGGTGCTTCAGCCGCTCGATTTGTCGGCCCGCAGACGCGTCATCCGTCAATGCGGCGACCGCCACAGGTACGGCGTGTGGCGTATGCTGGCTCTGAGGGTCACCATCACGGTAGCGTGGGTGGCATGCGGCTTGGGCGCGTCATCGCGTGGGCGCGAAGACGCCGCCCGTTCCGGATAGTCCTGCGGTCGCAGGATTCAATCGCGAAATGCCGCGTACGCGGCCCGGTAGAACGGAACGAGTTGACTGAGCCGGCTGGAAATCGGCGAGGGACGCGAACGGCCGTTCAGCCAACACTGAGACGGTCGAGATCCCTGCCGTCAGGCGGCGGTGGTCGCCGAGGCGGGCTACCACGTCGGCGCGCCCCGACATGCATGGACGGCCTTGTGGGCAGGATCCGCTGGGCGTTCGATGCGGCCGGCCGGCAGGACGTGGCGATCCGGGCCTGCGCCGCCAGGTGCGCCTCGGCCTTTGACGGCCCGTTTCGCCCGCCGCGGGGAGCAAGGCCGCGCTCGGCACGGGCGACAAGCGGATCTACTAGATGGACGCGGCGAATTCCGACGATGTGCTCCGCCAGGTGGCCCTTGACGCGGCCGAGGGGGCCGGCATGGTGATGGGGAAGCCCGCCCTGACGAGCCTCGACATCATTTACCGTGCGAAGCACGACTTCGGCATTCCGACCTTCGCTTTCCAGGTGAACGGCGAATATTCGATGATCCGCGCCGCGGTCGCGAACGGCTGGCTTGACGGCCGCCGGGCTGCGCTCGAGAGCCTGCTCGTCATCAAGCGGGCCGGCGTTGACTGCATCTTCACCTACTCCGCTCCCGAAATCGCCCGGGGCATGTCGGACTGACGTCGGTGCCGCGGTGGGCCGGTCACGATGCCCGGGCGGAAACGAGGAGGATGGTTCGCCACGGCGCTGTCAGCCGGTAGGACCAACGGTCCTTCGCCCACCACGGCCGCGCTTGGTGTGGATTGATCAGGCGGGCATCGCGGAAGCCGGCCTTGCGCAGCGTCGCCAAGAGGCTGTGCGGGCTGAAGTAATACTGGTGATCGAAAAGGTACAGCCCCCACGAGTCGCCCTGGACGAACCGGCTCCAACTTTCCCAGTTACCGGTCTCGACGAACAACAGGCCGTCCGGTCGCATGCGCTGCCGGAGTTCCGCGAGAGTGCCGATCGGGTCGCGCAGGTGCTCGATGACGTCCCAGAGCGTGACGACGTCGTAATTGTCGCCAGCTTCCTCGACGAGGGGGATGCCGTGGCGTTTCCGGGCCTCCGCCCGGGCGACCGGGCTGTGCTCGATGCCAGTGGCCCTGTAGCCGGCGTCGATCGCAGTCCGGACGAACGTGCCTGCTCCGGCACCGAAGTCGAGCAGCGTCGTGGGCCCGCGCTGCTGCCTGACGAGATCGAGTTGGAACCGGGCCCGCTGCGCCCCGAATTCGGGATCGGCGACGTAGGCGTCCCGCGACGCCCATCTCCAGTCCATGTAGGCGATCGATGCGGCAAGGCTCGGACGATGCGACTGATAAGCGATCCGGCACGGCCGGCACTCAGCAACGACCGCATGCATGCCCATGCCCGCCCGCAGCACACGCGGACGATGGTGCAGGGCGCACAGCGGACAATTCACGACCTCGGTTCGTGCGAACGACCTGCCCTGGATGACATCGCACACATCCTCGGGGGCGGGCAACGGGGCGGCGGATGGCGACATGCACGTGTCCTCGGGAACGGCTCGCCGGGCGGGCGGATAGTACGTGCACGGTGTGGAGGATGGCCAGATTCGCAGTCGGGGCCGACACGCGACCAGCGGGGGCTCATTCCCTAGACTAGTTTCTGTAACAGCTCTTGGGCAACAATTTCGGGCTGCCGAGGGTCTCGTGAGCCGCTCGCTGCCATCTCGCGGGCGCTACAGCGTTGCACAGGCGGTTTGCAAAAGGCGGGTCTTCGCCCTTGCGGTTGTGTTTTTCCGGCAGTGGTGCAGACCCTCTCCGAATTCGGCCGCGGAGAGTCGCTCATAGGGTGTTTATGTCGATCACGGGCAGCTCGTCGGGCGACGCTGGAAAGACGTTGCGGTCGTCATGGGCCTGGACGAGTTCACGCCAGTTGGTGGCGGGTCTCGCTGGGGAATGAGTATCGGCGATCCGCGGACCGTCACGACGGGTTGTGGTCGGCCTACAGCCGCGCCTGCACGCTGCGGCGGTGGGCCGTGAGGCCCTCCGTGTCGGCGAGCGTGGCGATGTCGGCAGACAGGTCGGCGAGATCGGCGGCGGTGAGTTTGATCACGCTGCCGCCGCGGAGGAATTCGTTGGCCGAGAGGCCGGCGGCGAACCGGGCCGTGCCCCCCGTCGGCAGAACGTGCGACGGGCCGGCGGCGTAGTCGCCCGCCGCCACGGGGCTGTAGGGCCCGAGAAAGGCCGCGCCGGCGTGACAGATGCGGGCGAGCGTCGCCTCGGGATCGCGGGTGTCGATGGAGAGGTGCTCCGCCGCCAGTTCGTCGGCCAGCCGCACCGACTCGTCGTCGTCACGGGTGACCACGATCGCGCCGAACCGCTCCAGGCTTTCGCGGGTGAGGTCGCCCCGCTCGAGCACCGCCACGCGGCGGTCGAGGGCGGCGGCCACCGCATCGGCGAGGGCCGCGCACGACGTCAGCAGGATCGCCGATCCAGGCGAGTGCTCCGCCTGGGCCAGCATGTCGGCGGCTATGAATTCGGGACTGCCCGCCGCGTCGGCCACGATCACGATCTCGCTGGGACCGGCGATCGAATCGATCGAGACGTCGCCGTAGACGTGCTCCTTGGCGAGTGCCACGAAGAGGTTTCCGGGGCCCACGATCTTGTCGACGCGGGGCAGGCCCTCGACGCCATAGGCGAGGGCGGCCACAGCCTGGGCGCCGCCGGCCCGCATCACCCGCGTCACGCCCAGCTCGTGGCAGGTCGCCAGCACGTGCTGGTTCTCGGAGCCGAACTTCGTCGGCGGCGCCACCACCACGATCTCTGGAACGCCCGCCACGCGGGCCGGGACGACCGTCATCAGGAGCGTCGAGGGATACGCCGCGGCACCGCCGGGCACGCACACGCCCACGCGATCGAGCGGCAGGTACCGCTGCCGCAGGACACCGCCGCCGGGAAGGGGGACCTCCACGTCGTGGGCCAGCAGCGCCCGCTGGAACCGCTCGACCCGGTCCCTGATCCGCCTCACGGCGTCGAGGAAGCCGCGGTCGACCGACCGATGGGCGGCCTCGAGCGCGGTCTGCTCGACGAAGAGCGAGCCCGGTGCGAGCGTGGCGCCGTCGATCCGCCGGGAATAGTCGAGGAGCGCGTCGAGGCCGCGGGTCCGCACGTCGTGGCAGATCCGCTCCACCACCTGGCGGGGCGTGAGCGGCTCGCCGAACACGTCGATCGTCCGCTGCCGACCGGCCGGGCTCACCATCTCCCCCTGGGAGACGAGCGTGCCGCGGAGCGCGTCGAGGCTGGCCCTGCCGGATGGTGTGGCCAGGTCGATCCGTTGGCAGAGCGGTCGCTTCGCGGGAGCAGTCATGACGACAGCATACCCACGATCGTGCCGGGCGTGAGTCTGCCGGGGGCGTCGCCTACTTCGCGGCGACGGCGTCGGCGCGGAACCCGGCCGCCGAGTCGCCGTGGAGCCGCGTCCAGCGGTCGGCGATCCAGTTGAGGCCCGCCGGAGCGGCGGCTGCGACGCCATTCGCCCGGCCGGCCGCCGGCTCGGTGAAAATCCGCGCCAGCAGGTCCCTGCCCCGGGATTCCAGGCTCGTCGGGCCGGTGTCGGGCCGCTCGCCGAAGACTGGGTCGGGCGGCAGCTGCTCGCGGGCCGCAAGGGCCGCGGCGGGGTCGCTGCCGAGTCGTGCGTCGATGGCGATCGCCCGTTCGATGGCCCGCGTCGCGTCGTCTCCCCGATCGAGCGCGGTCAGCACAACGGCCTGCCGCAGATGCGTGTCGGGCAGGTCGGGTGCGATCGTCGCGGCTCGACGGTAGGCATCGAGCGCGGCCGAGAGCTTCGCCGGATCGTGAACAGCAGACCGTAGGTGGCGGTCGCCGACGGCGACCAGCCTGCCCGCCCGCAGCCGAGCCAGCCCGTTGCTCGACCGCATCGCGACGGCACGCGCCGGCTGGGGGGCCGCGAACTGCGGAGCCGGTGGCGTTGCCGCCGGACGAGCCGCCGCCATGAGCTGCTGCGGTTCGGCGAGAGCCGCGGGCCGCGCCACCGGCGCGGTGTCGGCGAAGCCGAAGCCCAGCCAGGGCATCACGGGCCGCGGGCCGTAGACAGGCGCGATCCAGCGGATGATCGGAGACGGCACGACGACGGGGTTCCAGCCCCAGCCGCAGCCGTAGGGATAGGCGTAGGGTGCGTAGGCCGGATAGCCGGCCGGCCAGCCATAGCCTCCCCACACCGGCCCGCACCAGCCCGGTGCGCCGAACGTGTAGCCGCGCAACGTGCCAGAGAAGAATCCACCGCCGGCACCTCCGAGGAAGACGCTGTCGCTGTACGCGAACCGTGTGCCGCCGTACCAGCCGCCCCAGCCTCCGTAGACGCGGGGGCCGTAGAAGCCGCCGCTGAACACCGGACCGCACCACGGTCGGCGTCCCCAGCCGCCCCGCCAATGGCCGTGCCATGCCGACGCCGTCTGCGGCTGGCACCAGACGAGCGACGACAGGACGACGACAACGGCCAACCGGCTCCACCGCCACCGCCGCGACACCGACATCGTCATGGCTCGCCCTCCCTGGGAAGCGGTCGAAGGCCCGCACACCGTCACCACCGCTCACGATGATTCTACGCGAACCGCGGCCGCGATGGCGAGCGTTGGGGCGGCGGCCGCTGCCCCGCCCTCTCGGCCGTTGAGGCGGCCCGGCTGGATGGGTAGTCTCGCCGGCGAGGCTGGCATGACTTCACGGCGAAAAACGGGTATCGAACTGGGCTGCGGCCTCGGGCTGTCACACAAGACGGCGGCCCGGCTGGCCGCCCTGCGCACCCCCGGCCGGATCCAGGACTTCGTCAATTCGATCCCCTGGAACCACGAGGCGGAGGGGCCGACCGCTTGGTCCGTGACGGAGGTGCTGCGCCGCCGCCGAGCCCATTGCATCGAGGGGGCGTTCGTCGCCGCCTGCGGCCTCTGGCTCGCCGGGCACCCGCCGCTGCTCATGGACATGGGGGCGGCGCGGGGCGACGTCGACCACGTGGTCGCGCTCTTTCGCCGCGGCCGGCTGTGGGGCGCGATCTCCAAGAGCAACAGCCCCTTTCTCCGCTACCGCGACCCGATCCACCGCAGCCTGCGGGAGCTGGCCATCTCATTCTTTCCGCAATACGTGAAGCGGCGTCGCAAGACACTCCGCACGTATTCGGTGCCGGTCGACCTGCGGCGACATGCGCCAGAACTGTGGGTGACCCACGCCGGCTTCTGCCGCGAGATGGTCGACACGCTGACGGCCGCGCGGCACTTTACGCTCCTGCCCGCCGGCGGCGAGGCATGCCTGCGGCCGATCGACGAGATCGAGGCGCGTTCGAACACGCTCCGCGACTACCGGCGGTGACACCGGCTCACATGCCGGGCTAGCTGCCTGTGGACAAAGCCATCCATGGCCTTTGTCCACGAAAGCGAACCCCACGAAAGCCAAGGTTTCGCGGGGTTCGTCGCCGCCGCATCCAGCGGCGGGTCACTGTATCCACGGCCTGCTAACGTTCGCCGGCTCCCATGCCGGCCTGGCCCAGCACGCGCCGCAGTGCCGTCATCGCGATCTCGCCGAACTGTCGCGGCGGCACCCGCCACAGCCGCGGGTTGTGGAGCTCGACCGCGACGGCGCCACGGTAGCCGATGGATCTGAGCAGCTGTACGAGGTCGTCCGGCGGCGAAGATCCCTCGCCGGGCAGGATCCGGTCGGCGTCGCTTGCCATCTCGCGCGGCACGTCGGCGATGTCGGAGAGCTGCACGTGGGCCAGCGTCTCGACCGAGAGCAGGCCGAGGTCGAGCGGCTTGCTGGGGCCCACCGCAAACTGGAACCAGTCGAGACAGATCCCCAGAGCCGGGTGGCCGACGTCCTCGACGACCGCCACCGCCGACTGCAGGTTGTTGGGGAAGCTGGCCCGCGCGTCGAACTCCAGCGCGAGCCGCACGCCGGCGTCGGCCGCCCGCTTGGCAGCTTCCGAGAGGCTCATCGACAGGCGGGAGAGATCCTCCGCC
>JBILVO010000140.1:0-10182 GCA_044370415.1 Pirellulales bacterium
CGGCGAGAAGCCTCGCCAACTCCTCGGCGGACGACTCGATCGGGTGCGTGGGGTCGGGAGCGTGCAGGTAGAGCAGGTCGACGCGATCGGTGCCGAGGCGGCGCAGGCTCTCCTCCACCTCGTGCCGGAGCCGCTCCGGCCGACCGTCCACCCGCTGCTTCCTGCCCGGTTCCCAGTGGATGCCGCACTTGGTGGCGATCACGACGCCGTCGCGCCCCCGGCCCGCCAGTGCGGCGGCGACCGCCTTTTCGCTCTCGCCTTGCTCCCCGTAGCAGTAGGCGGTGTCGAGGTGGTCGATTCCCGCGTCGATGGCCGCCCGGACGGTCGCCACGGCCGACTCGGGCGTGATTCCCTCACGCGTCATGCCGGCCAGCGGCCAGCAGCCGAGGCCGAACGGGCCGATCTCGACGTCGGTTTCTCCCACACGGCGTCGCGAAGGTGTCATGGCGGTCCTCAGGGAGTCGGCCCGACGCGCATGCCCGGCACGCGGGACGGGACCGCGGGAAACTCGCCGCAGGCGAGAAAGCCGGCCACGAGGTCGGCGGCATCGCGGCGAAAGAGAAGGCTCGAGTGCAGGCAGGGAAGGGTGACATGGGCATGCGGCACGTCCGGGCGGGTGCTCTCGGATGAGACGAGGGCGTCGCGGCTCGCCGCGATCACCCCGACCTCGATCCCGGCGGGCATGCCCAGCGCATGGACGAGGCTGTCTTCCGCCGTCGACAGCTCCCTGACGGGCCGGAACAGCCCTCCCAGCAGGTCGGCCGCCGCCGTCGCCACGAAGGATCCGCGATTCGGCGGCGCCAGCATCACGAACCGCCCCAGCTTGCGGGGGCGGTAGAGCCCCAGCGCCGCCCGGGCGATGATCCCGCCCATGCTGTGCGTGACGAGGTGGATGGTGCCGACGGCGCGGTCGGCGTCGAGCGTCGACAGCTCGTGGGCGAACTTCTCGGCGTGGATGAGGATCGAGCGCCGCATGTCCGTGTAGCCCCACGACCGCGCGAGGTAGCCGCGCCGGTTGAGCCGCTGGCTCAGGAGCGACAGCATGAGCGTGTTGGCCATGAACCCGTGCACGAGCGACACGCATTCCCACGGCCGATCCACGGCCGCGGTCTCGCCGCAGGCGGGGGCGGCCATGCCAGACGTGCGCGCGGCTGGGGGCATGGGGGACCGTCAGCCTGGGCGTCCGGCGCTCTCGGGCCGCCCGGCGGTTCCGGCCGGTCGGCCGACCGGCGCCGGGCAGCAGTCGAGCGGGCACACGTCGTGGCTCGCCGGCAGCCGGCCGATCGCGGCCCGATCTGGGAGCAGCCCCATGCGTTCCGCGACGAGGTCCCTGATCATGGCGACGAATTCCGGTGCGGTGCCGACCGTGTCGGCACGCACCATCTCCACGCCGAGCTGGCGGCAGAGATCGGCAGCCTCCGTGTCGAGGTCGTAGAGCACCTCCATGTGATCGGAGATGAAGCCGATCGGCGCGATCACGACGCGGCGGCCACCCTCGGCATGCAGTTGTCGGATCGCGTCGCAGACGTCCGGCTCGAGCCAGGGCTGTGTCGGCGGGCCGCTGCGGCTCTGGTACACGAGCCTCCATGCGCCGACGCCGGCCATTTCGGCCACGAGCCGCGACGCCTCAGCCAGCTGCGCACCGTAGCGGCAGCCGTCGGCCATGGACGTGGGAATGCTGTGCGCCGTGAAGAGCACAGGCACGGCAGGGCGGACGTCGGCCGCGAAGCGGTCGAGGGCCCGCGACACGTTCCTCGCCATCGGGCCGACGAACCCGGGGTGGTTGAAGAACACCCGGAGCTTGTCCACCTGCGGTGCCCGATCGCCCAGGGTTCCGCAGGCGGCGGCGATGTTTTCGCGGTACTGCCGGCACCCCGAGTAGCTGCTGTAGCCGCTCGTGACGAAGGCGATCGCCCGCCGCACGCCGGCATCGGCCATCTCGCGCAGCGTGTCGGCGAGCAGCGGATGCCAGTTGCGGTTTCCCCAGTAGACGGGCAGCCGCGGACCGCGGCGCTCCAGTTCCTCGCGGAGGGCGGACAGCAGGGCGCGGTTCTGGTCGTTGATGGGGCTCTTGCCGCCGAAGTGTTGGTAATGCTCGGCAACCTCGAGCATCCGCTCACGTGGGACGTTGCGTCCCCGGAGAACGTTCTCCAGGAAGGGGATCACGTCCGCCGGGCCGTCGGGGCCGCCGAACGACACGAGCAGCACGGCGTCATACGGGATGTCCTGCATCGAAATCTCTCGAGGGTTGATCACGGGGGGATGATTTTCACGGATGGATTGCAGGGGGAGATCGGTCTGTGGGCACGGGCGGCATCCCGCGGTGACTGCGGGCCCCGGCCGTGCGCGTCGGTATCGGAGGGCCGCTTCTCCTGGACCGCCACGCGGGAACATCGACTCAGGCACGTCGAAGCGACTGCGGATCGGGCCGGGGAGTGGCGTCCGTTCCCGGCGCAAGAAGACCGGGAAGTGACCCTGACGGGATTCGAACCCGTGTTACCGGCGTGAAAGGCCAGTGTCCTAGGCCTCTAGACGACAGGGCCCCGTAACCAGAAGCATACCCGGAAAGCCCCGTTCGCCCAGCCGCCTCTGAACGGGGCCGCGGGAACCTCCACCCCGAACAGCTTCCGTGACGCGGAACCGTCTCCGGAAGTGCCGGCCACTCGCATCAGCTCGCGGCGGGAGAAGCACCCGGCGGAAGCGGATCCGCACCGGAGGGAAGCGTCGCGGGCAGTGACTCCGCCGGCAGTGGTTCCGACACTGGCTCGCCCCGTGCGATCGCGTCGAACACTTCCCGACGATGCACCGGAACTTCCTTGGGGGCCTCGACACCGAGGCGGACCTTGTCGCCGCGAATCTCCACCACAACGATCGTGATGTCGTTGTTGATGACGATGCTTTCGTCTTTTTTTCGCGACAGGACCAGCATGGCGACCTTCCGTGGCGGCTCCGGCTGATGCAGCTCCAGGCACCTCGCAGCCACAGCCTTCCCGCCGCCGGCCCGACAGTCTGTCGAGCAGGCGAAACTCAGGGAGTCGTGGAAGCAGGTGCCGTGGGGGTTCAGGCAGGCTGCGTCATCTCCGCCTCTGAAATGTAGAGGGTTTTGCCCCACGGTCAAGCAACTCCAAGGTGATTTCCAGGGCGATTCTGGAGGCCGTCCCGGCCGCAAACCCGCGGGAAAAAAGCCACATTCGCCATCGGCGGGCCAGCCGTTTTGCCCGATTCGATCCCCCTTTGGCCGCAGATTTTCGTGTGATTCCGCGGAGCCTGCACCCCCGGCACGGGCTTCGGAAAAGGTCGGATCGGCGTGGACAGTTTCCCGGACAGGCCGTTCCCCGGCCGGTCCGGGACGGCAGGCTCGTCCACGAAATCTCGACCAGTTGGAGTTTGGATGTGGCGGATCTGGATGAGGCGGACTTGGACGACGGGATTCCCGCCCTGCGGGCCGCGCGGGCTGCAGCAGGGGGCGGCACGTTCAGTCGCCAGTGACGACTGCCCGCAGCCGCGGCCCGACGGAAGCGGCGGCTTGTTGCCGGGAAGGCCGCACCTATACTCTGAAGCCGTTCTACTCTGAAGCCGTTCGATCGAGATCTCAGCAGCCGAACCGGATGTCGCATGCGAGAGTGGTTTCGCAACCTGTTCACAGCCGTGCGTACCGTGCTCGAGGGCATGCTGGTCACCCTGCGGGTGTTCGGCAGCACCTACGACCAGACCCGACGGACGTTCACCGAGCACTTCGAGTACCCGGAGTTGCCGGCGCCGGTTGCCGCCCGCTACCGCGGCTTCCACCGCTACGATCTCACCACCTGCATCGCCTGTGATCAGTGCTCGAAGGCATGCCCAGTCGATTGTATCTACATCGGCAAGGAGCGGATCCCCGGCGCCAAGGGCTTCCGTGTGAGCGGGTTCACGATCGACTACTCGAAGTGCATGTTTTGTGCGCTGTGCGTGGAGCCGTGCCCCGTCGACTGCATCTTCATGGGCTCGACGCTCGATCTGAGCTGCTACAGCCGCGACGGAACCATCGTCGACTTCGCGCGTCTCCCAGTGGAGGTCGCCTGGGGCCGCTCGACGCTGAACCCGACGGCGGTCGCCGCCTCCAAGGTGATCGTCGACCCCGTGCACGGTGGCCCGAACCAGTGAGCGTCCGATCGAGAGTCAGGCGTGGCGCGACCCGCGTCACGTGACGCGGTTGCGTCTGTTGGCACACACTACGCACCACGACACCACGCCCCCCAGACCATCGTCTCCGAGCACCAGCCCATGCACCCCGTCCTGATCGCCGGATACGTCGCGCTGTTCGTGGCCGTGGGGGCCGCGTTCCTGTTCGTGAACCTCCTGGTCGGCTGGCTCGTTCGGCCGCGGGTTCCCAACACCGAGAAACTGGAGGTCTACGAGTGCGGCGAGCCGACGATCGGCTCGAGCTTCGTGCAGTTCGACCTGCGGTTCTACGTGGTCGCGCTGCTGTTCATCATTTTTGACGTCGAGGTGGCGCTGTTCTTCCCGTGGGCCACGGTGTTCGGCAAGGCGACCCAACTGGCCGATCCGGCGCTGGTCACCGTGCAGGCCGACGGGCAGACACTCACGCCGGCGGCGGCGGGGCTGATGCGGGAACTGGGCGTCGGCACGCCCGCGATCCCGGTCTTTCCCGGGAGCAGCGAGTCCGGGTCGGCGGCAGTGGCGAAAGCGGGATCCATGCTGGCCGGCATGGCGGCGGTCGACATGCTGGCGTTCTTCGCAGTGCTGCTGGTCGGCTTCGCCTACGTCTGGTACCGCGGCGACCTCGACTGGGTGAGGGCCGTGTCCTCCTCGCGCGGTGCCGGTGCACCCGCTGCCGGTTCGTCAGGCGGCCGCGGGTCGGCCGCCTGAGAAATCGCTCGCCCGGACGCCACGCCAGAGGAATCACGAGAACCGCGCCCAGCCGGGCCCGCACGATCCGCTTCACAGCCACGACCACCGATCACTTCACGTCCGCCCCCCGTTGCGAGAACGTCTCCATGAGAGGCCCAGGTTTCCTCGAGCAACTCGACCGCCACCTGCCCGGCGCCGTGGTGGCCAGCCGGCTCGACGCCCTCGACCCGTGGATCGACGTCGCGGCCGACAGGCTCCTCGACGTCTGCGCGTGGCTCAAGGGATCAGGGCTGAAGGGATCGGGGCCGGAGCGATCGGGTGACGTGCGGTTCGACTCGCTGCAGTGCATTACGGCGATCGACTGGTTCGAGGCGGACCCCAAGAAGGCGGCGAAGACCGGCTGGGAGCCGCACACCGAACTCGTCTACCACCTCTGGAGCACCGCATCCCGGGTCAGTCTCGTGCTGAAGGTGAAGCTGCCCCGCTGGAAAGATGGCGTCGCCGGCCAGCTCCCCGAGGTGGCCAGCGTGACGGGCGTCTGGCGCGGGGCGAACTGGCACGAGCGCGAGGTGTACGACCTGTCCGGGGTGTGGTTCGCGGGCCATCCGGACATGCGGAGGATCCTCTGCCCGGACGACTGGGTCGGGCACCCTCTCCGCAAGGACTATGAAATGCCGCTCGAATACCACGGCATCAGGGGGCGCTGAGCATGTCGATGACGAACATGATCGACGACGATCCGCGGATCATCGAATTCGATGTCCGCACCGACGAGATGCTGGTCAACATGGGGCCGCAGCACCCGAGCACGCACGGCGTGCTGCGGCTCGTGCTGCGGACCGACGGCGAGATCGTCTCGGAGGTCGAGCCGCACATCGGCTACCTGCATCGCTGTGCCGAGAAAATCGGCGAGAACCTCACGGCCCGGCAGTGGATCCCGTACACGGACCGGATGGATTACCTGGCCGCGATGAACATGAACCTCGGCTGGGCCCTGACGGTCGAGAAGCTCATGAAGTACGAGGTGAGCGAGCGGGCCCGGCACCTGCGGGTACTGATCTCGGAAATGGGCCGAATCGCCAGCCACCTGGTCGGCATGGGCGCATACGGCCTCGACCTCGGCACGTTCAGCCCGTTCCTTTACGCCTTCCGGGAACGCGAGAAGATCCTCGACTTGTTCGAGGAGGCCTGCGGCGCGAGGCTCACGTACAGCTACATCACCGTCGGAGGCCTGACGGCGGACCTGCCCCCGGGCTGGTTGCGGAAGTGCGAGGACTTCCTCGACCAGTTCGAGCCGATCATCAAGGAATACCACGCCCTGCTCACGACGAACGCCATCTTCGTGAAGCGGACCGCCGGCATCGGCGTGATGTCCCGCGAACTCGCGATCGACTACGGCTGCTCCGGCCCCGTGCTTCGTGGCAGCGGCGTCGACCAGGACATGCGTCGGGACGGCGAGAGCATCTACACAGGAATGTACGATGGCTACGCCTTCGAGGTGGCCGTCATGAAGGACGGCCACTATCCGCGCGACCACGAATACCCAGCGGTGCCGGCGGATGCCGTGCTGGGCGACTGCTGGCACCGGTTTTTCGTGCGGATGCTGGAGGTCGTGCAGTCGATGGATCTCGTGCGTCAGTCGATCGACCGCTACTCTGCCTGCAAGGGGCCGCTCGGCGAGCCGCTCAAGCTCACCGAGAAGATTCCGGCCGGCGACGCCTACCTGGAGACCGAATGCCCCAAGGGCCAGATGGGGTTCTACGTCGTGAGCGACGGCTCTGCGATTCCCTGGCGGGTGCGGGCCCGGTCGAGCTCGTTCTCGAACCTCGCGGTGACGCACGAGCTGTGCCGCGGCTGCCTGATCGCCGACGTGCCGGCGATCGTGGGCAGCCTTGACATCGTGATGGGCGAGATCGACAGGTAGCCTCGCCGTAGTCTTCCCGGGCGTTCGTCCGGAGGCGATGGGGGTTTCGTCGCGTTCTGAAAGCGGGGTTTGGCAGCCGGTGTTTGCAGTCGGGACTTGTGGTTTGCGCGGACTTCGGGCAGACTTCGTGCGATTTTTCACGATGTCGGTTTCCTCCCGGAAAATTCGTAGTTTGGGGGGAGTCGCACCGTCCGCGGCGGCCCGCCGGCTGATCCACCGATGGCAGCATTCCTGATCAATTCGCTCGGGCTTCCCGACTGGCTGGCCTGGACGGTCACCGCGGTGGTCGCGGCCGTCCTGATCCTGCACGTGATCGCCGGCGGCGCGCTGGTCTTCATCTGGGCCGAACGCAAGATCGCCGCTCGTATCCAGGACCGTCTGGGGCCCACCCGCACGGGAGGTCGCTTCGGCTGGCTGCAGTCGCTCGCCGACGGGATCAAGCTGCTCGCCAAGGAGGACCTGATGCCGGAGGGGGCGGACGGCCTGCTGTTCCGCATCGCCCCGTATGTCAGCTTCTGTGCGTCGTTCTGTGCGTTCATCGCGCTGCCGTTCGCGTTCGATTTCGTGGGGCAGCGGCTGAACGTAGGCGTGTTCTTCGTGGTCGCTGTCCTGGGGCTCGAGGTGTTCGGCGTGATCCTCGCGGGGTACGCGTCGGCGTCCAAGTGGTCCCTCTTCGGGGCGATGCGCGAGGCCGCACAGGTGGTGAGCTACGAGGTTCCCCTGGGGATGTGCGTCGTCGTGCCGGTGATGCTGGCGGGGAGCATGGACCTCGTGACGATCGCCGAGAAGCAGGCCGGCTGGTTTACGAGCTGGTACCTGTTCCACGACCCGTTCACGTTCGTCATCTTCTGGGTCTACGTCACGTGTGCGGTCGCCAGCGTGAATCGTGCCCCCTTCGACCTGGCCGAGGCCGAGAGCGAACTCGTCGCCGGCTTCCACACCGAGTATTCCGGGCTGCGGTGGAGCTTCTTCTTCATGGCCGAGTACGGCTCCATGTTCCTGGTGAGTGCCCTGGCGGCCGTGCTCTTCCTCGGCGGCTGGAACGGGCCCATTCCGGTGGCGCGGCTCCTGGGGCTGAGCGAGGGCACCGGCGACACGGCCGGGTATTTCGTCCGCCTGCTCGGCTGCGGCAACCTTCTGCTGAAGGCCACGCTCGGCGTGCTGATCATGATGTGGGTGCGGTGGACCCTGCCGCGGCTGCGCATCGACCAGGTGATGACCACGTGCCTGAAGTACTGCACGCCGATCGCCGCCGCCATGTTCGCGGGCGCGATGCTGTGGCAACTGGCACTGCCGGGCGGGCTGATCCGTGGATTGCCGGCCTGGCTGTCGCGGCCCGCCGGCGAGGTTCGTGAAGGGTGGCTCGAGGGGCCGGGCGGTCTGCCTGCAGGCCGCGGAGGGGCTCGCGCCGCGTCACCGAGCGTCGTACGGGTGCTGCCATGATGGATGGTGCCATGATCGCCGTGTTGGCCCCTGGTGTGTTGGCCCCTGGTGTGGTCGGGCAGGGGGGCATGCCGTGGGGGCTGCTGCCGTTGGCGGCCGTCAACTGGCACGCCGCCTTTTTCATGCTCTTCGCGGCACTGGCCTGTGCGTGCGCCGTGGCCGTGGTCCTGGCCGACAACGTCGTCCGCATGGCCTTCTATCTGGTGCTCTCGCTCGGCGCCACCGCCGGCCTCTTCTTCCTGGCGGGTGCCGAGTTCATCGGGGCGATGCAGCTGATGATCTACGTCGGTGGCACGCTGGTGCTGCTCGTCTTCGGCGTGATGCTGACCGCTCAGGCGCCGTTCGTGGCGATCAAGCCGTCGTCCGGCGACAAAGTTCTGGCGGGCATGGTCGGCGCAGCGCTGCTGGCCGTGCTCTTGCAGGCGGCGTTCCGCGTCGAAGCGTGGCGCCGGCCCTCCGTCGCCGCGCCGGTGGCAGCGGCGCCTTCGGCCACGCCGTTGGGCATGGCGCTGCTGGGCATCCGCGTCGACGAGCCGCCGTCCGGCGCCGTCGGCACCCGCGGCGGCTACCTCCTGCCCTTCGAAATCGTGTCCGTGCACCTGCTCGTTGTGCTCGTCGGTGCGGCGTATCTGGCCCGGGCGAAGCGGCGCCGCACGCCGCGGTCCATCGACGCGGCGGCGTCCGCGGTCTCCGTCCAGGAACGGCCGGCTGGGCCGGCCGGGGTGCCGCTCGCTTCCGGAGGTCGACGATGAATCAGGTGATCTTCGCGGGCTTCGTGACGGCGGGCTGGGGGCCGACCTTCGCTGCCGGGTTCCTGTCGGCGCCGGTCGGCGTGGCGCACTATCTGGTCGTGGGCGCCGTCCTGTTCACGGCCGGCGTCGTCTGCATGGTGGTGAAGCGGAACGCGCTCGGCGTGCTGATGGGCATCGAACTCGTCCTCAACGGGGCCAACGTCAACTTCGTCGCCTTCGCGTCGCCCGACCTGCGGGGTGGCGGCACGCCCGCCCTCGGCCTCGACGGCCAGGCCATCGCGCTCTTCGTCATCCTGCTGGCGGCGGCGGAGGCGGCAGTCGCGCTGGCTATCACGCTCAACTTCTACAACAACCACGCCACCGTCGACGTCGATCGGGCGGACGAGCTCAAGGGGTGATCGCGAGGGGCGACCCCCGCGGAGCATGATCATGGAACCGGCCTCACAACTCCCGACGCTGCTGGGTCTCGCGTGGATCGCGCCCCTGGTGTCGTTCGTCGCCATCCTCTTCTTCGGTCCCCGCATGGGCCATCACGGCCGGAATGCGGCCTGGGTGGCGACGGCCGCGATCGTGACGTCGCTGGTGCTGTCGCTGGTGGCGCTGGGCACCTGGCTGTCGGCGCATCCTGTGGTCGCCCTCGACCACGGTGGCCACGCCGCGGCCGGTGCCGGGCATGGGGATGCTGCCGGGCATGCAGATGTCGGGCACGGAGATGCCGGGCATGCGGATGCCGGGCACGGTGAGACGCATGGTGCCGGGCATGGCGGTCACCGGGACGGCCGCGTGCCTCACGCCTACTCCGGCGACTGGTACACGCTCTATCAGGGCGGTTCGCTCCGCCTGTCGATCGGCTGGTACATCGACGCGCTCACCGTGCTGATGTTCGTGGTCGTGACCTTCATCGCGACCTGCATCCACGTCTACGCATCGGGCTACATGCACGACGAACTGCATGACGTCACCGACCACGAGGTGCACCTCTCCTCGGGCGGCCACCTCCACAGGCCGGGCCGGTTTCCCCGCTTCTTTCAGGCCCTGTCGCTGTTCTGCTTCTCCATGCTGGGGATCGTCATCGCCGGCAACCTGGCGATGGTGTTCATCTTCTGGGAGCTCGTCGGCATCTGCTCCTGGTTCCTGATCGGCTTCTACTACGAGCGGCGGAGCGCCTCCAACGCCGCCAACAAGGCCTTCATCGTCAACCGGGTGGGCGAC
>JBILVO010000141.1:0-10160 GCA_044370415.1 Pirellulales bacterium
GACGCACGCACCCATTGGCACTCGACCCCGGTAATCTCCGGCGTTTCCGCTGCTTCTGCGGCACCTGCATGTGCTCCTCCTTACAGATCCGGTGCACCCGCTTGATGTTCACCTTCCAGCCGCCGAACGCATCGGGGCCCGTGAGGACACGATGCGTGCGCTCGCAGCCATTCCTCGGGAACGACTCCGCGATCTTCCGCATCACACCGAGCAGCTCGCGGTCGCCGTCAACCTTCCTGGGACGGTTCCGCTGTGTGCCTCGGTTCTGGCCGAGCACTCGACAGACCCTTCTTTCCGAGGCCTTCCCATGCCCCAAGGTCCGCCGGACGGATTCCACCGTCCGGCGGCGACGCTCGGGGCTCGTCAGTTTGGGGCGGCCGCCTCCTTGAGGATCAGCATGTCCAGCGCCTGGTCCGCAACCAGCTTCTTCAGCCTCGAGTTTTCCTTCTGGAGCTCCTGAAGCTGCTTCGCCATCTTCGGATCCATTCCGCCGAACTTCGTCCGCCAGCGGTAGTACGTCTGCTGGCTGATACCCAGCCGTCGGCAGACATCCGGCACGTTCATGCCCTTCCCAAGGTCCACGTCAGCCTGCCGAAGCAAGCCCACGATCTGCTCTGCGCTGCGTCGCTTCTTCATCCGAGAACCCTTTCCAGCCCCGACAGAGGCATGAGGATTCTCTCACAAGGACTGGCTCAGGATTTGGGGAGGGGATCAGTCGGGCTCCTGCCGCTCGCGGACGACGGCGCTGATCGGGCGGCCCGCGGCCCTCTAGAACTGCATGATCACGTCGCAACCGAGGTACCACTGGCCGTATGCGCTGCCGGTGACGAGGCCGTCGGGCCGTGTGGTGATCGGGCCGAACGGCAGGGCGCCCGTGCTGTAGCCGTCGGGCGTGTACCAGTCGTAGCGCAGTTCCGGCCGCATGATCCAGTTGGGTGTCGGCGTCCAGTTGAGGCCAAGCGTCGCACCCCAGAAGTTGCCAGCAAAGCCGCTGGCGTAGGGCAGGGTGTTCGTGGCCGCATCGCGGCCCGGATAGGCGACGCGGGAGCCGTTGTTGTCGCGGAACCACTCGAAGCGGGTGCCCGCCGAAAGGCTGTCGGAGAGCCCGTGGTAGAGGTACTGGCAGATGCCATACCACTGGGCGAGGCCGGGGAGCTGGCCGGAGTTCTCGAGGCCCGTGTCGGCGTGGAATTGCCAGGCGGTCGAGCCCTCGATGACATAGGTCCACCGGTCGGCGAACTCGGTGATCCAGTAGGTCGTGAGCATCGAACGGTTGCCGACGAGGACGGTTCCCGGCGCCGTCGCGGGATCGACGACAGGGGTGTATTCGTTGCCGCTGGAGACGGCGATCGAGAGCAGTTGCCTGCCATCCGCGGAGGCGAACGTGAAGCTGCCGAGGTAGGCGAGGTTGCTGGAGGCGCCCGGATAGCCCGGGTTGGCGACCGCGGGCACGCCATCCGTGAAGTTGTCCCAGCCGTTGGTGATGCCGCTCGTGAGGCGGATTCCATCCTCCGGCTCCCAGGTGGCGAGCACGCCGGTGTGCGTGTTGGGCGTGCCGTAGAAAAACGTGTAGGAGTGGCTGTAGAAGAAGTTGCCGACGGCCGGCACCACGTCGTAGCCCAGCGGCGTGTAGAAGTGGCCGATGAGCACCGAGACGTCGCCCACGCCCGCCTCGGCGTAGAGCTGGGGCATGGCGAGGGCGTAGTAGCGGCTCGAGTCCCAGCGGGGCGTCCCGGCGTTGTCGACCTGGTTGTAGAGATAGGCGTCGAGGCCGCGGGCGGTGGTGGTCCACGTGTCGGTCCCGTAAAGCAGATCGATCCGGGCCCCCCAGCCCCAGCCCCCGTCCTGCGTGTCGAGCGTCCGCTCGCCGACGAGGTAGAGTTGGTTCATCATCGCCTGCCAGTTGCGGTCCTGCGGGCCGATCGGGCCGTTGAAGTCGCCGCCCAGAGTGTTCGCGCCGAGGCCGCAGTCGACCCAGCCGTAGAGAGAGGCCCGGTGCGTCTCCTGCCAGTTCGGCCAGAGGAACCGGCGGGGCATCTCGATCGACTGCTGCGGATCGCGGGCCCGCAGCTCGTAGACTTCCTCAGGGGCCGAGTAGTCGATGGCCACGGCCGTCAGTCCCGGCCACACCGCCGCGAGCACGAGCGCCGCTGGGTGGACGCGAACGCTCCGCTGGCGCATGGAATGGCTCCGCCCGGCCACCATGCAGGCAGGCCGGATCATCGGAACCATCGGCACTCTTCCGCACGGCGCGGCAGTGCAGCCGCCACAGCCGTCAGGGCCTGCCCAGATTGCCGCCCCGTTGGCGGCGGTGTTCCGGCTGCCGGCCCCGCTCACCGGCAGTGAAATCGACGGCCCGCCGGTCTCAATCGGACGTCAGCGTGGGGATCAGGGCGTCGGACCGCAGCCTTCCGGAGAATGAATAGCGTCGTTCGTCGTCGCCGGTCAGGACCGGAGACGACGGACTCGAGCATGGAGAGTTCATCAGGACGCCGGGCGCGCTGCCGTCAGTGCCCCATGATGGCGACGGCACGCTCGAGCGCCTTCGTCGAGACTCGCATCGGCCCCGACATCGGTCCCTCCAGGTCGAGCACCAGGAAGATCGCGCTGGCCACGGTCAGCGCGGCGAAGAAGGTCGTCCCGGCGACCAGCACGTTGCGGGAGGCGAAGAGGCCGAAGATGAAGAACTCCAGCGACAGCCAGGCGAGCACGACGAACAGGAAAATGCTCGGAGTGGAGGCCGCCCTGTCGGTCGCGAGCACCCAGCGGTCGTGGAGGATGCCGGCCGCCAGGTCGATCGCCCTGGCCTGATCTTTCGCGAGGGCATCCGACGAGGGTTTCAGAGCCTTGATTTCGTCATGCAGGTTCTCGAGTTCATCGCCGCGTTGCACCATCTGCAAATCGAGATCGGCGCTGCGATCGCCGGCATTCGAGTTGATGCTGGTGATCCAGTCCTTGGCCGCCTGCTTGATCTTGCTGCGGATACCGGCTGACTCCGTGCCGAAGTCGGCGAGCACACGGTCGATCGACACGAGCCGCACGGCTGTGTCAGCGACGATCTTCGAGGCGTCGTCGAACGAATTCTTCGCCTCCGCCGTGACGAAGCCGAGCACGACGGACGTCAGCATCGACAGCATGCCGAGCACGACCTTGACTTGCCCGCCCGTGGCGCCGTCGGTGTAGCGGCTAGGTAGGAACGACTGCAGTTGAAAGCCCAGCACCGCCGCCAGGAAGGTGGCGATGAAGACGAACGTGGCGAAGGCCAGAATCGACATGCGGCGCTCCTCGAAGAGGCGGACAAGTGTAGCTGGCTCCAGGCATTTCCACCACGGACTGGGCATGCGAGGCAAGCTGGGTGATCGCGGGAGGGCGGGCGGCGACAGGGACCGTCATCTGGGGCGGCGGACGGCTTGCCGCGGCTGTCGCAGCCTTCTACATCCACGACGGTATGCACCGCTGCTTTCGGGCCCGGGTCTTGTTCCCCGGAGTCGTCCTCCGAGCCTCTCCGCCATCGATGCCTGGAACACCCGACACGACTGCCGTGCGGCGGCCGCCTGCCCTCGCCATGCTGGCCACGGTCGCGGTCTGCATGGTCGCGGCGGGATGCATGGGTTCGTGGGCGATGCGGGGCACGCGGCTGCACTACAACAAGAGCGTCAGTCACACCGCCTCCCAGGAGATGCTGCTCAACATCGTGCGGATGCGGTACGGCGAGACGCCCACGTTCCTCGACATGCCGAGCGTTGTCAGCCAGTCGGCGGTGAGCACAACCGGGCAAGGGCAGCAGAAGTCGGCGTACCTGGGCGCGGTGGACGGGTCGTTCAACCTCTTCGACCGCCCCACGATCAGCTACTCCCCTCGCACCGGCGACGACATGGCCGCGTCGATGCTCAAGGCCCTGCGGGCGGAGTCGATTCTGGACGTCTCGCCCGGCAATGACACCCGCGTGTTCCTGCTGGCGTTCGTCGACAGCATCAACGGCGTCCGCAACTCCCCTCATGCCACCTCGCCGGCGAGCCGGATCATCGAGGGCAACGACGAGTATCGCTACGCGATCGACCTGTTCATGGGCTTGCAGAATCGCGGTGCGGTGCGAATGCGGGTGGCGAAGCTCGACGAGAAGCCGCAGGGCTCGCCGCTCCCGGTCAAGGATCTCATGGCCACCGACATGTTCGCCGCCGCCGACAACGGCTACGTCTTCCAGACAGTGGGCGATCGGGCCGTGCTGCTCAAGCGATCGCGATTTCTGGCCATGACGATCATTCCCGACGCGGTCGACGCGGCCGACGTCCAGGAACTAACGCGGATGTTCCGGCTCCAGCCGGGGCGGACGGTCTACCGCGTGAAGTCACAGGAGGACGACGAGGTCGATCTCGACGCGGAGCCGGAGGTGGGCGAAGCGCCGCTGATGCTCGAGCGGGTGGCGACGCCGCCCGCGGATGGCGATGCGGCGGGGGCCGAGCTACTGCCTGCGCCGGAGCCCGCGATCGTGGAGGCAGTGCCCGGCGAGGCCGCGGCGGCGGGGGCGGGTGAAAGAGACATCCTGTCGATCAACGTGCGGTCGGGCTACCAGGCACTGGCGTTCCTTTCGAAAGGGGTGGACGTGCCGGAGCCGCACCTCAGCCGTGGCACGGCGCACGCGTTCAGGAGCCCCGATGGCCGGCCGTTCGACTCACGCCAGCTCACCCACGGCCTGTTCCACGTCTGCGTGCAGAAGCATAAGCCGCTGTGGAGCGACACGGCGGTGTATTACCGAGGCCACTGGTTCTACATCCCGCAGGACGACGTGCAGTCACGGGTGACGCTGAACTACGTCAAGCTCTTGATCGACATCCGCTCCGAGGCCGGTGATACGTCGGTCCTCACGCTGCCGGTCAACTGAAGCGCGCCATGAAGACTCCCTGCGGCAAATCGGTGGCTCGGATGCGATCCGCCGGGCTCGCGTTGGTGGCGGCGGCGTGCTGCGTAGCCGCGGCCGGATGCATGGGCTCCTGGGCGATCCGGGGCACCCGACTCCATTACAACGAGAGCTACAGCCACACCGCCACGCAGGAGATGCTTCTCAATGTCGTGCGGATGCGATATGGCGAGTCGCCCTCCTTCCTCGACCTGCCGTCGGTCACGACGGTGACCGAGGCGGGCGTCGTCGGTGCCGGAGCACAGACCGCCCCCCTGGATGGCGCCTTTGGCGGGAGGTTTAGCCTCAGGGAGGAGCCGACGCTCAGCTACCAGCCCCGCAGCGGCGACAACCTGTCGGAGTCGCTGACGGAAGCGTTCACCGCGGAAATGCTGCTCGACGTGCCGCCCGGCAACGACACCCGCACGTTTCTGCTGGCGTTCGTGGACAGCATCAACGGCGTCCGCAATTCGCCCACCGCGACGTCGCCGGGCAGCCGCATCATCGAGCCCAACGACGATTACCGCCATGCGATCGACCTGATCGTCGGCATGACGACCCGCGGCGCCTTGAGAACGCAGGTGGCCAAGCGCGACGTGGAGGTCCACTCCGCGGTGCCCACCAAGGCCCTCCCGGGAGGAGGGAAGGTGCCCGGGGACAGCATGGTCACCGCCGCCAAGAAGAACTACCGCTACGAGGTTTCGGGCGAGGAGGTGACGCTCGTGAAGGAGTCGCGGCTCCTGGCGCTGACGATCCGGCCCGAAGACCTCGACGCCGGCGACTTCCAGGAATTCACGCGGATCTTCGGGCTGTATCCCGGCAGGTCGGTCTACACGGTCAAGTCGCAGGAAAACGACGAGGTCGACTACATGGCCGAATCGGGCGGCGGGTCGTCGTTCGACGAACCGCGCGACACGCTCACGCTCAACGTGCGGTCGGGCTACCAGGTGCTCGCGTTCCTGTCGAAGGGGGTGGACGTGCCGGAGTCGCACGTCCGCCACGGCACGGTGTGCATGTTCCAGGGGCCCGACGGCAGGCAGTTCGACGCCCGGCAGATCACCCGGGGGCTGTTCAAGGTCTGCGTGCAGAAGCACAGGCCGCTGCGAAGCGACGTGGCGGTGCACTACCGCGGCCACTGGTTTTACATCGCCGAAAATGACGTGCAGTCGCGGTCGACACTTAGCCTCGTGAAGTTTGCGATCGACCTGCAGTCGCAATCGGGCAACGCCGGGCCGGTGCTCACGCTGCCGCTCAACTGACGCGTTGCCGCGCGGGTTGCGACCCCGGCGTGCCGCCGGGTATTCTCGCCCCGCTGTCCGGCGGATCTGGTGGTCCGCGGCCCGCATCGGGAGGCCTGGTCATGCTCGGTAGCCGTCTTCTTGTTCGTCTGCGTGTTGTCCGTCTGCGTACGCTCGTCGCCGCCATCGCGGCCGTGGCGACCACGATCCCGGCCGACGCCTGCACACGGGCCGTCTACCTCGGCCCCGAGGGCCAGACCGTGACCGGCAGGTCGATGGACTGGCAGGAGGACATGCACACCAATCTCTGGATCTTCCCGCGGGGCATGTCCCGTCGCGGCGGACTTGACGCCGGGGCACTCGAGTGGCAGAGCCTCTACGGCAGCGTCGTCGCGTCGGTCTATGAGGGAGCCACCGCGGATGGCATGAACGAGAAGGGACTCGTCGCGAACATCCTTTACCTCGCCGAGTCGGAATATCCGCCGCCGAACGACCCGCGGCCGGCGGTGACAATCTGCGCGTGGACGCAGTACCTGCTGGACCGTTTCGCCACCGTGGCCGAGGCGGTCGCCGAGCTCCGCAAGGAGACGTTTCGCATGGTTCCGATCACCGCGCCCAACGGTCGCCCGGGCATGGTGCACTTGTCGATTTCGGACCCGTCCGGAGATTCGGCGATCTTCGAGTACGTGGGAGGGAAGCTTGTCATCCACCATGGACGACAGTATCAGGTGATGACCAACTCCCCGCTCTTCGACCAGCAGCTGGCACTCGATCGCTACTGGCAGGAGCTCGGCGGCACGGCGATGCTGCCCGGCACGAACCGGGCGGCGGATCGGTTCGTGAGAGCATCCTTCTACATCAACGCCTGCCGGCAATCGGCGGATCCGCGGGAGGCGGTGGCGGACGTGTTCAGCGTGATGCGGAACGTGGGTGTGCCTCGCGGCATCACCACGCCCGACAAGCCCAACATCTCCTCGACGATCTGGCGGACCGTCGCCGACCAGAAGCAGCGGGTCTATTACTACGAGAGCACGTTCTCGCCGGGCGTTGTGTGGGTGAGGCTTGCCGACCTCGACTTCGGCCCCACCTCCGGCGTGCGGAAGCTCCAACTCGACGGCGAACCTGACCGCGCCGGCGACCAGACCAGGGAGTTTCGGGCAGCCGAGCCGTTCCGATTCCTTCGGCCACAGCCGTAGGAGCGGGCGATGCTCGCGAAACCGGTGCGAATTGGCATGAAGGTGGTCGGGAAGCAGACTGCTCGGCACGCGTACTCGGCCACCGGGTGTGTGCCGGACGCTCGTGCGGCTTTCGGTCCCGCTGGGACTCACGCCGTCAGCGGGAGCGACGCCGGTCGAATCGGATCTGGCAGCCGACCGGCGGCGTTTCAACGACCTCCGGCGTCTTCCCCGCGAGCACGGCCGCGACGGCGTCGTCGACATACCGCCGCCGCACGTCGGCCGGCTTCGGGCTGTCGTCCATCGCGCCCATGAAGACGATCCGGCGCTGCCGGTCGAGCACGAACCACTCCGGCGTCCGCACCGCACCGAACGAGCGGGCCACCGACTGCGACTCGTCGAACACGTAGGGAAACCGGAAGCCTTTCTCCTCGGCCCGAACCTTCATCGCCGGCAGTGCGTCGGCGGGGATGCGGTTGGAGTTGATCGCCACCACGGCGACCCGCGACTGCGGGCCCGCATGCCGCGTGGCGAAGTCCTTGAGACGGCCCTCGTAGTCGACCGCATACGGGCAGCTGTTGCACGTGAACACGACCACGACGGCGTCGCGGTCGGCGACGTCCGACCAGGAGTGCGTCCGGCCGTCGGCGCCGGGGAGATCCGTCCAGGCGGGCACCACATCGCCGACGTTTCGGTCGGGGTTGTAGGTGCCGGCCCACGCGGGCGCGGCGATGATCCAGAGCAGGGCGAGGGATGCGATGGAACGCTGCATGGCGGAATTCCTCGTCGGGGCGACGGCTATCAGCCGCGAGCGGCCCACCACGCTGCATGACCGATCAGTGCCTGGGATGGCGGGGATTCTAGCCGGCCGATGGGCATGCGTGCCGCGCGGACGGCTATGGGACCGGCGGCATCATGGCAGCATGGCGTGGCACCGGCGCAGGCTGCGCGGCCTGTGCAACGCGGTTCTCAGCGCATGCCCGGCGAGAAGGGCAGCCTTCCCGGGCCCCGGGGCACGAGCGGCGGAGGCCCGCCTGCGTGCTCGTAAACCCGCACGTAATCGACCAGCATCTCCGCGGGAAACGGCGTCGTGGCGTCGGGATTGCCGGGGAATCTGCCGCCGACGGCGAGGTTGACGAGGATCTGGAACGGCTGATCGAACGGCGCCGGCCACGACGCGAGGTCGGCATCGCCCGTCGGCGCGACGCCCCCTTTCCCATCGCGACGGGCCGAGCTCCACCAGCAGTTCACCGTGCCATAGCGAGTGCCGTCGACTTCCCAGTGGATCTCGCCCGGGTTCCAGTCGACGGCATAGACTTGAAACCCGTCAATGCCGCCCCGCTCGAACGTATGCTCTCGCACCGTGACGGCATCGGCAGGCCAGCGGCCGCCGCAGTGGAGCGCCCCCTGGATCCGCGTCGGCTCGTGCCCCTTCGCCTCGAGGATGTCGATCTCGCCGGAGGCCGCCCAGCTGCCGTATCGGTCCTTCTCCGGGAGCAGCCAGAGGGCTGGCCAGATGCCCTGGCCGAGCGGCAGCTTCGCCCGGATCTCGACGCTGATGTGGCCGCCGACATGCTCGCTCGAGAGAACAGTGGTTTTTCGGTGGACGCAAGCGTCCGGATCACGCTCATTGACCGCGATGTGCCCAGCTATTTTCAGAGTCTGGAACACCTCCTGCGATACTGCGCCCGGCCGCCCTTTGCGCTGGAGCGGCTCTCCATCCGGCGTGGTAAGGACGGCCGCATCGCCCACGTCCGCTATGTGCTGCCCCGACGCTGGGTCATTCTGTGGGCGGCCAACTGGGTCGGCCCGGGGCGCGGGCGCAAGTCCACGCGGCCGGGCGCCAACGGCGTCGTCGAACTCTCACCGTTTGAGTTCCTCGACCGGCTCGCGGATCTCGTGCCGCCGCGGCGCAAGCACCGGCACAGGTATCACGGGGTGTTTGCACCCAACCACAAGCTCAGGCGGGCCGTGACGGCCCATGACAAAAGGGAACGTCGGCAAGCGGCGCGATGCCGCGACTGATGGGCATGCGGTCGGCGGACATACGGCGGGCGACCACGCCCCGGGAGGCTGTTGTGACGCGAATCCGAACCACAAGCCGCGCTCGCACGACACCTCACGGATTGCCTGGGCCAAGCTGGTGGCTCGGGTGGGGGAGAAGTTTCCACTTGCGTGCCCCACCTGCGGCGGTGACATCCGGCTGATCGCGTTCATCACGGAGCCGGGGCCAATCCGAAAGATCCTGACACACCTCGGCGAACCGCTCGAGCCGCCTCCGCTTTCACCTGCGCGAGGCCCGCCCACCGACTGGGGCGAACTCGTGCAGGCTGACGACGATCGCGATGTCTTTAAACCCTCGCCCGACGAGCTGCCCGTGATCGACATCCACAGGCTCTAAGCGGTGCCGGACGCGACCCACGCATGTCGGGAAACCGTAAGCTGGGACGCGGTCTGCGCAGACGCGAGAAAAACGCCAACGAAGCGGGTGCGGGGCGTTTCGATAAACCCGCTCCGGATGCCCGGGCCGCTTCTCCCGAGGCTCACGAGTCGCTCATCAGCCGAAAGACCGTTGCGGAGGTGCCATTCACCGGGCTACCCTTAGGTGATCGCGCATACACGCGTGGTAGCGTAGCCGCTCCGGTCTGGCCGCGCCCGGCCACCGATCGGCGATGTGCGTTGCGGCGGCGTGTGGTCTGCAACGAAAAAAACCCCGCCGGCAGCGTCCTGCCGACGGGGTCTCTCTCACTTGGATCGTGTGCCCGGCGGATCAGCCGAGGCGACGTGCCTTGCGGCGGTATTTGAGGGCGTTGGCGATGCCCAGTCCGATGGCGGCGAGGGCCATGGTGG
>JBILVO010000005.1:0-67277 GCA_044370415.1 Pirellulales bacterium
TGCCGCCGCTCTTCACCACCGCCGCGACCTGGTCGTAGACGCGCATGAACGAGAGCGGGCCCGAGGGCTTGCCGCCGCCGGCGAGCTTCTCGCGCTGGCTGCGGAGCGTGGAGAGGTCGGTGCCGGTACCGGACCCGAACTTGAACAGCATGGCCTCGCTGCGGGCGAGCTCCATGATGTCCTCCATGTTGTCCTTCACGCTCTGGATGAAGCAGGCGCTGCCCTGCGGGTACTCGTAGGGGTTGTCCGGCATGACGACGTCGTGCTTCGCCTCGTCCCACCGCCAGTTGCACGGCGCACCCTTGACGCCGTACTGGTGGTAGAGGCCGACGTTGAACCAGACGGGCGAGTTGAACGCGCCGTGCTGGTGGATGCACAGCCAGCTCAGGTCGCGGTAGAAGTTCTCGCCGTCCTGGCGGGTCTTGAAGTAGCCGTCGGCGATGCCCCAGTCGGCGATCGTGCGGGCGACCCGGTGCACCAGCTGCTTGACGGAGTGCTCCCGCTCCGCGGTGTGGATCTCGCCGTAGAAGTACTTGCTCACGACGACGTTGGTCGCCAGCTGGCTCCACGCCGCGGGGATCTCGCAGGCCGGCTGCTCGAAGAGCACCTTGCCGTCCTCCCCCTTGATGGCGGCCGTGCGCAGCTCCCACTCCGTGGTGTCGAACGGGCTGTCCGCGTCGACCGGGCAGAAGGTGGGCTGGATGCCCAGCGGCGTCCGACCGGCCCGCCCGCCCGCCTCGGCATGGCCGGACTCGAGCTGTCCGGCGGCGGTGGCGGTGCCGGCGATCGGGGCGGAGGCGTCGAAATCTGCCATGGGGTGGTGCTCCTGGGCGTGATGAAAAGGGGCGGGATGAAAAGGGAGTCTCTAGTATACTTCCGTATATGTCTCGTTCCAGCCAGTATCGGCCGGGAACTGGGCAACCATGAGTCGATCAGCCGGCTGGCCGGGCCGGAAGGCGGCGACGACGAGAAAGCAGCTCCTTCTGCATGCTATCGCAAGATGTTGTGCCGGTCGGCCAGGTGACCACTTCCTGTGGGCCGGGGCGTGAATGTAGCGTGAGCGCTTGGGGAGTCAAGCGACTTTCCAGACCCGGTAAAAACGCCCCCGAAAACGGGCGTTTCCCGGCCGTGCCGGCAGCCCAGGGGAAAGTGGCTCGATCCACTCATTGTGGGGGTTTTCCGGCGGGCCGCCATGCGGCCCTCGCCTGCGCGGGCTCGGGCCGCGACAATTGCAGCGTGCGGAGCCCCGGTGCCGGGGCCGGAATCAAGGACGCCGACCGACGCTCGCCGCGGTGTCGCATGGATGTTCCTTCTCGCCACGGAGATTCGCTCATGACCAGCCGCGTGCCGCGTCGCACCGACAGTATTCATCAGACCAGCGTCTCCCCGGCCGGCGCCGCCCTGCGGCCGCTCGCGGGCGTGCGCATCCTCGCGCTGGTCGGCGACGACTACGAGGATCTGGAGCTCTGGTACCCGAAACTGCGGATCGAGGAGGCCGGGGGCCACGTGACGGTGGCCGGAGAGCTGCCGGGCCGCACCTACTCCGGCAAGCACGGCTACCCCTGCGCGAGCGACGCGGGGCTTGCCGACATGGAGGCCGCCGACTTTCAGGGCATCGTGCTGCCCGGTGGCTGGATGCCCGACAGGCTCCGCCGGGACGAGCGGGTGCTCGATCTCGTGCGGGAGTGCGCCGCGACGGGCAAGCTGGTGGCGGCGATCTGTCATGGCGGCTGGATCGCGATTTCAGCTGGCGTGTACCGGGGCGTGCGGGTCACGGGCAGCCTCGGCATCAAGGACGACCTGGTGAACGCCGGTGCGATCTGGGAGGACGCGCCGGTCGTGGTCGACAGGCACTTCGTCTCGAGCCGCAAGCCCGCCGACCTGCCGGCCTTCATGGCGGCGATCGTCGAGATGCTGGCGGCGGTGGCCGCCGGGTAACGTCGTGTAGGATTGATGTCGTGGGAACGCCACAGCCGCCGGAAACCGACGCGATCAGGGCCCTCGTCCGCGGGGCGGGCCTGCGGTGCACCGCCGCCCGGCTCGCGGTGATGCAGCACATGGTCGCGGCGGCGGGCCCGCAGACCCACGCCGAGGTGTCGCAGGCGCTCGACCACCGCGGGTTCGACCGGGCGACGATCTACCGCAACCTCACCGAGCTGACCGAGGCCCGGCTCGTCACCCGCGTCGACCTCGGCGATCACGTCTGGCGGTTCGAGCTGCGGCGGCACGACGACGGCGGCGCCGGCCACGGTGGAGATCATCCGCACTTCGTGTGCACGACGTGTGGCGAGGTGTCGTGCCTCGACGGCGTCGACGTGGCGATCACGCCGCGGCCCGGCCCGCGGAAGGCACGTGCCGGGAAGAGATCGGTTCCGGCCGTCACGGAGGTGCTGCTCAAGGGCACCTGCGAGAACTGCGAGTGAGCCGGTCGGCCCGGGGCCCGAGCACCATGCAGCCCCGACACGCCCTGCTCGCTGTCGCCCTGCTCGCCGGCACCCTGCCGCCGTGCCTGCTGGCGGCCTGCCTGCTGCGTGCTCCGGCGATCGTGCTGACGGCGCCGGATGACCTCGAGATTGTGCAGCGCGACGCCGACGGCGGTGGTGTGGTGCGGATCGCCGGCCGGCTCTCGGGCGTGCCGGTCGCGGGGACCCGCGTGGAGGCGCGGCTGGCCGGTGCGGCGGGCGACGCGGCTGCCTGGCAGGCGGTGGCTGCGCGGGAGGACGGCTTCGCCGACGGCCTGCGGGTCCCGGCAGGCGGCTGGTATCGCCTGGACGTGCGTGCCTCCCGCTCAGGCGGCGTGGTCGCCGAGGCGGTCGTCCCCCGTGTCGGCGTCGGCGAGATCTTCATCGTGGCCGGCCAGTCGAACTCGGCCAACTACGGCGAGACGCGGCAGGCATCCCGCTCGGATCGGGTCGTGGCCCGGGATGGCGGGCGGTGGCAGGTCGCCCGCGACCCGCAGCCGGCCGCCGGCGGGTCGGGCGGCAGTTTCATGCCGCCGCTGGGCGATGCCCTCGTCGCCGCGTTCGACGTGCCCGTCGGATTCGTCGCCTGTGGCCTCGGCGGGACGAGCGTGCGGGAGTGGCTGCCGGAGGGCGGGCGGTTTCCCAGCCCGCCCACGGTCGAGCGCCGTGTGCGGCGGCTGGCCGACGGAGTCTGGGAGAGCGACGGCCGGGCCTACGCCGTGCTCGTCGCGCGCATGAAAGAGCTCGGGCCGCGCGGCTTCCGCGCCGTGCTCTGGCACCAGGGGGAGAGCGACGCCAACCAGCAGGACCCCTCCCGCACGCTTCCGGGCCACCTCTACCGCGAGTATCTCGAGACGATCATCCGCCGGTCGCGGGCCGACATCGGCTGGAACGCCGATTGGTTCGTCGCACAGGCGACCTACCACGTGCCGGGTGACGAGTCGTCACCCGACATCCGCGCGGCCCAGGCGGCGGTCGTCGCCGACGGCGTGGCGCTCGCCGGCCCCGACACCGACGCGCTCAAGGGACCATTGCGCGAGCGCGGTGGCACCGGCGTCCACTTCAGTGACGCCGGCCTCAAGGCCCATGCCGCCCGGTGGGCGGAGATCCTGGTGCCCTGGATCGGGCCGCGGTGAATGCGGCAGCAGAGCGGCGTGACCGCGCTGCACGGGCGCGCCGGCCCCGAGTGCGTCAGCCCGTGGCGCGCCGCACACGCGGGCTCAGCGGGCCAGCAGCCGCTCGAGCAGCGGCTTGAGACGGCTCGCGAAGAAGGCGTAGCCGCCCTCCTGCGTGAGGTGGATCGTGTCGGGCGCGAAGAGGCCGTCCTTGAGCCTGCCGTCGGCGTCGACCATCTCGCCCGAGATGTCGAGCACGTGCACGAGCGGGTCGGCGTCGAGCTTCAGGGTGTCGAGGGCCGCGTTCACCTTCTTGATGTCCTCGTAGAACGGGTTGCCGGGGGCGTGCGCGGGAAACACCTTCACCACCACGAGCGGCGTCCGGGGGAACTTCTCGCGGAGATGCTTCGCGCAGGCCTCGATGCCCCGGGCGACGGGCTCGATGCCGGTCTCTGGCGTGAAGAACATGTTGTTGTTGCCGACTAGGAGCACGACGGCCCGTGGCTCGAGCCCCTCCACGCCGCCGTGATCGAGCCGCCAGAGCACGTTCTGCGTCTTGTCGCCGCCGATGCCGATGTTGACCGTCTTGAGCGTGCCGAAGTGCTTCAGCCACGCGGCGCCCCACTGCATCGTGATCGAGTCGCCGACGAGCAGCACGTCGATCGGTCCCTTCGCGGCCTCGACCGTCTTCACGAGGCCGGCGTGCATGTCGAGCCAGCTGCGGCCTCCCCAGAACCCCGCCGAGGGAACGACGGGCCAGAGATGCGGCAGGTGCTGCGTGACCTCGGCGCCCGGTCGCCGCTCGTGCTCGGGCCTGAGCACATAGGCCTCCTCCGCGGATGAGAGCGGCCAGCCGGTCTTCTGTGGCTCGGGCGTCGTGTAGGCGTAGTCGAGCCCGCGGGCGACGGGCGGCACGCAGGCGGTCAGCGTGAGCGCAGCGAGCACGGAGAGCGGGAGCCGCACGTGCATGGAGGAGGTGTCTCCGAGGTCTCGGAGTGTGGTGTGGACGTGACGCGGCGGTCAGGCTTGGCTGACGACCTGGTCAATAGCGTGGGACATTCGGATCGACCTCGGCGCTCCAGGCGTCGATGCCGCCCCGCATGCTCGACACGAGCTGAAAGCCCTTCTCGCGGAGCCAGTGGGTCACCCGCAGGCTGCGAACACCGTGGTGGCAGTGCACGATGATCGGCTTGCTCCGCCACTGCTCGAGCTCGCCGATCCGCTCGGGCAGCTCCTGCATCGGCAGCAGCACGGCGCCTGCGATCCGGGCCGTCGCATGCTCCTCCGGCGTGCGGCAGTCGAGCAGGAGCATCTCGCCGGGGTGCGACTCCCAGAGGAGTGTTTTCGCTTCGGCGGCGGAGATTTCCACGGGTGTTTCGGCAGTCATCGGCGTGCTCTTTCGGGGTGCGGGTGTCTGCGGGTGTTCGAACGGATCGGGTGTGGGTCAGCGGGCGACCGGCACGAGCACCAGCCGGCGGACGTCGGCGACGGTCGCGCCCGGAATCGTCGTGGCTGCAAGCGCGAGCGTGGCCGGCCCCTTCGCCAGATCGATCGTGCCCAGCGACAGCGGCCGGAACTCCTTGTCGAATCCCTCGCCGTGGCGGCGCTCGACCCGGTCCTCACCGCGGTTGAGCGGCGGATCCCAGCCGGGCTGGATCGTCGCTGCAACCGACGCGTCGCCGCAGGAGAGCCTCACGCTCGACCCTGCGTCGGCCGCGAGGCAGGTGTACCAGAGCACCGCCTCGTAGGTGCCGGCGGTCAGCACGTCGACCGTCCAGGTGATCGAGTCGTCGGTCTTCGTCCACTGGACGAAGTGGGAGCAGTTGGGCGCCTTGGCATTCCGCGCGACGCCGCCGTGCGGTCGGCCGTCGCGGGCCGGCAGCTCCGTGTGCGGGCTGCCCGGGAAACCCACCGGAAACCGCTCCTCGGCCGGCACGGGCACCGCGGCCAGCACGGTCTTCCGCCAATCGGCGGCGATGCCAGCGAGTCGCGCGGCCTCCTCCGGGGCGGCGCCGGCGATGTCTCGGGTCTGGCCGGGATCGGCGGCGAGGTCGTAGAGCCGGCCCTGGGCGTCGAGCCGGTGGGTCGGGCTGCGGACGCTCACCTTGCCCCCGAAGCTCGCCACGATCGTGCGCTCTGCCGCCCGCGATGCGACGGACCCCGCCGACGGGAGATCGAGCAGCAGCGGCGCGAGGTCGATGCCGTCGAGCGGCTTGACCGGCCCGAGGTCGACGCCGGCCAGACCGGCGAGCGTGGGCAACAGATCGATTGCGCCGGCGAGCTGCGGCACGACGGTGCCGGCGGTGATCCGCGCCGGCCAGCGGAGGCAGCAGACGCTCCGCACGCCGCCGTCGTCGGTCGTGCCCTTGCGGCCCCGCATGCCGCCGCACCAGCGGGTGCTGTTGGCGCCGTTGTCGGACACATAGACGACGATCGTGTCGCGGGCCGCGCCTAGGCGGTCGAGCGTCGCGAGCAGCTGCGCCACGTTCGCGTCGAGGTTTTCCATCATCGCCAGGGCGGCGCGGGTGAAGGGGAGTTCCTCGCGGTCGCCGTCGGCGCCCCGCAGGTCGATCGGCTTGTCGCGGAACCGGTTCCATGCCTCGTCGGGCACGCACATCGGCGAGTGCGGCGTGTTGAAGGCGACGTAGCAGAGGAACGGCCGGCCGGCCGCGGCCGCACGCTCGATGAAGCCGCCGGCGTGGGCGGCGATGTCGTCGGCGATGTAGCCCCTGCCGCGGACGAACCGGCCGTCGTGCTCCAGGGGCGGATCGAAATAGTCGCCCCAATGCCCTTCCGTGAAGCCATAGAAGGTGTCGAAGCCGCGGGCCAGCGGATGGTAGGGCCACTGGGTGCCGTTGTGCCACTTGCCGAAGCAGCCGGTGGCGTGGCCGGCGTCGCGGAAGACCTCGGCGAGCGTCCGCTCCGCGGGGTCCATCCGCTCCTCGCCGAGCGTGACGCCGCGGACGCCGCTGCGCGGATGATAGCGGCCGGTGAGCAGCTCGGCCCGGGTGGGGGCGCAGACCGGCTGCACGCAGAACCGCTCGAGGACCGCGCCGTCGCGGGCGAGCGAGTCGATCGCGGGCGTGGCGAGGTTCGTGTTGCCGACGAACGAGTAGTCGCCCCAGCCGGCGTCGTCGGCGACGATGACGAGCACGTTTGGCCGCGGCGACGTGGCGGTCGCGACGGCGGCGCAGAGCCAGCCGGCGGCCACGGCCGCGATCAGGCGGAGGTGTCGGGCTCTTCGGTGCATGGAACCCGTGAGAATACGGGAAACGAGGGCCGACAGCACCTCGGCCGCCGCCGGTCGGGTGGTCCGGGCCGTGCGCCCCTTTGACCCTGTCGGGCCGCCGCCGGAGAATGCGCCGCTCCGGGTGCCGCCTCGCACTGCCGATCGCCAGCCGGGGCCCTCCGTTGCGTCTGTGTGTTCCGACTGCTTTCCGGCTGCGGCTTTTCCGCGCTCGTTCTTGCCCAGGGGGTCTCCATGAGGTCTGTCAGCCGTGTCCTGCTCGTGTGTGCGTGCGTGGTCTCGGCCGTGGTTCCCGCCGCCGCCTCGGCTCAGGCCCAGACGCCGGGTGACGCGCCGCTGCTCGCGGAGCTGACGGCGCTCGAGCGGGCCAGCTGGGAGGCCACGGTCCGCGATGACAAGGAGTTTTTCCGCGGCTACATGGCGCCCGAGTTCAAGGGCTTCTTCGCCGACGGCACGGTGGCCGGCCGGGAGGAGTTTCTCCGCACCATGGACGACTTCCACCTCGTCACGTACTCCATGGGGGACGTGAGCATGATGCGGATCAACGCGGACGCGGCGCTGGTGCTCTATCGGGCCAGCTTCGAGGGGGTCCACAAGGGGAAGCGGCTCGCGCAGACCACCGTCGAGTCGTCGTCGCTCTACGTGCGCCGCGACGGCAAGTGGCTCGAGATCTTCTATCAGGAGACGGCGATTCCCACCGAAGCGCCGCCGACGAAGTGACCAGCCCGAAAAGCGGGCGGTCCCCCGGCCACGAACCCACGTGACGATCATGGCGATGACACGTCGACACAAGCGGGCCGCCGTGATCGCCGGCGTCGTGGCGGCGCTCACGGCGACCGCGGCGGGCGGCTGGTGGGCGGGCTGGTTCGGGCCGCACGAGGATCCGCGGATCACCGAGCTGCGGCTGCTCCAGGAGGACCTCATCCGCCGGTATCCGCCCGAGCGGGGCCCGCAGTCGCTCGCCGAGGCGGCGGAACGTGCGGCGGCGATCGGCGGCTTCATGCTGAAGGTGCAGGCGCTGCCCCCCGAGCTGCGGCCGCAGGCGATCCAGTCGGGCCGCGATGCGATGCTCCGCATCGTGGATGGCAAGGCGCAGGCCTACTTCGCCCTGCCCGCCGCCGACCGGCAGGCGTTTCTCGACGCGGAGATCAGGCAGGGGGAACTCATGCGCAAGGCCTTCGAGGCCGGGAAGACGGCGCTGAAGTGGGCGGGCGTCGGCGGCCGCGGCACGGACCCGGCGAAGGCGGCCCCCGGCAACGGGCCCGGCGGATCGCAGGACGACCGCAACCGCTGGCGGAAGAGCGTCATCGACAGGACCACCCCGGCGCAGCGGTCGCGGATCACGGAATACATGGCCGCGATCGAGGGCCGTCGCAAACAGCTCGGCCTGCCGGCGGCGCCGTTTGGACCCTGACGCCACTGCTGCCGGGCCGGCTGCACGCGAAACACCGCATCCTGCGGTTTTCGCTTGGCGGGCATCCGCCCACTGGTGCTGCGCTCTGAATCCTGCCGAGCACGGGGAGCCGGGCCGGCGGTGATCGCTCCGGACGGATCGTGTTCCACGAACAACCAAAGCGGTCTAATACCAGACGCCCGCACGGACGAGGAACGTGTCGGACGGATAGAGCCAGGGCTGATCGGTGAGGTAGTACTGCACCGAGCGGCCGGTGACCCAGCCCGCCTCGAACTTCCACGAGAGGCCGAGATCCGCGGGCTTGCGCTCCCAGCCCGCCAGAAGCCGGTAGTCGCGGATGACGATGATCTGGTCCTGCCCCTTCGTCGGGCCGGTGACCGACTGCATGGCCCACTGGTTGCCGCCGAACTCCGCCGCCAGATAGAGCCAGTGGCTCGCCCGCGGTCGCTCGGCGATCCGCCAAGCCAGCCGCGGCCGCGGAAAGATGAGTTCGAACCGCTTGTCGTCGGCGGGCGTCCAGAGCAGGCCGCCGGCCGGTAGAAAGTCGACGTCGTAGCGGTCAAGGTAGATGAGGCCCGCGATCACCCGCAGGTCCTCGTGGGCCTCCCAGGCCGTGAAGCCGTGGCCCGTGATCCGCATCGCCTGGGGCGAGTCGTTGTGGAAGTCGCTGTACCAGCCCGGCGAGACCGCCAGGTCGATCCCCACCCGCTCGTTCAGCTTCTTGAGCCACCGCGCCTGGACGTAGCCCTCGAACAGCTCGCCCGGGATGTCGGCGCCCGGCGGGATGTCGGTGAGCGTGCCGACGAAACCGGTCGTGACCAACAGCGGCGACTGCACCGTCGGACAGGGCAGCCCCAGCGTGATCGTCTTCTCGAGGGTCGTCAGGCCGAGGCCGTTCGCATCGAGCTTCGGCAGCTCCGTGGCCATGCAGAGCGCCTGCTGCAGGATGCCGGGCTTCGCGCCCGGAGGCAGCTTGCGGCCCGCCGGCGGTTCGAACTCCTGCCGCGGCTGGCCCGGCGGCGCCAGGTCGTCGGGCATGAGCGGCTCCTCGAGGTCCTGCGGGTCGCCCAGCGCCGCCAGCCGGATCTGGTCGAAGAGCGTCTTTGGCCGTTCATCGATCGGCGGCAGCGGCCGGACGCGATCCGCGTCGACGGCGACCGCCTCCGGCGGCGAGTTGGGGATGGCCGGCGCGTCGGCGTGGGCGGCGGTGGCCGCCAGCAGTCGGGCGGCGAGCAGGCATGCGACCAGGCACGGCAGCAGGTCGCCGCGCTGGCAGGCCGACAGTCCGGCGAACGTTTGTCCGGCGGCCGTTGGGCCCCGCGGCGATGTGCGTCTGCGATCAGCCACGTCTGCCGGTCCTCGCCCTGTGCCAAGAGATCGTGGCCCGCCGGTCATGCACGCACTGAGGGCTAGGAGGCCGTGGATAAAGTCGTCCGCCGCTGGAAGCGGCGGCAGCGAGCGGCGAAAAATCTCGGTTTTTGCCGCTTGCCCTCGTGGGAAAAGGCCAGGGAGGGCTTTTTCCACGCCAGCTAGTAGGCCAGGCCGACACGCAGCATGAGCGTGTCGTTCAGGTTCTGATACTGCCCCGAAGGCGGGCCGTCGACGTAGAAGAGCTGGCGGGCGAAGACGTAGCCCACCTCCATGTTGCCCGCGAGCCCGGTCCCGGTGATCGGGATGAATTCCGTGCCCAGTGTGACGCGGATGTCGTTGTAGTCGAACGGCGAGATGCCGGTGTACTGGCTTCCGTCGGAGTTGAAGGTGCTGCGGCGGAACGTCCACGCGCCGCCGCCGTACTCGCCGGCGACGTAGCCCCAGACGTTGCGGTTGGCCATCGTCGTGAGCCGGCGGGCGACCCGCGGCGCCGGAAAGAAGATGTCGTAGCGGGTGTTCGCGTCCGGGGTCCAGACGACGCCGAACGCCGGCAGGAGCTTCACCAGGTTGCGGTCGAGGTAGACGATGCCCGCCTTGGCCTGCATGGTGGGGGTGAGCTGCAGCGTGCCGATCGCCCGGCCCATGAGTCGCCAGCTCTGCCAGACGAAGACGTCCCAGTTGGTGAAGATGCCGACCCGCAGGCCGAGCTCCGCGCCGAAGAGCGGCGTGAACTGGGGGTTCCAGGCGCCGTCGATGAAGATGTCGTAGGTGCTCGGCGGCAGGTCGGCCGTCATCGATGGCGTCGTCTGCGGGCCGTCCCAGAGCTGCAGGCCGAAGCCGGGTGTGATCAAGAGCGGCGCGTGGTTGAGGTTCGCCGGCGAGTTGTGGAAGAACGGCACGGCGAACGTGGCCGTCGTGTCGAGCTCATTGACGCCGACGCTCGTGCCCTGCCCGTTGCCGAAGAGGTAGGCCCAGCTGCCCCGGGCGCCCTGGTAGAGCCGCATCGTCTGCTGGAAGGTGGAGTTCTGTGACGGGTAGCCGGGAGGAAAGAGCGAGCCGCTCATCGGCGGCGGACCCTGTGTCGGCGTCAGCGAGGGCGCCGCGGTCGAGTAGCCGGGATAGCCTGGCTGTCCGCTGATCGCCGAGGGCGCCCAGGTCGAGCCGCCGGGCGCAGCGGCCGGCGCTGGAAAGAGCTGCGAGGCCTGCGGCGCGTAGGCATCCCATCCGGGCGGCGGCGGCGGCAGCGCCGGCGCCTGCGCGATCCGATCGAGTGACGACGCGGCCGGTGGGGGCAGCGCCACCGTCTGCGCCAGGGCGTCGCGGGGCAGCGTGGCTGCCGCGCACGCAAGCGCGTGTGCGAGGATGAGCGTCTGGAGATGGAGATGGCCGGAGCGCACGCGAGACCGCATCCTGAGCGTGGATCGTGGGCTACGAAGCAGAGCCCGGCCGTCCGGCCCGGCACGGGCGGGCAGACTGTCGCCAAAGCAAGGGGGGGTACCGCGCTTGAGCGGCGAGGGTCAAGGTCGCAGCGGGGCGGCCCCTGCCGGCGGATCGGGGCCGCCTGCCGCCCTTGCCCCGGCTGCCGCGGCCATGCCTGCGCAGGCTCCCCATCCTGCACCACCGGCGTCGACGGCTGGAACCGCCGCGGACCGGGGCGGCCGTGGTGATGCCCGGGGGGTGAAGACCGCTGCCCAACCCCGCCGCCGGCTGGTGCGGCAACGCGGGCGGCGACGCGGTTCCCATGCGGAATCGTGCGTGGCACCAGTGGTCCGTGGAGCCGGCGGCGTCAATACTCGGTCGCCATGGCCGCGCCTTCCCTGCCCGACTCCGACCCGATCGACGCCGAGACGCTGGTCGCCGGCACGGGCCTGGCGCGGTTCGAGCATCTGGCCGCAATCGACTCGACGATGGAGCGGGCGCGGGAATTCGCCCTCGATCCATGCTGCCCTCTGCCGGCCGCCGTCGTCGCCGATCGCCAGTCGGCCGGACGCGGCCGCCGCGGGGCGGGCTGGTGGCAGGCCGACGCGAGCCTCGCGGTGAGCGTAGTCGTCGACGCCGGGCCGGCACGCGCGGCGCCGCCCGCGGTCTGGTCGTTGGCCTGCGGTGTGGCGCTCGCCGAGGCGGTCGCCGCGGCCGTTCCCGGCGTCGAGCCGACGGTCCGCTGGCCCAACGACGTCGAGGTCGAAGGCAGAAAGCTCGCCGGCATCCTGGTCGAGGCGCCGGCGGGAGGCAGAGCGATCTTCGGTGTCGGCGTGAACACGGCCGGTTCGAGTCGGGATGCACCTCCTGCGCTGCAGCGGCGGCTCATCACGCTGCCCGACCTCACGGGCCGCGTGCTGTCGCGGCAGGATCTGCTCCTGGTGTTCCTGCCCCGGCTCTTCGCGCTCCTGACGCAGACGGTTGCGAGCCCCGCGGCGTTCGTGGAGCGGTATCGGGCGCGGTGCGGCCTCGACGGCCATCCGGTCACGGTGTTTCAGGGTGCGGAGAGGGTCGCGGGCATCTGCCGCGGCATCGCGGCCGACGGTAGCCTGGTGGTCGACACGCCCCATGGCCGCAGGCTCTTCGGCTCGGGCAGCCTCACCGATCCGGACCACGTCTGGCCCGGGGAGTGATGTCGGTCAGCGGCGGCGCTGCCGCACCGCCACCACGCACACCTCCCGGCCGCCCGTGGAGAGCTGCCTGGCCCGCGGCGTGAAGCCCCAGGCCTCGAACAGCTCCAGCCACCCCGGCAGCTCCGCGGCCCGCGACCAGTCGGGAAGCTTGAGTGTGGCGATGACGCCGGCCGGCCGCACGCCGGGGGCCGTCACGGCCCGGCCGATCGATTCGAGCGCGCTTTTGGGATCGATGTTCATATCGGCCACGATCCAGTCGCAGCCACGGAAGTCCCGCAGCTTCACCTCGCGGGCCCGCATCCGCCACTGCGTGAACCGAGGATGCGCGGCCACCCGCGGATCGACGACCGCCGGGTCGACGCCCACGACGTCGAGGCCGGCCTCGAGAAGCCGCTGGCACGCGCCGCCTGGCGCGCAACCCAGCTCGATCGCCCGCTGGCCGCGCGAGAGCGGAATCGCAAACGTCTCGATCGCCTCGTCGAGCTTCAGCCAGGCCCGCGAGACCTTGTCGGTGGCGAGTGCGACGGGGTGCATGCCGCCGGCACGCCGGCTCGCGGGCGTTCCCGCCCTATGCCAGCCCACCCACCACCGTTCGGGAGTGTCGATCACGCAGTCGAGCACGAGATCGCCGGGGGCGGCCGTCGGGGGGAGCGCAACCGGCAGCTCGTGTGCCGCCAGCAGCGCACCGCGCACCGCGACCGGGTCGGCCTCGGCCCGGGGATCGCGGCACCAGACATGCACGTTGTCCCATTGCGAGTGGGCCACCAGCTCCCGGAGGGCGGTGACCTGCTCCGGCTGGGACGGGGCCGCCACCTGACCGAGCGAACGGATCAGCGCCCGCGCATAGACGAGATCGGGGAAGAAGTCGTCGGGTGGATCGAAGTCTGTGAGCTTGAAGGTGACCACGCCCCGGCGCCAGGCCGCCTTGGAGGCCTGCGGCACAACCGCCTGCTGACGCTCGCAGAGCGCCGCCTCCGCCCCTCCCTGGCAGGTCGCCAACAGGAAGACGCCGCGGATGCGGGGGGCGGGGTGTTTCCCGCCACCCGGGAGGGAGTCTGGAGCCGAGGGCGGCGGGTGCATGGCCGCCATCCTAGCATCTGAAAAATGGCCGGACCGCCGCAAAAACCAGGTCACGCGTCAGGTCAAAAATCAGGCCGACAGGTCAAAAAATCAGGCCGGCCCGGGCGCCCAAGGGCCCGGGCCGGCCTTTCTCGTCTGAACGTGGAACGGCCCGACTCTTATCTCGCCGAAGCGAAAGAAGGATGCCGAGCTGCGGGCCAAGCATGCCGCACGAGGCGACCCACCGGACCCGTGGAAGGCAGTCCAAGAAGACTGGCAATGGTTGGCGAAACTCCGTTTCGCCCGGCCGAGCGAGCACCCGAAGGTGCCTGCTCGACCACCTGCTCAGCCGTGGCCCTTCTTCTTCTTGGCGACCTTCTTGGCAGCCTTCTTCTTCTTCTTCGCCATTGTGATGGCTCCTTGCCATGAGCACCCGCACGCTTCACACGGCCATTCCCCCGGGTGCTCTCGTGGAGGGGAAAGGCCGACGTTTCGCTCCGTCCCATCGCGTCGTCGGCAACGCATTGCTGCGTTGCATGACGGCGTTTCGTGACGTCGCGAGCGTTGTTGTGAAGGATGGATGCGAAAACTGTCAAGAGAAATTCACCAACTTTTTTCGATTTTTTCGGCGGCAACACACCGGCATGACACGGTGGAGAGCGGTGCCGGACCGTCGTCGGGCGTCACGCACGTGTCACGCGCGTGTCACAAGCGTGGCGTCGCCGCGGCCGCTCGCATGCGCACTGGCCCAGTCGACGAGCATCGCGAACTGCGCAGCGAAGGCCTGCTCTGTGACGCCGATCGGGCTCTTGAAGAAGCAGGCCAGCCAGGGGATGGCGCCGTATTCGCCGGCCCGCCGGGCCCGGTCCACCAGCCGCACCAGATCGAGCACCAGCGGCGCGGCGAGGATCGAGTCGCAGCCCTGCCAGGTGAACTGCATGGTCATCGGCGTGCCGAGGAACCCGCGGAAATGGATGTGGTCCCAGGCGGTCTTCCAGTCGCCGAGGCTCCGGATGTATTCGATCGAGACGTGCGTCTGGGGCGGGTAGCCGAGGATGCCGGCGAGCAGGTGGTCCTTGCTCCGCACCTTGGTCGCCTTGTTCCGGGGGTCGTCGAGCACCTTGCCGTCCATGTTGCCAAAGATGTTGTGACCGACCCAGCTCATCACCTCCAGGTGGCGGGCGGCGAACATCGGCGCGAGCACGCTCTTGAGAAGTGTTTCCCCGGTCTTTCCGTCGCAGCCGGCATGGGCGATCCGCCGCTCCAGGGCCGCCTCCTGCAGGGCCGCCGGCGTGGCGCCCGTCGACGGGGTGAAGTTGATGTAGGACGCGCCGGCGCCAAAGGCGGCCAGCGCGTAAAGGCTGCTGGCGGGGAGCGGGCAGGCGGTCGGATCGTCAAGCAGCGGATCGAGTTCCCGGAGGTCGCGCGGGATCGGCAGCGACGCGGGGGGCTCGGTGGAGGCGAGGTTCACCACGACGACGTGGCCGAGCTTCTCGGCGGCGGCGAAGGCGAGGATGTCGGCCCGCACCCGGTCGATCGCCTGCCGAGGCGTCTCCACGCGGGCCACGATCGCGGCGTCGGCCAGTTCGCGGATCTTGTCCCCCGCCGCCACCACCGTGCCCGGCCGTAGCCGCGACTCGACCTCGGCGAGGAAGTCGTCGGCATGGTCGATCAGCTCAGGCAGGATCGCGCGGCTGTCCGTCCACATCCGCCGGGCCTCGTCGGCCAGCCCGCCGGGCCGGATGTCGTGCCCCCCCACCACGATGTCGTCGAAGCCGACGAGATCGAGCGTCGTGAAGGGCTCGAGCTCGGTCACGAGGCCGACGGGAGCGATCGCGTTGCGGGCGAGGTTCGCCAGCCCCGTCATCACGGTGGTGGCGACGCCACCCTTGGCTCCGATGAGCCACAGACCGATGCGGCTGCCTGGCATGGGGTCGACTTTCCGGACGGAGGGCCGCGGGCCGCCGGGGACGCCGGCAACTGGGAATCGACGCGGCCCTTGGTATCATCATCTTCTCACGGAGAAAAGCATCACGCAAAGGAGGCGGGCGCGAAGGCCCGCGGCACGAAGACCGCATGGCTCCCGAGACGAAGGCAGTGCCCCACGCGTCCACCGACAGCCTCCATCTGGCCCGCCGCATGCGGGCGCTCGAGCCCTCGGCCACGCTGGCGATGGCCGCCCGTGCCGCGGCCATGACCGCCGCCGGCGTGGATGTGGTGGATCTGTCGGTGGGTGAGCCCGACTTCCCCACCCCGCTCCACATCTGCCAGGCCGCCGAGGCCGCGATCCGGGCCGGCCGCACCAAGTACACGCCCGCCGCCGGCATCCCGGCGCTCAAGCAGGCCGTGGCCGCCGACTACACCCGCCGCACCGGCCTGGCGGTCACGCCGGCCCAGGTGGTCGTGTCCAACGGGGCGAAGCACGCGCTGCACAACGCGTTCACCGCGCTGCTCGACGAGGGCGACGAGGTGATCGTGCCCACCCCCTACTGGGTCAGCTACGCGGAGCTCATCAAGCTCTCGGGCGCGAAGCCTGTGCTCGTGTCGACCCGCATCGAGGACGACTTCAAGCTGCGGCCCGAGGCGTTGCGGGCGGCGCTCACGCCCGCCACGCGGATGCTCCTTTTGTGCACGCCGAGCAACCCGACCGGCGTGGTCTACACGGCCGACGAGCTGCGGCAGCTGGCCGACATCGCCATCGAGGCCGACCTCGCGGTGGTGTCGGACGAGATCTACGACCAGCTCGTCTTCGACGGCCGCTCGGCCGTGTCGTTCCCGACCCTGCGGCCCGGACTCGAGCAGCGGACCGTCGTGGTCGCCGGCGTCAGCAAGACCTACTCGATGACGGGCTGGCGGATCGGCTGGACGATCTGCCCGGAGCCGCTCGCGAAGGCGATCGGCAACCTGCAGAGCCAGGAGACGAGCAACCCGTGCAGCGTCAGCCAGCACGCGGCCGTAGCGGCCCTCACCGGGCCGCAGGAGTGCGTGGCCGAGATGTGCCGGGCGTTCCAGCGTCGCCGTGACCTCGTCGCCGCGCGGCTCGCCGCGATGCCCGGCATCCGACTGCCCGCGATCGGGGGCGCCTTCTACGCCTTCTTCGACATCGGTCAGCACCTGCGGAAAGGCCGCGACGGCATCACGACCAGCATGCAGTGGTGCGAGGCGCTCCTGGAGAAGGAGCACGTCGCCCTGGTGGCCGGCAGTGCCTTCGGTGCCGAAGGGCACGTGAGGATGTCGTTCGCGGCCTCGGAGGAGAAGCTCGCCGAGGGTCTCGACCGGATCGAGCGGTTCTTGCGGTAGCACGCCGCCGCAGACGCCAGTCTGCTGATTGAGCCAGCCATTTCGGCCGGCGGCCATGGATGGCTTGTGGAACGTGAAGGCTAAAGCGGCAGAGCCCGCAGGTCGCGGAACTCGACCTTCATCACGAGGCCGCCGTGGATCTGCAGGCCGATCGGGCCGGGGTCTTTGTACGTGGCGCTCGTGTACTGCGAGACCTTCTCGCCGTTGAGCCAGACGGTGAAGGTGTCTCCCTTCGCCTCGACGCGGATCCTGTTCCACTCGCCGGGCTTGAGGAGTTCCGCCGCCCGGGGTGCCTGTGCCTCTTCCGGATAGGTGCCGACGTAGAACGAGCAGGTCATGTCGCGCTTCAGGCTCCGCGACACGCCGATCTGCACCTGCACCTCGGGCTTCCGCAGCATGAAGCCGCTGTCGATCTCGCCCGTGAACCGCACCTCCCCTTCTACGATCACGTCGCCGTACGATTTTTCGGTGTAGAGCATCGAGCCCTTCTTCTGCTCGTCGCTCTGCCCGACGATCACGCCGTCCACGACCTTCCAGTAGGGCTGCTCCGGCAGCGTCCAGCCGGAGAAATCCCGGCCGTTGAAGATCGGCGGCAGGCTCGCGGTCGGAGGCACTTGGGCTTCCGCGCCGGCTGCGAAGCACAGGGCGGCCACGAAGACGGCCGGCGCGGCCAGGCCACGCCATGCGGCGGCGGGGTAGGATGTCGCGGCGGCATGCCGGGCTTTGCAGCGGGCGGGCGTGGACATGGGCGGAATCCCTGGGGAGTGACGAACGGCCGGGACGACGCGCGGGTGGCGCGGCTCGCGGCAGTATACGGTGCCGCATGGCCCGGCGGCCGCACCCAGCGGCGGCGCCCCTCGCCATGCCTGACCGTGCACCCGTGTCTGTCCATCCTCGAGAGGAGGCGAGCGTGGAGCGAGCGGAGGGGCGGCCCGATCCGGAGGCGGTGGGCATCGTGCTGGCGGGCGGCAGGGCGACGCGGCTCGGGGCCGTGGCGGCGTCCGGCAAGGCATGGCTCGAGCTCGACGGGCGGACATTCCTCGAGCGGGTGTGTGCGGCACTGTCACCGGAGGTCGCGGCGGTCGTGGTGGTGGCGGCCGACGGAGCCGATCTGCCCCCGGTGGCCGGGGCCACGGTGGTCCGCGACACCGTGCCGGCTGCGGGGCCGCTCGCGGCAATCCGCGACGGCATCCGCGCCGCGGTCGCGGCGACCTCGCCACCACCCCGGCGGTTCGTCGTGGTCTCCTGCGACGTGCCGCTGGTGCGCCGGGAAATGATCCGGCTGCTCCTGCAGGCCGCGCGTGAGGGCGTGGCTGGTGAGGGCGTGGGCGGGGAGAAGGGGGCGGCAGCACCGACCGGCGCGGACGTCCTCTGGACCCTGCCGGTCGCGCACGGCCACCTGCAGGTGCTCGTGTCTGTGTTCGACGTGCGGATGCTTTCGCGGCTGGAGTCCTGGCTGGCGGCGGGCCGCCGCGACCCGCGCGGCCTGGCCACGAGCCTGCTCGCCGACGAGCCGTCCGCGGTGCGGCTGGTCGACGAGCCCCTGCTGGCGACGGCCGACCCGACGCTGGCGTCGTTCATGGACGTCGACACGCCTGAGGATCTCCGGCGGCTTGCATCGAGCTGAGTGCGCCGCGACCGCCTGCGATATTCGGCTTCGCGGCAGGCACCCCCTCTTCCTATACTCCGGGCATGCGCTCGCGACACTCGAGAACTGCCGGCGGCCGGCCGCGGCGGCGGCCGCTCGTCTGGCTCGTGGGACTGGCCACCCTGGCGGCGGCCGTGTGGTTCGCGCCGGCGGTCGCGGTGCTCACGCGGCTGCGCGATCGGCCGCTGGAGATGGCGCTGGCCGGCATCGACGGACACGTCGCCAGCCGCGCCGCCGTGTGGCGCTGGTGGGGCGGCATCGAATATCGCGACGTGACGCTCTGCGACCGGCAGGGGCGTCCGCTCGTGGCGGTGCCGCGGCTGGTGATCGATCGCGGGCTCGTCGGGCTGCTTGTCAGGCCGCGGGACCTGGGCACCGTGCGGCTGGTGGGGGGCGAGGTGCTCGTCGAGGTCCGCCCCGGCGGCAGCTCGATCGAGGACGTGCTCGCCCCGTGGCTGGCGTCCGCCAGCCAGTCCACCGTGTCGCCGCCATCGTTCGAGCTGGAGGTGGTCGATGCCGCCGTCGAGCTCGTCGACCTCGCCCGCGACGATGCGTGGCGGATCACCGACATCCTGGCCGCCGGCACGGTGCGGCCCGACGCCACGCTGGCCGGCTGGACCATCTCCGGCAGGGCGCGGTACGCGGGCGAGCCGCTGCGGGATCTCGCCGCGGCGGCGAACCGTGTCGCCTCCGATCGCGCGCGGCATTCCGCCGGGCCGGGCGGGCAGCCTGCCGTCGACACCGCGTCATCCTCTGCGCGGCTCGATCGCACCACGGTGGCGGCGGGCGCGACGGCCATCCTCGCGCGCGATGGCGGCTGGTCGGTGTCTTCTCCCGACGTGCCAGTGACCGCGGCGGAGGCGGCCGCCGTTCCGCGGTCGCTGGCGGTGGCCGCCACCCGGCTGCCGTTGGGCGTGACGAGCGTCGCCGCCACCAGGTTCGCGTGGACGCACGTGCTCGATGGCCTCGTCGACGTGCGGCTCGACATCTCGCTGCCGCCGTCCTCCGGCGGCGCCGCAGGCGGCGGGCTGACGAATCCGGGCCGGCGACCCCCGTCGACGGGCCTGGGCGTGTCGGGGGTCGTGTCGGGCACGAAGCTGGCCTTCTGCGGGTCAGACACGCTCGCCGAGATCGTGACGCTCGACCGCGCCGAGATGCCGCTGGACATCTCGGTCGAGGGGGAGCGGGTGGTCGTCAGGTCGCTCGCGGTGTCGTCGCGGCTGTTCAGCGCCGAGGCGTCGGGCCGCATCCGCCTGCCGGTCGGAGATTCGTGGGACTGGGCAGAGGCGCTCGTGACCGAGGATTTCGCGGTGGCCGTGGACGTCGATCTGGCCGCGGCGGCGCGGGCCATGCCCGCGGGGCTGGCCGTGCGTCCGGACGTGCGTGTCACCGGCGGCCAGGTGCAGCTGACCGCGGCGTCCCGGGCGGACGGCCACGACAGGGTGCTCGAGGTCAGGACGTCGTCGCGGGACGTCGCGGCCATCCAGACCGTTCCGGCGGCGCCCGAGCAGCAGGCCGCCGGCGCGGCCGTCGAGGAGCGTCTCCTGCGGTGGAGCGAGCCGTTCACCGGGTGGCTGCGCGGCCGGCGCGGGCCGGCCCGGGGCGATCGGCTGCGGATCGAGGAGGCGCGGCTGGCGTCACCGGCGATCGAGGTCTCGGCCGCCGGCACCGCCGCATCCGCAGCGGTGCAGTGGACGATCGACCTCGGCGGGCTGGCCGCCGAGGCGGCGGAGGTGATCGACCTCGCGGGCGCGCGGCTGCAGGGCAGCGCCCGCGGCCGCATCGACGTCGACCGCGTGGCGAACGCGGCCACCTCGCGGGTGAAGCTGTCGGCCAGCCTGACCGAGTTCGAGTTCACCAGACCCGGGGCGGCCTCGTGGCGGGATCCCGAGCTGACGCTCGTGGCCGAGGGCTCGGGGGGCATGGCCGGCGCCGCCGTCCTGGTCGATCGCGGGCATGCCCTCCTCTCTGCCGCCGACGACTCGCTCGAGGTGACGCTCACCGGAGGGGCCCTGATCAATCCCTGGCTCGGCGGGGAGGCCGCGGGCCGTGGCATGCCGTGGCTGCGGGCGGCTCCCGGCGCAGAACCGCTGGCCGCGGACTGCTCGCTCACGGGAGAGCTGTCGCGGTGGTGCCCGCGCTGGGCGGCAGTCATGGGTCCGCGCGGTGGCCTCGGCGACGTGGAGGTGGCCGGCCGCCTGAAGGCGCAGGCAGTCCTCACGGCGCAGGGCGATGCCTGGCAGATCACACGGGCCGGCGGCGAGATCGAAAAGCTGTCGGTGCGGGTCGCTGACCGCAGGATCGTCGAGCCGCGCGTCGTGGCCACGGCCGCCGGCCGCTGGAACGCTGGCAACGGCGCGGTCGAGATCTCCTCGGCCGAATTCCTCACCGCGACGCTCTCGGTGCGCACTGGTGGATGCACCCTCCTGCCCGCCAGCGGCCGGCTGGGAGCGACCGGTGCCGTCGATGCGTTCGTCGACCGGCTTCGCGGCAAGGTGCAGTGGCAGTGCGACCTGGGGCGGATCGAACGCTGGCTGCTGCCGACGACCGTGGCGGACCGCTGGCCGGTCGGAGGGCGGGGATGGGGCACGGCGGAGCTCGTCGACACGCCGCTGGGACTCAACGTGCTCGTGGAGGCCACCGGGAGCCAGCTGTCGCTCGCGAGCCGGCCCGCTGGACGCGGCCGGGGCGACGAGGCGGTTGCCGGCGGTGCGGGGGCTGCGGTTGGCGGCGCTGGGTCTTTTGCCGGTGGCGCTGGCGCGGCCCTGTGGAGCGAGCCGCGGGCGACGCTCGTCGCGGAGGTGACCTGCCCGCGGGGGTCCGCCGGCGACCGCATGACGGTCAACCGTCTCGCCGTCGAGTCGTCGACGGCCGCCGTCGCGGCCGCGGGCAGCATCGAAGGTTGGTCCTCGCGGCGACTGCTCGAGCTCGGCGGCAACGTCGCCTACGACTGGGAGCAGGTGTCGCGGCTCGCGACGCCCTGGACCGGCGGGCGGCTGCGGCTGGTGGGAGCGGGCGCGCGGCCGTTCACACTGCGCACGCCCCTCGACGGCCTCGCCGCCGCCGCGGGCGGCGCGACGGCTGCGGCCGGCGGACAGGAGCGACTCCCGCTGCCCGAGGACTGGCTGTCTGCCGCCGGTGGTCCGCGCGGGCAGGAGACCGTGGGCCGCATCGCCCGTCCGGCGTCGGTGGCACGCCCGCCGGCCGACCTGGCCGCCCGGCTCCGCGCCGTGTCGATCGACACGTCGGCGGCCTGGACGTCGGCCGAGATCGCCGGCGTGCGGATCGAGCCGGGCGAGATGGTGGTGCGGCTCTTCGAGGGGCAGCTGGCGCTTGGGCCCTTCGACCTGGGAACCGCGGGGGGCCGGCTCCGCGGGGCGCCGTGGCTGCGGCTGCTGCCCGCCCCCGGCGAGCTGGTCGTGCCCCCCGGCCGCTGCCTCGACCGCATCGTGCTCACGCGGCAGCTGTGCGATCGCTGGGTGTCGTGGCTCGTGCCCCTGGTCGGCCACTCGGCCCAGATGCAGGGCCTGATGAGCGTCGACATGGCCGGCGCGCGGCTGCCGCTGGCCGATCCCTTCGGCGGCGAGGCGTCTGGGCAGGTGATCTTCGAAAGCCTCGAGGCCACGCCCGGCGAGGTGATCGGGCCGCTGATGAACCTGATCGTCAAGCTGCAGTCGGCTATCGATCCACGGTTCGCGTTCGGGGACAAGGCGGTGCTCCTGCGGGTGCGGCCGGAGCCCGTCAGCTTCCGGCTGGCAGACCGCCGGCTGTGGCACGAGGGCCTGGTGATCGACGCCGGGCAGCTCGTCGTGCGGTCGGCCGGGAGCGTGGGGGCCGATGGCGCGCTCGCAATGGTCGTGGAGGTCGCCTTCCGCGGCGACATTGCCGGCGCGACGCCCGTGGTGGGCCAGCTCCTGCGGACGCCGCTGGTGATTCCGCTCAAGGGCACGGTGCAGCGGCCGCAGTTCGACGCAGGCGCGATCGACACGATCCTGGGACGGGTCGTGGAGAACACCGCCGAGGCCGTGATCGGCCCGAGCCTCTCGCGCGGCCTCGAGACGCTCTTCGGCAACCCGCAGCCGGCGCCGGCCGCGGGAGCGGCCGCCCCCGCACAGCCGCCGCCCCTCGTGCTGCCGCAGTCCGCCCGGTAGTGCCGGCCGCGGGCCGGCAGGATCACTCCGCAGCCGCCGCGCGGAGCCGTCGATCCATCGATGCGATCAGCCGCTGGAGCGTGCGGCCGTATGAAAAATGCTCGACCTCGAGACGGTGCCGCGGCGACGCGACGTAGCGGAGCGGGGCGGCCTGCGGACGGCTGCGGGCGCGGTAGAGCCAGGCGGCGGCCTGCGGCGCGCGGCGTGCCGCCACCGCCATCCGTGCCACGAGCTGCGCCTGGAGGTCGGTGAGCCACCACTGGCCGCTGTCCGGCTGGATGAGGCCGACCACGGCGATGTCGTCCCGTGTCGGATGGAGCAGGTTGAGGAACAGCCGCGGGCAGCCGGCGGCGTCGGCCGCGACGTGCTCCGGTGCGATGAACGGCATGTCGACCCGGTAGCCGGTCGCACAGATGACGACGTCGAACGGCTCGCGGCCGCCGTCGGCGAACACCGCGGTGTCGCCGTCGAACCGGGCCACGTCGCCGGCGGCGCGGATGGCGCCGGCATCGATCCGTGCGAGCAGCGCGGTGTTCACGACCGGATGGGTTTCCCAGAGCCGGTGGTCGGGCCGCGGCAGCCCGTGCCGCCAGGGGAGGCCGATCTCGCGGTCGATCGCCCGCATGCTCACCAGCCGGCGCAGCCACAGCGGCAGCCCGAGCCGCAGCAGCCGTTCGCCGCGGAGGTCGGCGGGCCGACCCATGATGAACCGCGGCACGACGAAGTAGCCGCGGCGCCGCGAGAGCACCGTCGTCGCCGCGTGCGCGGACACGTCGACCGCGATGTCGCAGGCCGAGTTGCCGCCGCCGATCACGAGCACCCGCCTGCCGGCCAGCGCGACCGGCAGCGCGGGCGACTTGTAGTCGCAGGCGTGCAGGAGCGTGCCGGCGAAGGCGCCCGGAATGTCGGGATGCCGCGGCACCCGGTTGTGGCCGGTGGCGATGACCACGCCCGCATAGGACCGCGGCGGCCCGTCGGCCGACCGCACCAGCCAGCCGCCGCCCGGTAGCGGCTCGATCCGCTCGACGGCCGTCCGGCTGCGGATGTGTGGCACGAGGTCGAAGTGCCGCGCGTAGCGGCGCAGATAGTCGAGGCACTGCCGGTGGTCGGGATAGGCGGGCCATTCCCGTGGCATGGGGAAATCGGCATAGGCCGTCATCGTCTTCGAGCTGATGAGCCGGGTCGACGCGAAGACGCTCGAGGCCGCGGAGCCGAAATACCAGTTGCCGCCGACGTCGTCCTCCCGCTCGAGGCACTCGGCGGCCACGCCGGCCGCGAGGAGATTCTTGAGCGCCGTCAGGCCCGACGGGCCGGCGCCGACGACGCACCAGGGCCGGGAATCAGGCGTGCGGTCACTGGGCATGTGCGTCTTCAGCAGGGGCGGAGGCAGGAGGCGAGGGCGGCCAGGAGGCGGTCGCGGTCGTCGGCCGTATGGTGCCAGGCGAGGCTCACCCGTACGAGGCTGCCGCCGTCGGCCACGCTCGGCGGCCGGATGGCCGGCACGAACAGGCCGGCCTCGGCGAGCCGGGCAGCGACGGCGACCGCGCGATCGGCCGTGCCGACGACGATCGGCACGATCTGCCCCCGGCCGGCGGCGGCGACGCCGGCCGCTGCGAGCGCCGCGCGAAACGTGGCGGCGGCGGCGAGCAGTTCCCGGCGCCGGTGCGGCTCCTCGGCCAGAAGCGCGATGCCGCGGGCCGCCGCCGCCGCCACGGCCGGCGGATGGGCGGTGGAGAAGATCCAGGCCCGCGCCTTGTGCCGCAGCCAGTGGATCAGGTCGGCGTGGCCGGCCACGAAGCCCCCCGCGGCGCCGATCGCCTTCGAGAGCGTGCCCACGCGGACGTGCACGCCGTCGGCGCAGCCCGCCTCCTCGACCAGCCCGCCGCCCCGGCCGCCGAAAACGCCTGTCGCGTGCGCCTCGTCCACCATCAGGACCGCCCCGTGTTTCCGGGCCACCGCGCAGAGGTCGGCCAGGGGGGCGATCGTCCCGTCCATGGAGAAGAGCGTGTCGGTGACGACGAGTCGGCGGCGGGCCGACGCCGCCCGCGAAAGCAGCCCGTCGAGAGCTGCCACGTCGCGATGCGGGTAGATGCCGACGGCGGCCCGGGAGAGCCGGCAGCCGTCGATGATGCTCGCGTGGTTGCGGGCATCGCTGGCGACGAAATCCTCGGGGCCGACGAGGGCCGCGATCGTGGCGGTGTTGGCCGCGAAGCCGCTGGGGAACGAGAGCGCCGCGTCGACCTCGAGCAGGTCCGCGATCGACCGTTCGAGCAGCTCGTGGGCGACGGAGTGCCCGCTCACCAGCGGGCTGGCCCCGGCGCCGAAGCCCTCGGCGCAGGCGGCCTTCGCGGCGGCCTTGGTGAGCCGCACGTCGCCGGAGTAGCCGAGGTAGTCGTTGGCGCCGAAGTTTACGAGCGTCCGCCCGTCGAGCCGCACCTCCCTCCCCTGTCGGCCCGTCCGCACGCGGTGGGGCCGCTCGAGATCGGCTGCCCGCAGGGCCGCGAGGTCGTCTGCGATCCAGCCGAGCGGCTCCGGCAGCGGCACCGCGATCGGCGGGGTTTTCGGGACGGTCACGGCGGCGTCGAGGCGGCAGGTCATGGCGTCATTATGCCGTGCGCACGAGGCCGGTGCGGGGGCGGCCCGACCGGCTCACGCCCGTCGGCGGGCCAGCCGCTCGATCGCACGAAACTCGGCGGCCGTGACGGGCTGGACGGAGAGCCGGCTGCCGCGCCGCAGGAGCTCCATGCCGGCCAGGGCCTTCACCGTCCGCAATTCCTCCAGCGGCACGGCCCGCGGAAACGTCTCCACGAGCCGCACGTCGACCATCGACCAGACGGGGTTGGCCGCCGACGCCTTCGGGTCGTGGTAGTCGCTCTTCGGGTCCCAGGCGGAGGGATCGGGATAGGCCGTGCAGACGATCTCGACCACGCCGACGACGGCCGATGGCGTGGCGTTGGAGTGGTAGTAGAGCGCGCGATCGCCCTGCCGCATCGCCCGCAGGAAATTCCTGGCCTGGTAGTTCCGCACGCCCTCCCACGAGGTCGTCTGCCGTCGCGCGCGGGCGAGATCCTCGATCGAGAAGACGTCGGGCTCGCTCTTGATCAGCCAGTGGTGCATGGACGGCGGTCTGCGACGGGCGGCGGCGAGTGCTTTCAGCCCCATTGCGACCAGGAGCCGGTGGCGACGACGTAGCCGCTGAGCAGGGCGTTGGTGGTGGCGTGGGCGACGACGGCGTCGTCGAGGCTCCGCCGAGTATAGAGCGCGAGGGCGAAGAGCATGCCTGCCAGCGTGCCGGCGACCCAGGCGTCGCCGTGCAGGACGCCGAACGCCACCGAGGAGAGGAGGAACGACAGCCAGGTGAATGCGCCGACGGGTACGGCGTCGACGTCCGGGCCGATGCAGCGGCGGATCACGAACCCGCGGAAGAACAGCTCCTCGGCGATCGGCACCGTCACCGTGGCCCCCACCACCCGCACCACGAGCCACGCCGCCGACCAGGGCCAGCCCAGGACGTTCGGGTCGTCTCCCGTGCCGGCGTCCGCCACCGGCGCCAGTGCCATCCAGACGGCGAAGGTCGCCGCGCCGATGGCGACGGCCGCCGGCCGGATGCGGAACGTGCGCCAGGGCAGGTCGCCCCGCAGCCGCCAGAGCACGGCCGCCACCGCGACGACGCGGAGCGGGTAGAGCAGGTCGAATCCGGCCGTGAAGGCCCGCGTCAGGATGGTAGTGGCCATGAGTGCCAGAAACGGCAGGATGCAGGAGACCACCGTCGGGGCGGTCGGGTCTGTCGGCATGGCGAGGTCGGCGGACGGCGGATGGCCGGCGCGATGCGCGTTCGTCGCGAGCGCGGCCTGCTCCACCGGACCGGCAGCCGGACCGGCAGTGTGGGGGACGCTGAAGAAGCGCATCCGTGAGGTGCTCCAGATGAGCCCCAGCCCGACTGCGAGGAACGCGATCCATCCCGCCGCCGAGTGGAATCCCTGCACCGCGATCTCCGGCGAGATCCAGATGCCGACGAGCACGAGCGCCGTGATCCGCAGCACGTTGGCCAGCCACATGAGCGCCATGCCGATCGGCACCAGCAGCAGCGACTGCGGAAACCGCTGGACGTCCCGAAACCACCAGAGGTAGCCCACCAGCAGCGCGGTGACCAGGCCGATGCCGTGGAATCCGCCGCACGATTCGGTGACCAGGACGGTGAACTCGGGCGTGCCGATGGCGAATGGCTGCGGCCTGACGACCGGCCCGCCCGCCAGGGGCACAAGCAGGAGCTCGACGAGCCGGAGCGTCGTGTCGCCCGTGGCCTGCCAGAAGCCCATCGTGAGCGTGCCGACGTGCCAGGCGGCGAACGCGAAGAGCCCGAACCCCAGCACGGTCGTCAGCACGCTCCGGACCATGCCGGCTCCCGGCGCGACCAAGAGCAGCGAGAAGACGAACCATGCCACGGCCAGTCCGCCACCCGTCACAAGCTCGCCCGCGCTCCCCAGCGGCGTGTCGCGGCCGCCGGAGGCGAGCCAGCTGGCGTAGCCGAGCACGCCGACGAACGCGAGCACCTGGCCGAGGGCGATCGGCCACGCGATCCGCACCGCCCGATACGCCGCGCCATGCCGCCGCACGTGCTGGTCGAGGGCGGCCAGGAGCATGACCGCCATGAAGGCCGCCCACCGCTTGCCCTGGATCTCCCGGAGCCACTGCCCGCCGAGGCACCATCCAAGCAGGACAGCTTCGACGAACAGCAGCACGGCGAGCAGCCGCAGCGCGGTCAGCGGCCCGATCGGGCTGGCGGCTGCATCGTGGAACCAGCGGGGCTCCCCGTCCGGAGCCGCGGGCGAATTCGAGGCTGCCATGGTCGACACCGGAAAAGCGAAGGGGAGCAGCCCTCAGGCTGCTCCCCTCACACTACCATCGCGTCCATCGCGTCGACGGCAGGCGAACATGCCGTCGAAAAGTCGGACCGCCTCAGACGGCCACGGCCAGCCGCCGCCGCTCGAGCAGGCCGAGCGAGCCGAGCACCAAGGCCAGCACGCCGCCGAAGGCGGTCGGGTCGATCTCCGGAATCGCGGCCGTGGTCTCGGACGAGCCGCCGAGGTCGCGGAATGCATCATCCGACAGGGTCCAGAAGGAACTGCCTATGGCTCCGCTACCCGTATCGACCGTGTACCACTCCTTCGTGCTGAAGTCCTGGCCGTAGAGAGTGGTGTAGTCGGAGTTGAAGGACAACTGCAGTCCTACGCCCGAGGTTCCGAGGTTGTTATACGAGTTCGGGGCATCGCTGAGATCCAGGCTAAAAAACTCTCCTGTCGTCGTCGAGCCATAGAGCAAGCCGTTTGAGCCTTGCGTCGGATCGATGGCAATGTCGCCGTAAAAAGAGCTGCCGTAGCCACCTCCCACGGTATAGAACGTGGTGCCATTAAACGTCGGAATGTTACCCGTGTAGCTGAAAGCGACGCTGTACAATTGATCCGTGCCGTCTTGGAAGAACCAGTAGCGGCCGTCCGCGGCGTTGTAGGCCGCGTTCGCGGCCTGCTGGTTGGGGTTCGGGTCGACAACACCCAGCTGTGCGGCGGTTGCCGCGATCGAGAGGCTGTTGGTGGGCTTGTTCCAGACGTAGAGCTGGCTCGACGTGCCGGAGCCATTCAGGAAGAACATGTTCTCTCTGACTTTGTCGTAGGCAAACGCATTCGAATTTGCCGTCCCGGGGAGGCCGGTCGCGAAGACCTGCGAAGCCGTCTGGCCGACGGGGTTAATTTCCCAGATGTTGTTGCTGTCATCGATGCCGTAAATGTAGCTGATTGGCTGGGCCGAGGCGGGCGTGGCTACGACGGCCATCGCGAGACCGGCGACCAGGGTGAACGCCGCTGCGGAAGAAGCGGGCAGGGAGAACTTCAGGGAACGCATGACAGATACCTCACGACGGGGAAAGGATTGATTTGGGCTGTGGAGTGCGAACAGTGCTCTGCTTTATGCGGGAATCGGATCCGAACCGTTCGAGGAAATATCCAGCATCCTCGCGATCGACGCTTCGAACTGGGGTCAGCCAGGCCGATGCCCGAACGAAAAACAACCGAAGGCTTCGAATCATCTGCCGGTCGCCGAGCCCAACGGCCCTCACAACCCGCGCAAACCTCCGAGCCCTCACAATCCGTTATCGGCTCCAGTTATATGGCCTGAGAATCCCGTACGCAACCCCCGGGCGGCGATTTTATGAGTCCCCCCTTAGGGGTGTGGCTGTGCCGGAGAGCGTCCACGGGGCCAAACCGGCCGGTGCCGGGGAATAAAGGGCGTTTTCGCCCGGTTTTGAGGCTTCCATGCCCCTGCAGGCGTACCCAAAAAAACGAGCGGGTCGGGCGGCGAACCGCCCGACCCGCTGTCATGTCCTCACTGCCTGGCGGCGGCCCTCCGGTGGCCACCCGCGGCGGTGACTAGCAGCCCTTCTTGCAGCCGAGTCCGTGGCCGAGAAGACCGCCCTTGCCGCCGTTTCCGCGGCCGGCACCCGCGCCGTTGCCGCAGGCATCGCACGCCGGGACCTCTTCCTCGACGCACTTGCGGACCTGGACGCAGACCGACTTCGTGACCTTCTTGGGCACGCGGACGACGTACGACTCGGTCTTCGTCTCCGAGACGTTGTCGCTGCAGCACACGCTGTAGGTGGCGGTCTTCTGGACCGGCACCATCACCGTGTAGCAGACGTCCTTCGTCCGGCACTCAGGCACGCACTTGTTCACCGTGTACTCGCGGGTGCGAGTCTCGGTGCGGCACTTCTTGACGCAGACCGTGCGGGTCCGGGTCTCCGGCACCATCTTCGTGACGCAGTAGGTCGCAGTCCGCTCCTCGCAGCGCGACTTCTTCACGCAGATCGTCCGGGTCCGGCACTCCGGCACCATCTTGGTGACGCAGTAGTTGCGGGTCCGCTCCTCGCAGCGGTGCAGCGTGACGCAGTAGTTCCGCGTCCGCTCCTCGCAGCGGGTCCGGTTCACGCACACCGTCCGCGTCCGCTGCTCGCAGCGGCTCTTGTTCACGCAGTAGGTGAAGGGCACCTGCTCGCACTCGACCTTCCACATCGTGACCTCGATCTCCTTGGTCTCGCACGTGGGGACCCAGCGACGGCAGCAGACGACCTTCGGGCAGCAGGGATTGCCGTCGGCGTCATACTTGCCGTTCGCGGAAATCTCCTTCGCCTCGGTCACCCAGTGGCCGCCACGGCAGGTCACGGTCTTCGTGCTCTTGACGGGCACGCGCTTCGACACCGTGCGGGAGCCGGTCATCTGCTCGGTGTAGGGCACCCGCACCGTGTAGGTCTGCTCGACCTGCTCGGTGTAGGGCACGTTCACCTTGTAGGTGGCCGTCCGCTGCTCGGTGTAGGGAACGCTCACCTTGTAGGTGGCCGTCCGCTGCTCCGTCACCGGCACCATCACCGAGTAGGACTGCTCGACCTGCTCGGTGTAGGGGACGTTCACCTTGTAGGTGGCCGTCCGCTGCTCCTTCACCGGGACGCAGACCGTGTAGGAATCCTCACGCTGCTCGGTGTAGGGGATGGACACGTTGTAGGTGGCCGTCCGCGTCTCCGGCACGTTGACGTTGACGGTGTAGTTGACCGACTTGGTCCGCTGCTCCGGCACCATCACCGTGTAGTTCCGCGTCCGCTCCTCGATCCGCGGGACCTTCTTGGTGACGGTGAAGGACCGCTCGCGCACCTCGGTCGTCCACTCCGTGCTCTCCACCTCCCGGATCTCCGGGACCATCTTCCACACCTTCACCGTCTTCATGCAGGCGTCGGCGGCGGCATCCTCCGCCACCGCGCCAGCGGCCGGAGCAGCGGCGGCGGCTTCGCCACCGACGAGCACCGAGCCCTCCTCGCTGCGGGCAAACGAGCCACCCAGGCACACGCCGGCGGCAGCCACCCACGGCAGGAAGCCAAAAGTCAATCGCTTCTTCACAGGAACCTCCAGAGGAATAAAAACACGCAAAACGTTTCGCGAAACACGTCCTTCCGGACATCGCGAGGCAGCCACCCCCAGTGGTGGCGTCCGCGGCGATGCGGCCCGGCCGAGCCGCCCCCTGCAAACCCCTCGCGATCCGCGGAGCCGTACGTGGTGATGCTCCGCGACCGCCAGGGTTTGCGCGACGGGCAAACTCACAGCAGAAGATCGAGTTTTCCCAGTCGAAAAACTCAGCCGCGCCGCGATTCGTCGGGTGGCGCCGGTGGTGCCGGTGGTGCCGGCGGCTGCGGGCAGGATGAGGACGGGCCCATCGGCCCGCCCTCGCAGCAGGTCTCGAGGATCATCCCGCACTGGCGGCAGACGAGCTTCGCCCGGATCTCGAAGGTCGGGCCCGAACAGACGGGGCAGCGGGAGGGCGTCATGTGGCGGGATGCTCCGTCACCGGATGATCGAGCAGGCCCCTCATCCCACGAGCACGACGAGGAGTTCCTTGGGCCCGTGCGCCCCGAGCACGAGGATCCGCTCGATGTCGCCGGTGCGACTGGGCCCGGTGATGAAGGAGAGCATGCTCGGCAGGTGGCCGCCGTGCCGCTGCTTCGCGGCGTGCAGACCGTCGGCGAGCGTGCCGACGACCTGGTCGACCGTGGCGACGACGACGTGCACGTGCGGCAGGATCGAGATCGCCCGGCCGCCGCAGGTGCGGCTGGAGACGAGGATCGAGCCCGTCTGTGCGACGAGCGTCTCGCACGACGTGATGCCCGCGTCGCACGACTCGAGGACGTTCTTGTCGAAATCGGCCGGGCCGACCAGATGGGTTTCGCAGGGCAGCGCCGCGGCGACGGGAGCGACGAGCGGATGGGCATGCCAGGCCACCCGTCGCCACGCCCGCTCGTGGGCCAGCGCGGCGACGGCGCCGGCTGCCGCCGCCGGATCGGCCACCCGCAGCACCTGTGCCCGCAGCGCCGCGAGGTTTTTCACGAGCAGATCGAGGCTGGCCTCGGGTGTCTCGCCGCCGTCAGGCAGCCAGGGCCGAGCGATCTGCTCGGGCAGGACGGTGAGCGTGGGGAGGCTCCCGGCCCGCGGCCCGCTGGCGTGCTGCGGGTCAGCCGCCCCGTGCGCTGGCGCCGCCCCGTGCGCTGGCGCGTCGTCGTCGAGGAGCCCGTGCGGCAGCGGCGCCGGCACCCGCAGGGCCTCGCGCACCCGCGCCAGGATCGTCTCCCGCGCAGATGTCGACTGGTCCTGCTTCATGGTCTGTCCTCATGGTCTGGTGCACGATGGTCTGGTGCACGGTTCATGGTCTGACGCACGGTGCGTGCGGGTCGCGACGCCGGATGGCGGGAGTGCGGGACGTGTTCGCGGCTCACGGAGTTCGGTCAAGCCGGGCAGCCTGGCTGCGCCGCTGGCGTTCGTTCCAGCGCGACCGGAAGCTGTGCTGTGGTGCCGCCGGCAGATCACGCGTCGCCAGCCACGACCGCAGCAGGGGCGGCCGGAGCAGTCGCAACAGTGGCAGACAGCGGCGGAAGATGCCCCCGCCCGCCGCAAAGAGCCACGGGCGGCTGGCGACCGCCACGAAGAACCGGTGGCCGAGCCGCTCCCAGGCGTTGGGGGCGGTGCGGGCCGCGTTGCGGCGGTTGTGGAGCAGGTGATGGTGGATGTCGATCCGCACCGGACAGGCATCGCTGCAGGCTCCGCAGAGCGAACTGGCCGCCGAGAGGTGGTTCCACTCCGGCAGCCCCCGCAGGTGCGGCGTGATCACGGAGCCGATCGGCCCCTGGTAGGTCGTGCCGTAGGTGAAGCCCCCCACGTTCTTGAAGATGGGGCAGACGTTGAGGCAGGCCCCGCAGCGGATGCAGTGCAGACTGTCTCGCTGCTCGGGATCGGCCAGCAGGGCCGTCCGCTCGTTGTCCAGGAGCACCAGGTGCATCTCGTCGGGGCCATCGGCCTCGCCGTCCCGCCGCGGCCCCGAGTAGAGCGTGTTGTAGCAGGTCATGGGCTGCCCCGCCCCCGCCGTCGCCAGCATCGGCAGGAGCACGGCGAGGTCGTCGAGCCGCTCCACCACCTTCTCGATGCCGGCGATGGCGATGTGGACGCGGGGCAGCGCCGCCGTCAGGCGGGCGTTGCCCTCGTTCTCAGTGATCGAGATCTGGCCGGTCTCGGCGACGAGGAAGTTGGCGCCGGTGATGCCAACGTCGGCGTCGACGTAGAGCCGGCGCATGTGCCGGCGGGCGATCATCGTCAGCTCCTCCGGGCTGTCGGTCGGCGGCGTGCCGAGGTGCCTGCCGAAGAGATCGCTGATCTCGTCGCGGCGGACGTGCATGCAGGGGAAGACGAAGTGGTAGGGCGGCTCGCCGCGGAGCTGCTGGATGAACTCGCCGAGATCGCTCTCCACGACACCGTAGCCGTCGGCCTCCATCGCCGCGTTGAGGTGGATCTCCTCGCTGGTCATGCACTTGCTCTTGATGACGGCCTTTGCCTGGGCGGCTCGCAGCAGGTCGAGCACGATCCGCCGTGCCTCCTCCGCGTTCCGCGCCCAGTGCACGCGGCCGCCATTGGCCTCGAAGGCGGCGACGAACCGGGGCAGCAGCTCGTCGAGCCGGTTGACGGCCGACCACTTGGCCAGCGCCGCCGCGTCGCGGGCGTGCTCCCAGTCGCGGTAGCGGGCCTTTTGCAGGTCGCGGCTGGCGTAGTAGCCGCCGAGGGCCTTGCGGACGAAAGCCCGATGCTGCGTGTCGCGGACGTGCGCCGCCGCGTCGCGCAGAAAACGTTTTTTCGCCAGCCTGGGCTGGTCGGCCTCGCGGTCGGACGTGTGGATGGCCGTCATACCCTCCATGGTAGCCGACCGCGGCGGCCTGAGGCGGGCCGCGCCTCCCCGCCCGACGAGACCCACGCGCCGCGCGCACGGCGTCGTGAAAAACCCGTTTCGCGTGGATTTCCGGGCCCGTGGGTGGTAAAAAAGGGGTCGCATTCTGTCGAGTTCCCCTCACATCGCCTCCGGCGCTGGTTCTCGAGGTGCTGGTTCTCGAGACGGTGGGTCTCGAGGCAGGCGGCGATGCGGACGGGAGCGAGGTGACGCGTATGCTGTCGGCGGCAGCGATCGACCGCTTGGTGTGGCTGGGCGGCGCCTGGATCGTTCTGGCTGTCGCGTGGGCCGCATTCTGCGTCTGGGTCGAGCAGGACGCCGCGGAGATCATCGGCGAGCCCCTCCCGTGGACGCTGGGCTCCGTCGTGGCTGGCGCCCTCTTGTTCCTGGTGACCTACCAGTACGGGCTCGGCTATCTGCCGCTGTTTCTGGTCGTGCTGCCCGCGGCCGCGCTGGGCTACGTCGTCTACCGCGACAGCCAGGCGCCCTCGACCCGCACGATCCTGAGCCGGCGGTTTGCCAGGGGACTGGTGCTGGCGGCCGCCAGGAAGATCGGCGTTGAGGAGGCGGTGATGGCCTGGTTCCGCGCCGACCACGGCCCGTCGGGGGGGCACGCCGACACCGGCGTCATCCTGCTGAAGAAGGACGGCAGCCTCGTCGACGGGCAGAGCGGCAAGAATCTGGATCGCGAGACCTCCCGGGCGGTGAAGACCGTCCAGCAGATCCTCGAGAAGGCGATCGAGATGCGGGCGACCGACGTGCACCTCGAGCCCAAGGCGGGCGAGGAGGTGCAGGTGCGGTGCCGGATCGACGGGATCATGCAGAACATCGCCACGCTCCAGGGCGCCAGCGGCAAGGCGGCCATCTCGGCGATCAAGGTCTGCGCCGACATGGACATCGCGGAGCGGCGTCGGCCGCAGGACGGCGCGTTCGCCGTGCTCAAGCAGACGAAGAAATTCGACGTGCGTGCGGCGACCGGGCCGACCAACTTCGGTGAGAAGATGGTGCTGCGTCTGCTCGACGCGGACGGCGGCGTGCTCAAGGCCGGCCTGGTGTCGCTGGGCATGCGCGAGTCGATGCTCAAGTCGCTGCAGTCGATCATCCACCAGCCGCACGGCATGCTGATCGTGTGCGGCCCGACCGGCTCCGGCAAGACGACGACGCTCTACGTGGCCCTGGGGGAGATCGACGTGCTCTCCCGGAACATCGTCACGATCGAGGACCCGATCGAGTACCGCCTGGAGAACATCTCGCAGACTGCGGTGAACCCCGCCGCGGACCTGACGTTCGCCAAGATCCTCCGCTCCGTCCTGCGGCAGGATCCGGACGTGATCCTCGTCGGCGAGATCCGCGACAAGGAGACGGCCGAGATCGCCATGCAGGCCGCCCTGACGGGCCACTTCGTGTTCACGACGCTGCATGCCAACGACACCGCCACGACCGTCACGCGGCTGCTCGACATCGGCATCGAGACGTCGCTCATCCAGTCCGCGGTGACGGCCGTGCTGGCGCAGCGTCTCGTGCGGGTGCTCTGCCCGAAGTGCAAGGAGCCCTACCCCGCCCCGGACGACTTCCGGCAGAAGGTCGGCGCGCCTCCCGACAAGGAGATCACCATCTACCGCGAAAAGGAGAAGGGCTGCCCCGCCTGCCACGGCACGGGGTACAAGGGTCGGACCGGAGTGCACGAGCTGCTCGTCTTCAACAACGAGATCCGCGAACTGCTCGTCGGCCACCCGTCGATCCAGGCGATCCGCAATGCCGCACGCAAGGCCGGCATGCGGACGCTCCAGGAATCCGGCATGGCCAAGGTGCTGGCCGGCGTCACGAGCCTCAACGAGATCGTGCGGGTGACGAAGTGAGCCCCATCCCGATGACGGCGAGGCGCGCATGCTGATGCTGGCGGCGATCGGACTGCTGCAGCGGTTCGGCGACATGATCGTCGTCGGGCTCGTGCTCGCCCTGATCGCGTATGGGTACCACTTCGGCCTCTTTCTGGCGGTGCTCGCCGGGATGCACGTGCTGGTGTCGATCGTGGTGGCACTGGCCTTCGCGGAGCCGCTCGCCGGGCTGCTCTCTGGCATGGAGGTGCCCGCGGCCTATGCCCTCCCCGCGGCCTTCGGGATGCTGTTGGTGGGCACGGCAGTGGCCATCCGGCTCGCCGTCGGGGGATTCGTGCCGGCCGATCGGGTGCGATTCACGCCCACGATCGACAAGGTGGGCGGCGGGCTCATGGGAGCCCTGGCGGGGCTCGTGCTGGCCGGTGCCGTCCTCATCGCTTTTTCGGTCCTGCCCCTGCCTGAGACGTTGCGGATCGACGGCCCCAGGCTGCGGTTCGACGTGGGCACCAGGCTGCTCGGCACGTTCGCCCGCTGCGTTGGCCAGAACGAGGACGCACAGGACCTGCTGCTCGTGGGCGAGCCGCCGGACGCGAAGGCCCCCCCGGGCAGCCCCTCGTGCAGCGAGCTGTTTGCCGACAGAAACGCCAACGACGAGTTCGACGACGGCGAGCCCTACCTCGATGCGGACGGCAACGGATCCTTCACGATCCAGCTGCCCTACGTCGACAAGAACGGCAACGGCCGACGGGAGGTCGGCCTGGTCGAGCGGTATCGGCTGGGGGCCTGGCGCAACGCCACGGTGTTCTACGCGCCGGCGATCGATTCCGCGGACACGGCGGACGTGCCGGCGGAGGTGACGGAGGGCGACGTGGTCTACCAGATCGTGGCGATCGACCTCGATCCGAACGAGACGTTCACCTATGGCATGCGGATGGGTCAGCAGCCGCCGGCAGCCGGCGCGCAGAAGGGCGAGCCTGCCGACGACTACCAGGAGAACGATCTTCTGTCGATCGACAAGGCGACGGGAGCCGTCAAGATGGCCGACGCGCACGGCTTCACCACCCGCAAGGCGAAGGAGCTGCGGATCGTGGTGATGGTGACCGACCGTCACGGACTGAAGGCGGAGAAGCCGGTCACACTGAAGCGGAAGCCGCCGAAAACGGACGCCGGGCGGCCCGCGTCGGGCAAGCCCTGAGACGCCCCCGCTCCTCACCCCGCTGCGCCCGCCAGCACCTCAGCGAGATGAATCGTGCGCGGTGGGGTGCCGGTGGCCTGGGTGGCAGTGCCCTGGGCGGCGGCGTTCCGCGACAGCCAGCCGTCGAGCTGGAGCTGGCAGCTCGGGTCGCTGGAGACAATGTAGTCGCAGCCGGTGCGGGCGAGCGACCCGCCCTTCACCTCCGCCATGGCCGTGGAGATCATCGGGAACTTCACGCTGAACAGGCCGCCGAAGCCGCAGCAGCTGTCGGGCTCGTCGCACTCGACCAGCTCGAGGTCGCGGACGGCACGCAGGAGAAGCCGCGGCTCCTCCCGGATTCGCAGCTCCCGGAGCCCGTGGCAGCCGTCGTGGTAGGTGACCCGATGCGGAAACCGCGCGCCCACGTCGGTGACCCCCAGCCTGCGGACGAGGAACTCCGCGAACTCGAACGTCCGGGCGGCGAGGTCGAGCGCCTCAGCCTCGTGGGGCGTGCCGGCGAGCAGCTGGGGGTAGAAGACCCGCATCATCGCCACGCACGAGCCGCTGGGGCCGACGACCGCCTCGGCACCGGCGAAGACCTCGAGCGCGCGGATGGCGACCGCCCGGGCCTCGTCCCAGTAGCCGGCGTTGAAGCTCGGCTGGCCGCAGCAGGTCTGCGCCGGCCGGAATTCGACCACGTGGCCGAGCCGCTCGAGCACGCTGGCCACCGCCAGGCCGACCTGCGGGGTCATCTGGTCGACGAAGCAGGGGATGAACAGATCGACCTTCATGCCGCACCGTCCTCGGGCTGTGTTGAGGCTGTGGGGCTCACTCGCGGAGGTCCTCGCCGGGAGCCGCGTCCGGGTGTGGCGGCAGCGTTCGCTCGCATCACCCGCGGCGCTCGATCGCCCGGGCCATCGCCGCGCCCATGTCGGCCGGGCTCTCGGCGATCTCGATCCCGGCGTCCCGTAGCGCGGCGAGCTTCGCGTCGGCCGTCCCCTTGCCTCCCGAGATGATCGCGCCGGCGTGCCCCATCCGCTTGCCCGGCGGTGCCGTACGGCCCGCGATGAAGGCGGCGACGGGCTTGGTGACGTGCTGCTTCACGAACGCGGCCGCCTCCTCCTCCGCCGAGCCGCCGATCTCACCCATCATCAGGATGGCGTGGGTGTCCGGATCGGCCTGGAAGAGCCCGAGGATGTCGATGAAGCTCGACCCGACGAGCGGGTCGCCGCCGAGCCCGACGCACGTGCTCTGGCCGTGGCCGAGCTGCGTGAGCTGCCAGACAGCCTCGTAGGTGAGCGTGCCGGAGCGGCTCATGACGCCGACGTGGCCGGGCGTGTGGATGTAGCCAGGCATGATGCCGATCTTGCACTGCCCCGGCGTGATGACGCCCGGGCAGTTGGGCCCGATGAGCCGGCTCTTGGACGCCCGCACCACGGGCATCACCCGGGCCATGTCCATCACCGGAATGCCCTCGGTGATCGCGATCACCAGTTCGATGCCCGCTCCGACGGCCTCGAGGATCGCGTCGGCCGCGAACGGCGGCGGCACAAAGATCATTGTCGCGTTCGCACCGGTCGCGTCCCGGGCCTCGGCGACGGTGTTGAAGACCGGCAGGCCGGCCACCTCCTCGCCCGCCTTCCCCGGCGTGACGCCGCCGACCATCCGGGTGCCGTAGTCGAGGCAGCCGCGGGTGTGAAACTCGCCCACCTTCCCGGTGATGCCCTGACAGATGACGCGGGTGTCGCGGTTGACGAGGATGCTCATGGTGGAATGCTTTCGCAGGCGGGGTTCGGGATCGGGTGTCAGGCGGCCCGGGCGGCGGCGACCACCTTCTGGGCGGCATCGGTGAGGCCGTCGGCCGTGATGATCTTCGCGCCGCTGGCGGCGAGGATCTTCTTGCCTTCCTCCACCTCCGTGCCCTCGAGTCTGACAACGAGTGGGACGGTGAAGCCGATGGTCTTCGATGCCTCGACCAGTGCGGTGGCGATCGTCGTGCACCGCATGATGCCGCCGAAAATGTTGACGAGGATCGCCTTCACGTGGGGGTCGGAGAGGATGATGCGGAACGCCTCCGTCACCTGTTTCACGTCGGCTCCGCCGCCCACGTCGAGGAAGTTGGCCGGCTCGCCGCCATGGTGCTTGACGAGGTCCATCGTGCTCATCGCGAGACCCGCACCGTTGACGAGGCAGCCGATCGTGCCGGAGAGCTTGACGTAGGAGAGCCCGGCGGCGGCGGCCCGGGTTTCGGCCGGCTCCTCCTCCGACTCGTCCCGCAGGGCCGCGACGTCCTTGTGGCGAAACAGCGCGTTGTCGTCGAACGTCATCTTGGCGTCGAGGGCGACGAGCTCGCCCTGCTTCGTGAGCACGAGCGGGTTGACCTCCAGGAGCGACGCGTCGAGCGACACGAAGGCGGTGCAGAGCCGGCGGAAAAACGTTTCGGCGTGGCGCCAGCTGGTCGTCGGCAGGCCGAGCCGCGCGGCCAGGAGCCGCGCCTGGTAGCCGGCCAGTCCGCGGTCGGGGTCGAAGGGCTCGCTCAGGATCAGCTCGGGAGTCTTCGCCGCCACCTCCTCGATGTCCACGCCGCCCGCCGTGCTGGCAATGAGCACCGGAGAGCCGACCCGCCTGTCGACGAGCACCGCGCAGTAGAGCTCGCGATCGATCGCGCAGCCCGACTCCACGAACACCTGCCGCACGACGTGCCCCTCGGGGCCGGTCTGGATCGTGACGAGCGTCTGGCCGAGCAGCCCCTTCGCGATCCGCTCGGCGTCGGCCGCCGACTTCGCCAGTTCGACGCCCCGCTGCGACGAGCCCTTCACCTGCCCCTTGCCGCGGCCGCCGGCGTGGATCTGGGCCTTGACCGCACACACCGGCGTGCCCAGCGCCGTGTAGGCCGCGGCGGCCTCCGCGGGCGTGCGGGCCACCGTGCCGGCCAGCACCGGCACCCCGGCCGCCCGCAGCAGTTCCTTCGCCTGGTACTCGTGAATCTTCATGGTGCGTGCATCGCCAGGGTGTCGGTATGGATGGTCGCTGCGCGGAGGGGCGGCGGCCCGCCCTGTCGCGCGGGCTGCCGTCACGAGCCCCCGACAATATGGCAGGAACGCCCGCGGCTTCAACCGGCAGCGGTTTCCCGACGCCACGCAGACGGCTCAGCGCCACCCAGACGGCCCTGCGGCCGGTCAGACGGCCCTGCGGCCGGCCAGAGGCCCAGCGGCCTCCGTGGCCCTGATCGGCTCCTCCGTCGAGCCGCCGCCTTGGTTCCCAAAGATCCAGGGGACCTCCGGGCGGCCACCCAGCACTTCCCAGGCCCGCAGGAGCGCGGCGACGAACGGGTCGCCGAAGCGGTGCCGGCGGCCGTAGATCAGGATCTGGCTGGGGTTGAGGTAGAGCCGCCCGAAGCCCTGCCGGATCAGCTCGCGATGGAAGCCCGCGTGCTCGGTGTCGGTGGTGCCGTAGCGGCCGTGCCGGAAGGCCTCCATCCGGTAGATGCCCAGGCCGCCGAAGCAGCAGGTCACCGGCACGAGCGGCTCCCCGCGGGCATAGACGTACTTCCGCGCCTGCGCCGTGGGGATCGGCGAGAGGTCCGCGTCGAATCGCAGCGCCCACATGTCGTACTGCCGCACCTCGTTGATCCGCAGCCCGTCCCGCCGGTAGATGAGGCCGTTGGAGCCGATGAAGTCCCAGTCGCGGTGCCCGAAGGAGTTGGCGACGCCGTCCTCGCTCCAGCCGCCGGCGACGTCGAGATCGATCACGATCGTCGCGTCGAAGTGGCTGCAGGTCTCCAGGACGATCTCCTGGCACCGCTGCCGGTAGCGGGCCATCCGCTCCGCCCGCTGCACGCACCGCTTGGGCGGGTTTCGCGGATCGCGGCAATCCTCGAGCGTGACGTGCACCTTGCCGTCGTGCGCCGCCCAGGCCTGCAGCAGCAGCTTCGTGGCGTCGGTCGAGTCGTTCTCGTAGACGATCACCCGCGTGTCGGCGAAGAGCCGCCGCAGCCGCTCGATCCGCCGGATCGTGGCGGGCAGCACGGCGGCGAGGTTGCGGGCCAGGCCGGTGATCGCCACCCGCGACCGGGCCATCGTGGCGTAGCCCCGCTCGCACGTGCGGCGGTAGTCCTGCTCGCGGCCGGCGGCGGGCGGGAAGGCGTGCTCCGGAAAACACTCGCCAAGAAAGTCGGGCGGGGGCACCAGGGGCTCGGCAGCCGACGCTGAGGCGGTCGGACGCATCGCGGTTCGCTCCGGGGAGGCTTCGGCCCGCGCTTGTGCGCGGCCGAGGGGCGGGATGGTAGCCGCCGAGGCAGGCCGTCGCAGCGGCAAATCACCCGACGGCACGGCCGCCGTCCGGGCGCCACCTGCGACACGGACTCGCCCAACGGAAACGGGCAGCGACGACCGTTTCTAAAGCACGGCGCGGGTCCGGACAGCTGGCTGCCGCAGCTGCGTCGACCTGCGGCGGCGGCGAGATGGGGTGTTTGCGCAGAGGGGCGAGCCCGACGTGTCGGACCGTGCGTCGACTACGGGGGCTGCGGCGACCCGCGCGAAAAATCTGCACGGGGGGAATTTTCCCGTCGATCCCTTCCTGTAAATCCATCTATAGACGCCGTTGAGAAAAGCGGCGCGACGTCTAGGACGTCTAGAGAGATGGAGCGGTTCGCTCCGTAGATGGCATCGCTGGAGAGGCGTCCCATGATCATGATGGGTTTTGGCCGCAGCCACGTCCGCAAGCTGCTCTTCGAGCACGTGCCCAAGTGCGCCGGCACGGCGGCGATGAAGTTTCTCGAACGGCAGTACGCGCGGCGGCGGACCTACACCGTCTACGACCGCCGGCCGGACGAGTGCGGGACGTTCCGGCAGATGCCCGAGTCGCAGCGGCACGCCTACGACCTCGTGATCGGCCACGGCGCCCACAGGCTCATCGACTGGTGCGCCCCCGACGCCGTCACGGCGACGGTCCTGCGGCAGCCCGTCGACCGGATCGTCTCCCACTACTACTACGTGCTCGAGCAGCCCGACCACTACCTGCACGTCGAGGTGGTCGGCCGCTCGATGACGCTGCGCGACTACGTCGAGTCGGGCGTGAGCGACGAGCTGCGCAACTACATGACCTGCAGCTTCCTGGGCATGAGCCCCGCCGAGGCGGAGCGGGATCCCGCCCGTTCGGTCGACAGGGCGTGGGAGATCCTCCGCGGCCGCTACCGGGTCGTGGGGATCGTGGAGCGGCTGCCGCCGGCCATGGAGGCGATCCGGACGGCGATCGGCGCCACCACGCCGTGGACGAACACGCGGACGAACTCGACGGCTGGCCGCCGGCCGATCGAGAGCATCGCCGCCGAGGATCGCCGCGCGATCGCCGACCGCAACGCGCTCGATATGGAGCTCTACCGGCGGGCGGCCGAGGCGGCGCCGAGGTAGCCCCGGCGGCCGCGGACGACCAGCAGCGCCACCGCCAGCCACGCGACGAGCGGAAACGCGGGGCCGATCCGGCTGTAGAGCGTGCGGGACTCCAGCAGCGGCACGCGGGTCTCGAGGATGCCGCGGCCCTGCAGCGGCAGCGACTCGGTCACCACGCCCAGCGGCGAGATCGAGCAGGTCTGGCCGGTGGCGGCGCACCGCAGCAGGCTGCGGCGGGTCTCGACCGCCCGCAGCTGGGCCAGGAGCCTGTGCTGCACGAGCGTGAGGGGCTCCGTGAAGGCGGAGCCGTTGATCAGCGAGACGAGCACGTTGGCGTTCGACGCCGCGAGCGTGCGGGCCGCCTTGGGAATCATGTCCTCGTAGCAGAGCATCACGCCGAGCCGTGCGGCCGTGCCGCAGCCGAGGACGACGGCGTCCCGTCCCTCGGTGAGGTCGTCCTGCATGGGAAAATAGCGCTTGATGTCCGGGAACCAGTCCTCGCCCGGCACGTACTCGCCGAAGGGCATGAGGTGCCGCTTGTGGTACGAGCCGAGGATCGCGTGGGAGGGGTCGATGAGGATCGCCGACTGGTAGAGCTCCCGCGGCTTGTCGGGATGGCCCGAAAAGATCTTGCCGCCGAAGAGGAGCGGGCAGGCGGGCGACTCGAGCGGACGCATGCCCGGATTGGGCGGCCGCGACTTGGAGAGCACCTCGTTGGGGTCGGCGAGCGACTCGAGCGACGCCTCGTAGGAGCCGCCGCTGCACTCGGGCCAGCAGACGAGGTCGGGCAGGCCGGCGGTGCCCCTGCACCGGGCCTCGGTGAGGCTCCTGAGCGAGTCGACGCCGTCGGCATCCTCCGGGTTCGACTGCACGAGGGCGACGGAGACCGTCGGCGCCGCGGCGACCCGCGGCTGCCAGGAGGCGATCGCTCCGATCCCATAGGCGAGGTTGGCGAGCACGAGGCCGACCGCGGCCAGGCCGGCCCTCCCCGCCAGCGGCGGCAGGCCCGCGGCCGCGCGGCGAGCCACGTCGACGAGCCAGACGATGGCGCCTGCGTGGGCGTAGAAGACGAGCGTGGCGAACTCGGGGCCGAAGAGATCGACCGACTGGATCAACGGCGTCCAGGCGGCCTGGGAGTAGCCGAACTTCCACGGGAAGACGGCCGGCAGCACCCCCTCGAGCGCCGCCGCGAGGAGCCCCGCGGGCAGCCAGGCCCGCAGGGGATCGGGCTGCACGCGGGCCGCGAACCACAGCGGCACGACGAGCCGGGCCGCGTCGTAGAGCATGATCGGCGCGGCGATCACGAGGCCGATCTCGTAGTTGACGTTCATCGCGTAGGCGAGCACCTTCGGCGACCAGTGGAACGCGATCGCGATCGCGAGCGTGGCCGCGGCGAGCGACCAGGTCTCGCCCCACCAGCCGCGGAGATGCGGCACGAGCATGAGGGCCGCCGCCATGGCGACCCAGCCGGACCAGACGAGATCCTGCTTGAGCCAGGGCGCGGCCATGAGCACGGCCACGGCCACCGCGATCCCCGCCGCCGTGGCGCACCGGCGGACGTTGGCGGCACTGCCAGCGGCCGGAATGAGCAGGGGCTCGTCGCGGGCGGGCTTGGCCAGGGCGGGCTCGGCGGGATGGACTGGAAGGGCCATCCTGCGGTTGTACCCAGCGAAAAACCGCGAAGCAAAACGCCGGGGCTCGGCCGTGGAGAGCCGGCCGAAATTGCCGGATTGGCACATTCAGCCGCGCGCGAGCAGCCGTCCAAAACGAACGAGCCGGGCAGAACGTCAGGAACGTTTCCGTCCCTTCGGTCCCGCCCGGCTCGTCGTTGAAACGAGTCGAACTTGAAACGTGCGAATCAGTCGCGACTCGTTCAGACTAGAACGGGCCGCCGGCAGCGGCGCCGGTCACGACGGCCGGCGCATCGCCGGGGCCGAGGTCCGGAAAGACACCCACGTAGCCGGTCAGGCCGGCCTTGGTCACGTTGTAGTTGGCCGTGCCGACGAGGGCCGGATCGAGCGGGTTCACGATGTCAGCAACGTAGGTGGCAGCCACGAGGCCGGCACCCGGGGCGACCGGCAGGCTGACGACCGAGCCACCAGCGATCTGCTTGGAACCGAGGGACTGGGCTTGCGAAATCGTCGTCGGGAAAGCGGTGCCGTTCGGAACGAGCACAGCCACGACGGTGTCGCCCGGGTCCGAGTAGTTCTTGACGCGGATCGTCGAGGACTTCTTCGCACCGCTCGTGCCACCGGCCTCGGCCGAGGACACCACGAAGCCGACCGCCACGATGGCGATGGCGAGAACTGCAAACTTGCGAATCATGTCAAAACCTCTCTAGAAAGGGAACGAACAAGAGCCGAATCAGCCATACCGTTAGCCCGAAAGTCGGGGACAAAAGCCCCTTCCATCGACGCTGACACAATCCATCGCACGACGGGTGACACGCGTCACCAGCCGTCCCGGTCGCTCCTCCAGGATCACTGCCTGTTGACGAGGGAGGCCGCTTGCTCTCCCCCGTTTCTCGTGCAGATCGCCGAAAGGATCGTCGGATCCATGTTGTCTGCCAGGAACATCACCCGACCGTCGACGAACGCCGCATGGCAGCCGACGGGGTGGTTGCTCCGCATGTTTTGATTTTTCTGCTCGTTGACGAACCGCTCGCTCTGCGAGAACGAGTTCGTGCCGTTGGCCCACCGGGCGTTTTCATCGAGAGACACGCCCGGAGCTTCGGACAACCCCCGGTCGACCGACTCGCCGACGAGGACCGTGGCGCTCAGGCCGTCGGTGATGTCGGCGGCCTTGACCGGCCGGGGATGGTCGGCGTTGATCGGGATCAGCACACCGTTGAAGAGGCCGTCGGCCGGCGGCAGCGAGGTGCCGGTGAGCATGATCGTGCTCCCGGAGATTCCCGCGTAGTCCTGCTTGCCCAGGAACGGCACCATGCCCGACGGACAGGTGTAGAGCTGGATGTTCTGCATCGCCGCGGTCGCGTTCTTGCCCGGGGCGTTCCAGGCCTTGGAGTAGTCGATCCGGTTGGCGAGCTCCACTTCCTCGATGTAGGGGAGGATGTAGGACGACCACGCGTGACGCGTGCCATTGGGCAGTGCGGAGCCGACCGGAATGACGTTTGCGGAGGGCGGGAAGGACTTCCGCGACGACTCGTAGGAGCAGAGCGCCACGGCCATGTTTTTGAGGTTGTTGATGCAGGTCGTCTGGCGGCCCGACTCGCGTGCCCGCTGCACGGCGGGCAGCAGCATGCCGATCAGGACGCCGATGATGGCGATGACGGCGAGCAGCTCCACGAGCGTGAAGCCGCGACGGCGTCGGACCGGCACAACGATCGAAGATGAGGTCGCGGTCAAGGTCGATCGATTCCCGCAGTGATGGGTGACGGCACGCCGTATGGGTCGCGAGCATTCGGGCTGGACCCGAAAACCGGACCCTCAATCTCGGTCCCGAAGCCGCTCCTGCACAACCCTTTGGTTTTTACGGCCTGGAAGGCCTGTCCCAAGTAGGGCGTATGCAGAGATTGCATAGGCTACGGCGACATTGCTGCCTGTCAAGCATCTGGGGGGGTAAGAAACACGCTAGAATTCCGTGTTCTCGCGAATTGGCCCACCTGCAGGACTGGAGCATGCGACGCAAAGCGCTTGTTGGCAAGGCTTTGCGTCTCTTCCAAAATCCTGGAACAGGGCCCGTGGCCGCGGTTTTCCCGGCGGAATTCAGCCCAGACGGCGGAGATAGAACGGGGACCGCAGGCCGATCCGCACGCCGTTTGTGCCGCGATTCTCGCGGGCCCGCCGCGCCGCCTCCGCGAGGTCGGTCGCGTTGCCCGTGAGGACGGCCACGAACTCGCGCTTGCCCCGCGTCCGATCGAGCACTGTGCCCTCGGCGGCAGTGCACTCAGTGGTCGTGAGCCGAGGAAAGAACAGCGGGCCGTCGTATCCGTCGCGGCGGGTCCAGGTGCGGACGTTCGTGGCGTGGTGGTGCCGCGTGCGGATCGAGAGCGCGGGATCGAAGACGACGACCCCGGCCGCCGCCGCCTCGTAGGCCAGCCTGTTCTCGCAGCGGGGCATGCCGAGCCGGAAGTCCGCCGGAAACGCCGGCAGCCCGCCGGCGATGAAGGCCCAGGCATCCTGCGACTGCGAGTAGAACCGCCAGGTCGTCGGATCTACCCGGCCCTCCATCGACGGCGCCGTCTCGTCGTCCCAGCGGGTCAGCGCCACGAGGACTCCCGGCCGCACCATCCGGCGAAGCGATTCGATGCCAGCGTCGAACGAGATGTCGCTGTTGGCGATCACGCAGACGGCGCCTGAAAACCGCTCGGCGGCGAGCGCGAAGAGATCGGCGAACGTCCAGCGGCGGGCCGCCCCGTCCACCGCCTCCACATGGCGAAAGGCCGGGCAGGAGGCGTTCGCCGCCCGCGCGGCCTCGAGCTCCGCCTGCCTGGCAGGGTCGGGCGAGTCGTACCGCTGCTGCAGGAGAATCACGGTGGCGGTCTCGAAGCGATGGGGCGATGCGGCAGTGTCGTGCTCGGGAACGCGTCAGCTGGGAACGCGTCAGTTGACGCGGAATGCAGCGGCCCGGCCCGGAGGCGGGTCGGCCGAGAACCAGAGTTCGATCGGAGTGGACTCGGCCGGCAGGCTCTGCCACGGCTCGAAGAAGTCGCTCCCATCGGCCGACAGCTCGCTGAGGAGCCGGTCGGGATATGCGGCGGTCGCCCGCTCGGCCGCCGTCGGGATGCCCACTGGCGAAAGATGTAGCCGGTTCGTGATCCCGCGCGACCGCAGGTATTCGGCCACCGAGACGACCGGCTCGTAGCGGGCCTTCGCCCGGGGAGCGACGATGCACACGACCGGCCGCGCCGGGTCCACGTCGCAGGCGGCCGCGATCCGGCCGATCGTCGCCTGGAACGCGGTGGTGGAAAGCACGTGGGCGCGCGTGTCGGCCCGGGCGTGATCCCCGCCCAGCGCCATCGCCACGACGGCGAGCGTGCCGGCAACGATCAGCCGGCTGCGGCCGGCCGCGGCGTCGCCGGGCCCACCGCCCCGTCGCCAGCCGGCGAGCTCGACGAGCAGCCCGATCGAGAGCACGCCCACGATCGGCACGAACGGCAGGTCGTAGCGGCACTTTTTGAAGACCTCGCCCCTGTAGAAGAGCACCTGGCTGAGCGCCAGCATGAGGAGGACGAAGGCGACGAGGAGCAGGCTTCGCCGTCGCGACTCGGCCGGGCTCTTCAGGAGCCGCAGCCAGCCCACGGCGGCTCCGGTCGCCAGTGCCGCCAGCGGCAGGCCGTAGACGGCGAGCTTGCGCAGGGTCCGTAGCGCTGCGGCGTCGCCGGCGGCGACGAGCCCGGCGAGGCCCACCGGCCGCTGGTAGACGTCGCGGCCGCCGCTCGTGGCGATGCCGGCGGCCACCACGCCGGCCACGGTCGCGGCAGCGGCACAGACGACCAGGCAGCCGACGACTGCCGGCCAGCGCAGGTCTCCCCGCCACCATTCGACGGCCGCGACGAGCAGCGCCAGCGGCGCGAGCACGACGAAATTCTCCTTGGAGCCGATCGCCACCAGGGCCGCGGCCGTAAGGCCGAGCCAGGCGAGGCCCGTCGCCCTGCCCGTGCTTTTTCCACCCGAGCTTTTCCCGTCCAGGCTTTTCCCGCCCGGTCTATTCGCGACTGGGCTTTCGAGGATGTGGACCGCGGTCCAGGCGAACAGCAGGCACGCCGGGGCGGCGTAGGTCTCGCCCGACCCGAGCTTGATCACGATCTCCGGCCACATCCACAGCGCCGCGAAGGCGGCCAGGGCGGCCGCGCCGGCCACCATGCCGAGCCACCGCCGCAGCAGGTCGAAGCCCAGCGCACACGAGAAGGCGAACACGAGCAGCCGGGCGACGAACCACGGCCGCGCATCCTTGCCCCAGACCGCCGCCTGGCCGAGATAGAGCGTGTAGTAGGCCGGGCGGTAGCGGGTCCAGCCGGCGACGGGTGCACCGGCTTCCGGATGGACCGCGAGCCGGGGGAGGATCTCGCCGGCGGGCAGGTGGTCGCGGCCCGGACCGATGAGCGTGTGGACGGCGTGGTCGTCGATGACGTCCCAGGTCGCCCGCGGCGATTCGCCGAAGAGCGTCCAGGTCAAGAGCCCCGCTCCCAGGCACATCAGCCCCCAGCGCAGCCCGGGGCTGTCTGCGAGCGGGCCGTCCACCGCCCGGGACCGCCCCGCCAACGCCAGCACGCCGCCGAGCGCGAGCAGGTGCAGCGGCAGGAACCGCCAGTCATGGGGCAGTGCCACGAGGATCGCGGGCAGCAGCGCCGCCACCACGGGCGGCGCGAGCGTGCGGGCCCACGCCGTGGCGTTGCTGTCAGGTCCGGTGCCAGCGGCTCTGTCGGAGGTTGCGTCGGGGCCGGTGTCGGTGTCGGCCTTGCGGGCCGGACTCGCCGGCATCGTGATCGTCGCGGCCATCGCACGGGTCCGTGTCGGCGGGAGAGCGATCGACCGGCGCGGGGGAGCACCGGCCGGGGAGACGGAAACCGGAACAAGCCCGGGCTCGGGCTGTTTGCCGCTAGTGAGACGGATGCTAGGCCGCGGCCGGACGCCGCCACAACGGCATTTTCCGCCGCGTTCCGCCGCGAGCGGGCCGGCGGCGGACCGGCCTTCCGCGGGGCCTGCTGACCTTGACGCCACGGGCGCGACGCGGCACTCTCCCCGCCCCTCCGGCGGTCTCGAGCGCCGGCGAGCCCGCCTCCGGCACGACGTGCCCCGCGGCATGAAGACCCTTCGGCAAGAAGATCTCCAAAGAGAAGAGAAGTCCAGCGTTCCATGACGTCCCGACAGACCTCCGCAATCGCCGCCAGCGCCGAGCCGTGGACCCCGGTGCCTCCGGTGGGCCGCTGGCCGCGGCGGCCGACGCAGGTGTCGATCGTCGTGCCGGTCTACCGGGAGGCCGACGGCATCGAGCATTTCTGCGAGTCGGTCGCCGGCGTGATGGACGCCACGGGCCTCGAGTGGGAGCTGATCTTCGTCGAGGACGACTCGCCCGACGCCACGATGGAGAAGCTGCGGATCCTGCACGAACGCCGGCCGTCGCAGGTCGCCGCGCTCTCGCTCTCGCGCCGCTTCGGCCACCAGGCATCGCTGGCGGCGGGCTTCGACGCGGCCGCGGGCGACGTGGTGATCTGCATGGACGGCGACATGCAGCACCCGCCGGACATGCTCCCGCACCTCCTGCACCGCTGGGCCCAGGGCGACCAGGTCGTCTACACCCGCAGGCGCCGCACCGAGCGGCGCGGGGCTCTGAAGTCCTGGGTGAGCCAGGCCTTCTACCGGGCGATCAGCAGCATCTCCGAGGTGCGGATCGAGGACGGCAGTGCCGACTTCCGGCTGATGGACAGGCTCGTGGTCGACGCGCTCCGCCGGTTCGGCGAGCGGGGGCTCTTCTACCGCGGCCTCGTGCAGTGGGCCGGCTTCCGGCAATCGTCGCTCGCGTACGACGCGCCGCCGCGGTTCGCCGGAAACTCGTCCTACACGCTGCGGCGCATGGTCCATCTGGCCGCGGACGCCATCTTCTCCTTCTCGACGCTGCCGCTGCGGATGAGCCTGATGCTCGGCGGCCTCGCCCTGGCCGCGACGTTCCTCTACGCGATCTACGTCGTCGCCTGCTGGCTGCGGGGCACCGCCGGGCCCGCCGGCTACACGTCGCTCGTGCTGCTCGTCAGCTTCCTGGGCAGCCTCAACCTCATCGGCCTCGGGATCGTGGGGGCCTACGTGGGACGGATGCACGAGCAGGTGAAGCAGCGGCCGCTGTATCTGGTCAAGGAACGCCTGCAGGCGGCCCGGCCCCGGCCGAGCCTGGTGGCATGAGGCAGGTGGCATGAGAAGGAGCGACCGATGAACGCCGTTCGCGCAGCGGTTCCCCTGGCGAGGCCGGAGCCGTGCATCTGCTGCGGCACCGCCGCCTGGGAGCCGCACTTCCGGGTGCTGAAGCGGTGCGGCACGTGCGGCTTCATCCGCGCCGACATGTCGGTGACCCAGGAGGAGGCCGAGCGGCTCTACCAAGAGGGCTATTTCACGGGAGCGGAGTACGGCGACTACCTCGCCGACGCCCGGTCCCACCGCCGCAACTTCGCCGAACGGCTCCGGCTGGTGCGCAAGATCGCCGGCGCCGCGCCGGGGCCGGTGCTCGAAATCGGCTGCGCCTACGGCTTCTTCCTCGAGCAGTGCCGGGATGCCGGCATCGAGGCGACCGGCGTCGACGTCTGCGTGGAGCCGGTCCGCCACGCGCGGATGACGAGCGGCCTCGACGCCCGCGTCGGCGACTTTCTCGCCATGCCGCTGCCCGCGGGCCGCTTCCGCTCGGTCTGCATGTGGGACACCATCGAGCACCTCGAGCATCCCGAGGCGTTCGTCGCGCGGGCCCGCGAGGTCGTCGCGGACGGCGGCCTGCTCTTCGTGACGACCGGCGACATCGGGGCCGCCTTCGCCCAGTGGCGCGGCCCGAAGTGGCGCATGATCCACCCGCCGACCCACCTGCAGTACTTCTCCTCGGCCTCGCTGGCGAGGCTTTTGGAGCGGCACGGCTTCCGCGTCGAGTACAGCCGCTCGACGCCGATGTATCGCAACGTGGGCGAGACGCTCGGCAGGCTCGCGACGCTCGGCCGCGGCGCGGTCGGCCACGTCGCGTCCCTGGCCCGACGGCTCGTTCCCGGCCCGCTCCAGCGGCGGGGGTTCTGGCTCGACCTCGGCGACATCATGTACGTCGCGGCCCGGAAGATCCCATGACGCCCGCCATGCCACCCACGCTCGTCCTCGTCACCGGCGCCGGCGGCTTCATCGGCAGCCACCTCGTGCAGACGCTCCTGGCCCGGGGCCACCGGGTGCGGGCGCTGGTGCGCTACTCCTCGCACGGCGGCTGCGGCTTCCTCTCCGACATCGACGGTGCGCCGGGCGACCGGCTGGAGATCGTCCGCGGCGACGTCACCGACGCCCGCTGCGTGCGCGAGGCGGTCCGCGGCTGCGGCACGGTGTTCCACCTCGCCGCGCTCATTGGCATCCCCTACTCCTACGTCGCCCCCCACAGCTACGTGGCCGTGAACATCCACGGCACGCTCAACGTGCTGGAGGCGGCCCGGGACGAGCGGGTCGACCGCGTGCTCGTCACGTCGACCAGCGAGGTCTACGGCACCGCCCGCTACACGCCGATCGACGAGGAGCATCCGCTGCAGGCCCAGTCGCCCTACTCGGCGACGAAGATCGGCGCCGACGCCCTGGCCACGAGCTACGGCCGCGCGTTCGGTCTGCCCGTGGCGATCGTGCGGCCGTTCAACACCTTCGGGCCCCGGCAGAGCAGCCGCGCCGTGATCCCCACGATCATCACGCAGGCGCTCCACGCCGACGCGATCCGGGTCGGCTCGCTCGTCCCCGTCCGCGACATGGTCTACGTGGCCGACACGGCGGCCGGCTTCGTGGCGCTCGCCGAGTCCGACGCCGCCGTCGGCCGGGCGACGAACCTCGCCACCGGGGTCGGCGTGACGGTCGGCGAACTGGTCGAACGCATCCAGCGGATCGTCGGCCGCAGCCTGCCGGTCATCGAGGAAGCGCAGCGGGTGCGGCCCGAGGCGAGCGAGGTGTTCACGCTTCTGGGGAATGCGGACGCTGCGCGGCGGGACGCGGGCTGGAGCCCGGCCGTCGATCTCGACGAGGGTCTGCGCCGCACGGTGGAGTGGTTTCGGCGACATGCCGACACGCGGGCCGTGGGCGAGTATCGGGTCTGACGCACGGAAGGAGACAGCAGATGAGAGCCGTGATCCTGGCCGGAGGCCGCGGAACGCGCCTAGCCCCCTACACCTCCGTGATCCCCAAGCCGCTCTTGCCGGTGGGGGACAGGCCGATCCTCGACATCGTCTTCCACCAGCTCGCCGAGGCCGGCTTCACCCACGCGACGCTCTCGCTGGGCTACATGAGCAGCTACTTCCGCACGTTCCTCGCCGAGAACCCGGGGCTGCGGCGGCTCCTGCACATCGACTTCGTGGAGGAGACCGAGCCGACCGGCACGGCGGGGAGCCTGGCGGCGGTGCCCGGCCTGTCGGGATCGTTCCTGGTGATGAACGGCGACATCCTCACCGACCTCGACTACGCAACGCTGATGCGCGACCACGCGGAGTCGGGCGCCGCGATCACGATCGCCGCCCACCGCAAGACCGTGAAGATCGACCTGGGCATCCTCGAGGTCGACGCCGACGGCGGCGTGACCGGCTACGTGGAGAAGCCCACGCTCGAATACCCGGTCAGCATGGGCATCTACGCCTACGACGCCTCGGTGCTCGAAGTGATCGACCGCGGCACCTATCTCGACTTTCCGACGCTCGTCCTGCGGCTGATCGCCGCGGGCAAGCGGGTCAACGCCTGGGCCAGCGACGCGATGTGGCTCGATCTCGGCCGGCACGACGACCTCATGGAGGCGTCGCGGATCTTCGGCCACAACCAGGAGCAGTTCCTGCGGCGGGCAGCCTGAATCGCCGTCCCGTCCCGCGGGCGCCCGGCCCATGCCCCGAGTCCTCGTCATCGCGGCCGCCGGTTTCGTCGGCCGGGCCGTCGTCCAGGCGCTTGCCCGCCGGCCGTGCGAGCTGGTCACGGCGGCGCGGCACGGGGCCGACGTCGCCTGCGACGTGACCGACGCGGCGCAGGTCGACGCGGCGATCCGCACGGCCGCCCCGGACGCCGTGGTCAACTGCTCCGGCGCCCCGCACGACGGGCCTGCCGCCGACCTCTACGCCGTGCACGCGCTGGGCACGCTGCACCTGCTCGAGGCCGTCCGCCGCCACGCGGCCGCCGCGCCGGTGGTGCTCATCGGCTCGGCCGCCGAGTATGGCCCCGCGGCGCCGCAGGAACTCCCCGTGCGCGAGGATCATCCCTGCCGTCCGGCCGGCGTCTACGGCTGCTCGAAGCTGGCGCAGGCCCAGCTGGCCCGCCTGGCGCAGGACTCCTGGGGGTTGCGGGTGCGGACGGTGCGGCTGTTCAACGCGGTCGGGCCGGGCATGCCAGGGAGGTACTTCTTTCCGGCGCTGGCGGCCAGGCTGCGGGGCCGCGAGCCGGGCGGCACGTTCCCCCTACGGGACGGCGACTCGACCCGCGACTTCGTTCATGTCGACGACGTCGGGGAGGCCGTCGCCCTGCTTGTGGATGGAGCGTTGCCGGACGGCGTCTTCAACGTCGCCACGGGCGTCGAAACGAGCGTGCGCGAGGCGGCGGCGCACCTCGGCCTGCTCGCGGGCGGGCTGACGCCCGTGGACGACGGGCCCGCGGGTCCGGCGAGCCGCAGCGCCGGCGACGCCACCCGGCTCAGGTCGCTGGGCTGGCAGCCGCGGCGCACGTGGCGGCAGGCGATCGAGGACATCTGGGCCGACCGCTGACGCCGCCTGTCCCCTGGCCGGGGCCGCACGACCTTGCGATCGCCGGCTACCGGGTCACCGACACCGAGACGTCGCGGGCCAGCGGGTTGCCGACGGCGTCGACGATGCCCGAGCCTGCGGCCACGAGCACCAGCGTGAACGCCCCGTTGCCCGAAGGCAGGGACTGCACGGAGAGTGTCCACTCCGCGCCGCTGCCGCTCACCGTGGCGTCGCCGATCTCGTTGAGGACCAGCGGGTCGGTCAGCGGCAGATCGAACTTCTTTCCGCCGGCCGAGCCCCGGATCCGAAAATCCCGTACGTCGACACCGGTCACCGGGCGGGTAAAGACCATCGTCGCCGATGACGTGCCCGGATCGAACGAGATCGAGGCGACCGGCACGAGCGCGTCGATCAGCACCGCCGTGGTGTCGGGGGCGGTGAACGTCGGGGGGCCGTTGTTGCCGGCAACGTCGCGGACGAAGGCGTTCGTGGGCAGGCCGACCGTGCCGCCCACGGAGACGCCGCCATAGTCTCCGGACGCGACCGTCGCGCGGAAGACGAGCGTCGCCGTGCCGCTGCCCGCCGCGTAGGTCGCCCGCCGGCTCGCGTTGCCGATCGTCAGATCGAGATACGGCACCGCCGTGGCGCCGGAGAGCGGGCTCACCGTGACGGGCCGCGAGTAGCTGACGGTGAACTCGAGCACCTGCCCAAACGCGTAGGTCTTGGCCGCCGGCGCCGTCACCGCGGTGATCGTCGGTGCCTGCTGCACGAGCGTGAAGACGAGAGGCGTCGATGCGGGGGACTGGTTGCCCGCCTTGTCGGTCTGCCGGACCTTCACGGAGTTGGCCCCCTCGACCGGCACGAACGACGCCGACCAGTCGGACCACGTGACGCCGTTTTGCTGCAGGACCGAATACTCCACGGTCGACCCGGTTTCGACCGTGGCCTTCTTCGTCGTGGGATTCACGAACGACAGGCCGCCGTTCGCGGTGGTGCGGTCGGTCTTGCTCGTGCCGGTGTCGGCGGCGAGCACGACCTGCGGCGCCGCCGGGGCGGTGGCGTCGAAGGTGAACTTGATGGTCGTCGCCGGGGAGTTGTTGCCCGCGACATCGACCTGCCTGACGAGCACGCTGTTGCTACCGGCCTTGGGCGCGAAGCTGCCGGCCCAGGTCTTGCCGCCAGTGGTCGAGTATTGCAGGGCGGCGGTCGCCTCGACGGCGTTGGGGCCGGTCGTGGCCGCCAGCAGCGTGCCGTCAGAGGTGATCCCGTCGTCGGGGATGTTCGTGTCGTTCGCGAGCGACACGGCCGGCGCCACGGGGAGCGTCGTGTCGAGCGTGAACTCGAGGGTCGACTCAGGCGAGACGTTGCCCGCCTTGTCGACCTGGCGGACCTTCACCGTGTTGAGGCCCTCGACGGGGAGGAACGACGACTCCCAGCCGAGCTTGATGCTGTTCCAGTATTGGGCGGTCGCGGCCGTTTCCAGCGTCGTCTTCTTGGTGGCGGGGCTGACGAACGACAGCGTGCCGTCACGCGTCTGCCGGTCGGTGCTTGACACGCCGGTGTCGGACTTGAGCGACACTGCGAGCGGCGCGGGGGGAGTGTCGTCGTACGTGAATGAAAAAGAAGTCGCCTTCGACGGCGTGCCGCCCGGCTCGGTCTGCCGGACGAGGAGCTTGTTGACGCCGGACTGCGGCACGAAGGTCGGACTCCAGGCCTTGCCGCCGTTGACCGAATACTCGACCGCCGCGGACCCCACGGTCGTGACGGCCAGCGTGGGGATGTTCGTGACCCGATCGGTTGCACTCGCGCCGGTGTCCTGCACGAGCGACACTGGCGGCGCCGCCGGTGCGGCTGCGGCCAGAACCGCCCGCGGCTCGAGCCGTTCGCAGCCCGGCGCGGGCTGCGGCCGCTGGCGGCTGAGCGACCGGCTGCGGCGGCCCGCGGTTGTCCACGGAAAAAAGAGCGACGGACGGCCGCGCGAGGATCGTCGGGAACGGGAAGCGAACATGGTGCACTCCGGAGGAGACCGGCGGCGACCTCCCTGTGCCCGACGGAACGGCCCGCGAACCCGAAACGGGCCGCGAAACATCCCTTTGGAGTAACTCCGGCCTGGAGGCGAGTCAAGGAATCGGCGTGGACGGGCAACCGGCGCGGACAGGCGCGGGCCGGGCCACGGCATCGTCAGCCGGCGGAAAGCGTCTGGGCGAGCCGGCGATCGAGCGCCCGGGGGGCGAGCTGCTCCGCCACGAGCCGTGCGGCGGCGGCGGCGATCCGCCGTGCCTGCGGATCGTCGGCCCGCAGCCGCTCGACGGTGGCCGGGAGCGTGTGACGGTCCGCGACCACGCAGTTCACGCCGTCCACCAGCAGGTCGTGCCAGCACTCCTCCCAGACCGTCTCGAACCGGATGGGCAGGCCGCCGCACGACCCGATCAGCAGGTAGCGGTCCCACGACGAGCAGTTGCCGTCGGCCTCGACCAGGAAGCGGTGCCGGTTGAGCCTCGTGGGCGGCTCGCGGCCGCCGATCAGGCCGTCGACCCGTAGCCGATCGGCGAACGCCGCGTCCACCTGCTTCAGCCGCGACAGCCGGCAGTCCGCCTGCGGGATGCCCCGGGCCGTGCGGCACAGCGCGACGCGGGCGTTGGCGTCGTAGTCGGCCGCGCCGGTGCTGGTGCCGCGAAAGTAGAGCGTGTCGCGCTTGCGCTCCCAGGGGATCGCCGCGGGCATGGCCGCCCGCCGCAGCAGGTAGGGGTTCGGGATCAGCCGCACCGGCATGCCGGGCAGGCGGGCGAACGCGAGCGTGCCGGCGGGCGTTTCGGCCCGCGCCCCGTCCCCCAGCGCGATGCTCACGTCGCGAAACGTGAACGTCGGCTCGTCGCGGCCGATGCGGTGGATCGCGTCGGCGAGGATCCGCCACCGCATGCCGAAGCGGTGCATCTGTGCGCGGGAGCCGAAGTCGATCCTTACAACGTCCCCGGCCGCGGAGCGGTCGAACGACCAGGTCGTCACCGTGGCGAGATGGGGCGGCAGGCCGACACTGTCGGCAGCGCACCGCACGGCGACGGGGCCGCGGCCCAGCACGCGGGGCACCCTGTGCGGACGGACGAGCCAGTGGGCCAGGCCCTCCGGCTGCCAGCGGGAGATCGGAATGAAAGCGTCGGCCACGGTCGTGCGCCCCACGTTCGGCCGCCCCGAGGAGGCGTTTTCGACGGTCGGCGGGCGTATGGTACTGTTTTCACATGAAAGTGCTCATCACTGGCGGCGCAGGGTTCATCGGCAGTCACATCGTCGACGGCCTCGTGGCCGCAGGCCACGACGTCGCGGTCATCGACGACCTCTCGAGCGGGTCGCGCGACAACCTGCCGGCCGCGGTGCCGCTGCACGTCGTCGACATCGTCGACACGGCCGCCGTGGCCGACGCGATGGCCCGGGAGCGGCCCGACGCCGTCTGCCACCAGGCGGCGCAGATGTCGGTGAGCCGCTCCGTCCGGGAGCCGCTCTTCGACGCGCAGGTCAACTGCATCGGCCTGATCAACGTCCTCGACGCGGCCGTTCGCCAGGGCTGCCGGCGGGTCGTCTTCGCCTCCAGCGGCGGCGTGCTCTATGGCGACGTGACCACCCCCGCCCCCGAAGCCACGCCGGCCAACCCCGTCAGTCCCTACGGCATCACGAAGTGGGTCGGCGAGCGGTACCTGAAGTTCTTCGCGGCGGAGCACGGGCTGGCCGCCGTGGCCCTGCGGTATTCGAACGTCTACGGGCCCCGGCAGAACCCGCACGGCGAGGCCGGCGTCGTGGCGATATTCGCCAAGAAACTCCTCGCGGGAGAGGCCGCCACGATCAACGGCGACGGCCGGTATGTCCGCGACTATGTCCACGGGGCCGACGTCGCCCGCGCCAACATCATCGCCCTCACCGCCGACCTTCCGGAGGTGCGGTCCGGCACGCTCACGAGCCTCAACATCGGCACCGGCATCGGCACCGACGTCAACGAACTCGAGGAGATGATCCGGGCCGAGGTGACGCGGGCGGCGCCGGAGGTCGGCCCGCTCCCCGCACCGCGGCACGGCCCCGCCCGGCCCGGGGACCTGCGGTCGAATCTCGTCGACGCCGCGCTTGCCGGCCGCGTACTTTCCTGGCGGCCGTCGATCCGGCTACGCGAGGGGATCGCCGAGACGGTCGGTTGGTTCGCCCGGCAACGCGCGCAGACCTGAGTCGGTCCGCCGTCCGCAGGCAGCCGCCGGCGACAAGCCGGCCGCGCACAAACGACACGGCTCCGCCCGTTCATTCGGGCGGAGCCGTGCGGGAAGACGATACGCGGCCAGATCGCGAGATCAGAACGGCGGCGCGACGGTGATCGTGGTCGTCGTGTTGTCGGCCTCGACGAACAGGTAGATCGGAGCCGAACTCGCCTTGCCCGCGAGGGTCTTGGTGATGACGTTGTTGACGCCGGTGGCGTAGGCCGTGAACGCCCCAGGTTTCAGGGAGCTGCTGAAGATGCCGTTCTGCGCGAGGGCCACGCCCCCCGTGTTGCCACCCGTCCCCTTGGTGTTTACCACCACCGGCTGGGCGCGGATGTTCTTGAACTTGATGGTCACCTTTTTGGTGGGAGAGCCGGCCTGAGCCGGCGACGAGACGATCATGCCGATCGCCACGATCGCGACCACCATGAACAACCTGAGAGACCTGCGAATCATGAGGAGAACCTCTCTGCAAGGGTGACAGCCCTGGAGACGGGCTGGAAGGAGTGGAAACGTCAAGGAAGGAAAACGGAGGAAGGCGGAAGGTCGGAAACGATGCCGGAATGCGGGAGTGCGGGAAGTTCAGAACGTCGTCGAGCCCCGGTCGCCGCGGCTCTTGGTGCAGATCGCCACGAGAATTCGGGCGTCGATCGCTTCGCCGATGAAGGCGACATGCCCGTCGGCAAACAGGCCCTGGACTCCCGCCACGTGCCGGCTCCTGAAGCCGTCGTGGCTGGGGTTATTCACGATCGTCGAGCTGAGCGGGAAGCAGTTCGATCCGCAGGCCCAGCAGCTGTCGCCGAAGGCGTGCTGGTCGGCGCCGGCATGATCCCGATCGACGCCCTCGGAGACGAGCAGCGTCTGGGAGAGGCCGTCGGTCACCATCGCCGCCGTCGCCGGCCGCGGGAACTGCTCGTTCGTGGCATACAGCACGCCGCTCCGCTCCCAGTCGCGAGCGGTCGGGAACGAGCCGTCGGCCTCGATCCAGGCGCCGAGGATGCCGCCGTAATCCTGCTTGCCGGGGAACGACGCCATGCCGCTGGGGCAGACGTACAACGGCAGCGTGAGCTCGGCGAGCGTCGCGTTGCCTCCGGCGTCGTCCCAGGCCTTGCGGTAGTCGATCCGCTGCGAAACGCCGGAGTTCTCGATGAACGGCAGGATGAACGACGACCAGGCGTGGAACCGCTGGCCACCCTGATCGTTGCCGGCGGGGTAGCAGCGACGGCTCGACTCGTAGTTGCCAAGCGCGAGCCCCTGGTTCGTCAGGTTGTTCGCACAACTCAACACCCGCGCCGACTCGCGGGACCGCTGCACCGCCGGCAGCAGGAGCCCGACCAGTGTGCCGATGATGGCGACCACCGCCAGCAGCTCGACGAGGCTGAACCCGCGCGGCTGGCCGCAGCGGCCTGTCGCGTTCGGTGGCGGAAATGACGGTCTTGAGGGCTGCATGGATCGTGCCGGTCGTGAGTGCTCGAACGTATCGGCACTCTATTTCCTCTGCAGTGGGAGTCAAATTTCCGGCACGCGACCCTCGAGAGAGGGGGGGCGTGGTCCGTGACCACCGGCCGGGCAGCCATGGCCCCGTGTGCGGCCCATCACGGCCGTAAAGGCCTGTGCGCACAACGCCTTGTGGCCGCCGGCAGATCGCCAGGCTCTGGGTTCGGGCGGCCGTGCCGCCGTCCTCTCGTGGCCGCTACTGGGCTGACGAGGTGCGGGACAGTGCCGCCGCAGCGAAGCCTGCGTCCGCGGCGGCCGGCTGCCGCGGCCCGGCCGCGGGCCCGGCCATTTCAGCCGTGGCGGGAACACCGTCGAGTCCCTCGCCGGCGCCGGTGCAGATCCGCCGCGTGAGGGTGTTGGAGCCGAGGTAGGGCAGGAAGCTGTGCTGCCGGCCGATGATCGGGGCGGCGTTGGTCGTGGTGAACTCGACGCCCGGCGGCAGCCAGCGGCGCGGCATGCCCACCTCGCCGAGCGCCTGCACGCGGACGTCGCGCTCCAGCAGCGGGAAGAACCGCAGCGCCTCGTCCTCGGAGTTGATGACCAGCGAGAGCCGGTCGATGCACAGGGCAGCTTCGCGGTGCGGTCCGCGGGCGGCGAGGCAGTCGCACCGCACGGCGGGCGCGACGAGCACCAGGTGCGTCCGTCCCTCGCGGTCCGTCCATGGCGTGCCGTCGGGCTCGCTGACCCCCAGGCCGCTGGCGAGATCGTCGAGGGCGCCCAGCGACACGACCGCGCCGAAGCTGTAGCCGACGATCGCGACGGGCCGCGCGGGGGCGATCCGGCCCAGGAACCAGGCGAGGTAGTGGGCGTCGGCGCGGGCGCGGTCGAGCTTTGCCCGCCCGTCACGCAGGAGAATGCCCTGCTGCTCGCTCGGCCAGGAGAAGATCACCGTCTGGGCGGGGGCCGTGCCGGAGCAGCACTCCGCCATCCGGGCTGCCAGCAGCACTCCCTGCTGGCGGGCATCGGCGTGGTCGTAGCGGTTGCCGTGGATGAAGACGACCAGCGGCCGCTCCTGCTCCAAAAACAGCGTGTCGATGTCGGACCGTTCCCAGCGGCGGCCACCGCAGCGGGTGGCGGAAGGGCAGTCTGTGGCGGGGGCCCCGGCGGGTGGCGTGGCGGGCACGTACCGCTCGACGGCGACGCGGGCGGCAGAGGGGGGCCGCGGCACCGCCGGCAGTCCGCGGGTGCTCACGGCCCAGATGTCGTCGCCCGGGGCCACGGCTGCCGCGGGAGCCTGGCAGCCGGCCGGTCGCGCCGCATCGGCACGCGCTGCGCCGGCGCAGACCGCGACCGCGCATGCCGCGAGCGCGACGAGGACCGGTCGAACGCGGCACGGACGCGGCAGGAGCACCGAGGACACGACGGTGTTTGGGGGCAAAAAGGCGGCGGCGCGGCGGCTGCGAGAGCACCTTTCGACAACCCTAGCACGGGCCCTCGGCACACGTGCGCTGCGGCTGGAGAAAAACGTCGCTCGTCGGCAGCGGCCCGGCCGTAGAACCGGAACCGGCTGCGGCTTCGGAATCGCCCTCTTCGGGCTCAAGTCCCGCGACCGGCGCCGGCGCAAAAATTTCGTCGTGCGTCCGCTCCGCACCGAATCGTGAGCTAGGGTTTGGAGGCGTCGTCGCGGACGACGCATCGTGTGCGACCGCGGCACCCGCCGCGGTGGATGGAGATGCCAATCATGTGCCGTGCCCTCTGTCTGATGATCGCCCTCGGCAGCCTCGCGGCCGCCCCCGGATGCAGCAGTTGCTTCGGCAGTGCCAACAGCTGCCGCCGTCCCTCGTTCATGGAGTTCCGCTCGCCCTGCTCGGGCGGCGGGAGCATGAGTCCTGCCCCGTGCGGCCCGGCCTGTGCGCCGGCGTGCGAGCCGGCGTGCGGTCCTGCCTGTGGCTCGGGCTGTGGCTCGGGCTGCGGCGAGAGCGGCGCAATGATGATGTCGCCCTCGTCGTCGCCGGTCGTGGTCGAGCAGGGCACGTTCAGCTGACGTGCCGGGGTGCCGGGGCCGCCACCGGCCCTGCCCGCCCCTCCGGTGATGCGCCGCTCTTGCCGGCCAAGCGTCGGGCAAGCGGCACGACGTGTGCCCGCTCCCGATTCGAGCGGCTCGTCACCGGGGGGGCGATCGCGGCCCCGCCGCCCCCTATAATCGCGGCCCCCCCGACCACGGAGCCGCCATGTTCGAGTCGCTGACCGCCTCGCTGTCCTCGGCCATCAACGCCCTGCGCGGCCGCGGCAAGCTCACGGACGCGAACATGCGGGAGGGGCTCTCCGGGGTCCGCACCGCCCTGCTCGAGGCGGACGTCGCCTACGACGTCGTCGACTCGTTCCTGTCGCGTGTGGTCGCCGATGCGACCGGTGCCCGGGTGCTCGAGTCGCTCGACCCGGCCCAGCAGCTCGTGGGCATCGTGCATCGCGAGCTGGTCGACCTGATGGGCCCGGTGGACCATTCCCTCCACCTGCAGCCGGGCACGACGACGATCCTGATGCTCTGCGGCCTGCAGGGCTCGGGGAAGACGACCTCCTGCGGCAAGCTCGCCAAGCGGATCAAGCAGCAGGGGGCGGGCGTGATGCTCGTCGCCGCCGACCTGCAGCGGCCGGCGGCCATCGAGCAGCTGGCGGTGCTCGGCCGGCAGATCGGCGTGCCGGTGCACGTGCCCGACGGCCAGACCGATCCCGTGGCGGTCTGCAACGCCGGCGTCGCCCGCGCCAAAAAGGAGGGGATCTCGGTCGTCATCCTCGACACGGCCGGGCGGCTGTCGATCGACGAGGCCCTCATGCAGGAGCTCGCGCGGATCGACCGCACGGTCGGGCCCGACCAGGTCTATCTCGTCGTCGACGCCATGACCGGGCAGGACGCGGTCCGCAGCGCCAAGGCCTTCAACGACGCCCTCGAACTCGACGGCGTGATCATGACGAAGCTCGACGGCGACGCCCGCGGCGGTGCGGCGCTCTCGGTGAAGAGCGTGACGGGCGTGCCGATCAAGTTCGTCGGCACCGGCGAGCAGATCGAGGCGCTCGAGGATTTCCATCCCGAGCGGATGGCCGGCCGCATCCTCGGCATGGGCGACGTCGTCACGCTCGTGGAGGAGGCCCAGCGGAAGTTCGACCAGGAGGAGATGAAACTGCAGGAGGAGCGGCTCCGCGCCGGCGAGTTCACGCTCGACGACTTCAAGAAGGTGCTCCTGCAGACGAGGCGGCTCGGGCCGATGGGCAAGGTGCTCGGGATGATCCCCGGCATGGGCGGCATGCAGGAGATGCTCGCCGGCAACGACCTCGACAAGGACGTGGACAGGCTCTTCGGCATCATCGACTCGATGACGCCGGCGGAGCGGCGGCAGCCGTCGCGGCTCATCGACCAGTCGCGCCGCCGGCGGATCGCGGTCGGCGCCGGCGTCGATCCCCACGAGGTGAGCGACCTCGTCAAACAGTTCGACGGCATGAGCGCCATGATGAAGGGCATGGCCGGGCTGGGAATGCGCGACCGGCTCCGCGAGGTGCAGCGACTGCAGTCGCAACTGGCCAACCCCGCCGCGCGGCTGGGCCGGCCCAAGGGAGACACGGGCAAGCGGCTCACCGCGGACGAGCGGCGGAAGCTCAAGAAGCAGCGCGAGAAGGATGCCCGCCGCAAGAAGCGCGGCGACCACTGACCCGCGCCATCCGCGGGAGCCGTCCGTGGGAAAAGCCCCGTCGGTTGGGCTGACGGGGCGGTGCCAGGGCCGGAATTCCCGGGGAAAAGCCGGTCCGCGGGGTGGGCTTGGGTTCCGGCGTCCGTCAGGTACGCTAAGGGGCTCGAGAAACGCCTTCCCAGGAGACGCACGCTGTGGCTGTGGTGATTCGGATGAAGCGGATGGGCCGGAAGAACCGGGCCTTCTACAGGATCTGCGCGACCGACCGCCGGAGCCCGCGGGACGGTCGTGTCATCGAGGTGCTCGGCACCTACGATCCGTCGGTCGCCGACACCGACGCGCGCTGCACCTTGAATGCCGAGCGACTCCACTACTGGCTCGGCGTGGGTGCCAAGCCCAGCGACGCCGTGCGGGTGCTCGTGAAGAAGTACGGCCCCAATGGCGTCCGTGCCAAGGAGATGGAGCAGGCCCGGGCGAAGCTGAAACTGCCGCGGGTGGTGCCCGACGCCGGCGAGCCCGTGTTCGTGCCGGAGCCCGTCGCGGCCCCCGCCTCGGCAGCAGCCGCAGTCGAAGCCGCGGCGGCGCCGGAGCAGGCTGCCGTCGAGACCGCCGCGCCGGTGGCTGAGCCGGCAGCCGAGTCGTCCACGGAAGCGACCCCAGAGTAGGACCGCGATGCCCCGCCCCGTCCCATGCGCATCGACATCCTCACCCTCTTTCCGGACATGTTCACGGGCTTCCTCGAGGGAAGCCTGCTCGGCGAGGCGCGCCGTCGCGGCCTGATCGACGTCGCCCTCACGAACATCCGCGACCATGCCACGGGAGTGCACAGGCAGGTCGACGACCGTCCCTACGGCGGCGGGCCCGGCATGCTGCTCATGCCCGGCCCCGTGGTGGACTGCGTCGAGGCGGTGCAGCAGCGGCCGCCCGCTCCAGGCCACCTCGTCATGCTCACGCCCGGCGGCCGACCGCTCACCCAGCGGGTGGTCGAGGAGCTGGCGGCACGCGAACGGCTCGTGCTGCTGTGCGGCCGCTACGAGGGCTTCGACGACCGCGTCCGCGCGACGCTCGAGCCCGACATGATCTCCGTGGGCGACTACGTGCTCTCCGGCGGCGAGGTGGCGGCGATGGTGATCGTCGACGCCGTCGCCCGACTCCTGCCGGGTGTGCTCGGCGACGAGGAGAGCGCCCGCCAAGACTCCTTCTCGGGCGCCGGGCGGCTCGTGGAAGGCCCCCAGTACACGCGGCCGCGAGAGTTCCGCGGCCTGCGCGTGCCCGACGTGCTGTTGTCGGGCGACCATGGCCGGATCGCGACGTGGCGGCACGAACAGGCCGTCGCGGCGACCCAGCGCCGCTTCCCCTCCGTACCATCCGCCGACCCATTTCCAAGGAGCATGCCGTGAGCCAGAAGATCCTCGCCACAGTCGAAGCGTCGAGCCTCAAGACCGAGGTCCCCAGTTTCGCGATCGGCGACACCGTCGACGTCCACACCCGGATCCTCGAGGGGGAGAAGGAGCGGATTCAGATCTTCAACGGCGTGGTCATCGCCCGCAGCGGCTCCGGCAGCCGGGAGATGTTCACGGTGCGGCGGATCGTGGCGGGCGAGGGCGTGGAGCGGAAGTTCCCCCTCCACTCCCCGAAGATCGCCAAGGTGGAGGTGAAGCGGTCGGGCGTGTCCCGGCGGGCGAAGCTCTACTACCTCCGCGACCGCGTCGGGAAGTCGGTCCGCCTCCGCGAGAAGCGGGACGAGACCGCCACCGCCGAGGCTGCCGGCAAGAAGGCGGGCAAGGCGGGCGGCCGGAAGCCGGCCGCGGCGAAGTCCTGATAGGACGCCGACGGGCACGCCTTTCGACCACGTCGCAGCGGGCGATCCATGGCAGCGCGGGACGCAGGTGACGGGCGGGACGCCCTCGGCCGTCGCGGTGAGGCCGAGGCCGAGAAGCACCTGCGCGGGCTTGGCTACCGGATCGTCGGCCGCCGCGAGCGGGTGCTGCGCGGCGACATCGACCTGGTCGCTGTCGACGGACGCACCGTCGTGTTCGTCGAGGTCCGGTCGCGGACCGGCACGGAGCACGGGCATCCGGCGGAGACGGTGGGGCCGCAGAAGCAGCGGCGGATCGCCGAACTGGCGACCGCTTACATCCGCCGCCACCGGCTCGAGGACTGCCAGGTGCGGGTCGACGTCGTCACCGTGACGTTCGACGCCGCCGGCGGGCTTCCGATCGTCGAGCACTTCCAGAACGCCTTCGACAGTCCCTGGTGAGCGGCTGGAGGCTACGATTCCGAGCCGTCGTCCGAGTCGCGGGGGCGAGGGCGCCGTCCGCACCGTGCCGGCGCCCCCCGTCGTGGAGCCGCCATGTTCCTTGCCGATCTGCTCGTCGTGTTCGCGGTGACCGCCGTGGTGGTCTTCGCGTTCGGCAGATTGCACGTTCCGAGCGTCGTGGGGCTGCTGGCGTCGGGCCTGGTGGTCGGGCCGTACGGGCTGTCGCTCGTAGCCGACATCGAGAGCGTGCGGACGCTGGCGGAGGTGGGCATCGTCGTGCTTCTGTTCACTGTCGGCCTCGAGATCTCGCTGTCACGATTGCTGGTGATGGTGCCGCTGATGCTGCACATCGGCCTTCCGCAGGTTGCCGTCACGACCGCGATCGTGACGGTGGCGACCTGGTGGTACCTGGGCACGTTGCCGCAGGCCATATTCGCGGGTCTCCTGGTCGCGATGTCGAGCACGGCGATCGCGTTGAAGATGCTCGGCGACCGCGGGGAAACCGGATCGCCCCATGGGCGGATCGCCGTGGCCGTGCTGCTGCTGCAGGATCTCCTCGTCGTGGCGGTGATGCTCGCGGTTCCCCTGCTGGCAGCCAGTGCGGGTGTCGCGCCGCATGGCGTCCCGAACGGTGCCGCCGCAGGGCATGCGACGTCGCCGTTCACCGCGTCCCCCGCGGGCGTACTGACCGGGCTGGCGGTGGTGGCGGCGCTGCTGGTCACCGGACGGGCGGCGGTGCCCGTCGTACTGCATCAGGTCGTGCGGACACGCAATCGCGAACTCTTCCTGATCACCATCGTACTCATCTGTCTCGGCACCGCGGCGCTCACGGCGCAGGTGGGCCTGTCGCTGGCGCTGGGTGCGTTCCTCGCGGGGCTCATGCTGTCGGAAAGCGAATACGGCCACCAGGCGTTTACCGAGGTGCTTCCGTTCCGAGACACGCTCGCCAGCCTGTTTTTCGTCTCCGTCGGGATGCTGCTTGACATCCGCTTTCTCGCTGCCAACGCGGGGCTCGTCGCCGTCACCGTCGCGGCGATCGTCTTGGCAAAAACGCTGGCCACCGCGGTGCCCGCGGCCTTGGCCGGCTTCCCGCCGCGAACCGGCCTGCTGGCGGGGGCGGCGATCGCGCAGGTCGGTGAGTTCTCCTTCGTGCTTGGAGCACGCGGTGTCGAGGTCGGGCTCCTCGACGCCCGCGACCACCAGACGTTCCTGGCGGCCGCGGTGGCGACGATGGCGGTCACTCCACTGGTATCGGCGGCCCTGCCCGCCTGGCTCGAGCGGCTCGGACGGCTTCCGGAACTGGACGGCTGGCTCCGCGAGCCGGCGCCGGATGCGGGACGAACCGAGGTGACGGGCCACGTCGTGATCGCTGGCTTCGGCCTCAACGGCAGGAACCTGGCCGCAGGGCTGGCGGAGTGTGGCGTGCCGCACGTCGTCTTCGACCTCAACCCGCAGACGGTCCGCACGTATCTGGCCAGAGGCGTCGACATCCGCTTTGGTGACTGCACCCGCGCTGCCGTACTCGAGCACGGGGGTTTACTGCGGGCCCGAGCCCTGGTGGTAGCGATCTCCGACCCCGCGAGCACGCGGCGCAGCGTCAGTGCGGCCCGTGCGCTCGCCCCCGGCGTGCGCATCATTGTCCGCACCGAGCACGCGGCCGAGGTGGACGACCTGGTGGCGCTCGGCGCCGACGAGGTCGTTCCTGCGGAATTCGAGACTGCGGTGTCGATTTTCGAACGGGTGCTCGACCTCTACGACGTGCCAGATGCGACGATCGACGAGTTTGCCACCCGGCTGCGCTTGGAAAACTACGGCTTCCTGCGGAGCCGGCCGCGGCGGTCGTCCGCACGGCCGTACGGATCGGAGTCGTTCGGTGTCTGCAAGGTGCCCCCGGGCGGCTTCGCCGTGGGAAAGTCGATCGGCGAACTGCGCGTGCGCACGGCGACAGGGGCGACGGTGATCGCGGTGCGCCGGGCGGACGGCACGGTGACGAACCCGGGGCCGGCTTTCGTGCTCGAGACGGGCGACGTGGCCTCCCTGGTGGGCACGCCCGAGGAGCGGCAGCGTGGTCGTGATCTGCTCGCGTGGCATGGTCATGCCCGCGGGACTACGCCAGGTAGCGCCGGCGGTTGACGGCGGCCTTCCAGCGGCCCGACTCGGCGATCTGGAGCAACTGCTCCTGCGTGAACCGCTCGCCGTGCTCGAGGATCGCGCGGCGGGCCACCTCCTTGACGTCTGCGCCGGTGGCGCCCTCGAGCGCGCGGGCCACGGTGTCGTAGTCGATGGCGAGGTCAAGCGGCTCGAGGTGCCTGCGGAGAATGCTCGCCCGCGAGGCCTCGTCGGGCACCGGCACGGTGACGACCACGTCGAATCGGGCCGACCGCTGCGCGGCCGGGTCGAGGGCCTTTGGGTCGTTGGTGGTCGCGATCGTGAGGATGTCCTCGCGCTCGAGCACGCCGTCGAGCGTCGCCAGGAAGTCGGCGAGTGCGGCGTTGTCGCCGTTGGAGTCGCGATGCCCGAGGACCAGGTCGATGTCGTCGAGCACGATGAGCGTCGGGCCGAACGAGTCGGCCGCGGCGTAGAGGTCGGCGATCATGTGCCGCATCGCGTTGGCGTCGGCGAGGATCGTCGTGAACCGTCCGCCGAGCTCGCCGGCGATCACGCGGACCAGGTGCGTCTTGCCGACGCCGGGCGG
>JBILVO010000142.1:0-10106 GCA_044370415.1 Pirellulales bacterium
CTCGCCGTCGAATGTGACGATCGACTTCACGCGACTCCGCTTCCGCGAGGGCAGCGACATCACCTCGTCCCCCTTGCGGATGATCCCCGAGGCGACCGTGCCGGCGAAGCCGCGGAAGTCGAGGTTGGGCCGCAGCACCAGCTGCACGGGGAAGCGGAAGTCCTCCATGTTGCGGTCGGAGCCGATGTAGACCGTCTCGAGCAGCGGCATCAGCGGCGAGCCGGTGTACCAGGGCATGTTCGGGCTGTGGGTGACGACGTTGTCTCCCTTGAGCGCCGAGATCGGCATGAAGTGGACGTCGGGCAGTTCGAGCCGCGACGCGAAGGAGCCGTAGTCGGCCTTGATCCGCTCGAACACGGCCTCGTCGTAGCCGACGATGTCCATCTTGTTGACGGCCACCACGATGTGTCGGATGCCGAGCAGCGACACGATGAAGCTGTGCCGCTTCGTCTGCGGGAGCACGCCGTGGCGGGCGTCGATGAGGATGATCGCCAGGTCGGCGGTCGAGGCGCCGGTGGCCATGTTCCGCGTGTACTGCTCGTGGCCGGGCGTGTCGGCGATGATGAACTTCCGCTTGTCGGTCGAGAAGTAGCGGTAGGCGACGTCGATCGTGATTCCCTGCTGCCGCTCGTCTTCGAGGCCGTCGGTGAACAGCGCGAGGTCGACCTCCTCGCCGGTGGTGCCGTACCGGGACGTGTCCTTCTTGATGGCGGCCAGCTGATCCTCGTAGATCATCTTCGACTCGTAGAAGAGCCGGCCGATGAGCGTGCTCTTGCCGTCGTCCACGCTGCCGCAGGTGATGAACCGCAGCAGCTCCTTGCGCTCGTGCTGGGAGAGGTATTCCTCGATGTCGGAGGCGATGAGGCTCGATTGGTGGGACATGGTCAGAAGTATCCCTCGCGCTTCTTCTTCTCCATGCTGCCGGCCTCGTCGGAATCGATGAGCCGGCCCTGCCGCTCCGAGAACGTCGTCAGCAGCATCTCCTGGATGATCTCGGGGAGCGTCGTGGCGGTGGAGTCGACGGCGCCCGAGAGCGGGTAGCAGCCGAGCGTGCGGAACCGCACCCGCCGCATCTCCGGCGTCTCGCCCGGCTTCAGCGGCAGCCGGTCGTCGTCGACCATGATCATCACGCCGTCCCGCCAGACGATCGGCCGCTCGGCCGCGAAGTAGAGCGGCACGATCGGGATCTTCTCGAGGTGGATGTACTGCCAGACGTCGAGCTCGGTCCAGTTGGAGAGCGGGAACACACGGATGCTCTCCCCCTTGCGGACCTTCGTGTTGTAGAGGTTCCAGAGCTCTGGCCGCTGGTTCTTGGGATCCCAGCGGTGGAACTCGTCGCGGAAGGAGAACACCCGCTCCTTGGCCCGCGACTTCTCCTCGTCGCGCCGGGCGCCGCCGAAGGCCGCGTCGAACCGGTACTTGTCGAGAGCCTGCCGCAGCGACTGCGTTTTCATCACGTCGGTGTGCACCTTGCTGCCGTGCGTGATCGGGTTGATTCCTTGGGCCCGGCCCTCTTCGTTGACGTGCACGATCAGCTTGAGCCCCAGCTCCTGGGCGACGTACTCGTCGCGGAGCTTGTACATGTCGCGGAACTTCCAGGTCGTGTCGACGTGGAGGAGCGGAAATGGAGCCTTGGCCGGAAAGAACGCCTTCTCGGCCAGGCGGAGCATCACCGCCGAATCCTTCCCGATGGAATAGAGCATCACCGGGTTTTCGAATTCCGCGGCCACCTCGCGGATGATGTGGATGCTCTCGGCTTCGAGCTGGCGCAGGTGGGTGAGGCTGTAGGAAGACATGGCTGCCGGCGAGGTCGGAAGGGAAGGAGGCTCACTCTAGCAGGCTGCGGAAAACCGCGTCCACGCGCGTTTTTCCGGGGTGAAGGCCCGGTTTTGTCGGCTCGCGTCAGCCGGTCGCGTCGCGCAGCCGGTCGGCCTGCCGCCGGATGCCGCGCAGGTCGGCGGCCTCCTTGCGGGCGAGATTCTTCAGCTGCATCGCCATCCGGTTGTTCGCGCGCAGGAGCTTCTCGTGGCGGGCGAGGAAGTCCCAGTAGAGGGTCGTGAACGGGCAGGCATCAACGCCCGTGGCCACTTTCGGATCGAAGCGGCATCCCTTGCAGGCGTTGCTCATGCGATCGATGTACGCGCCCGAGGCGCAGTAGGGTTTCGAGGCCATCACGCCGCCGTCGGCGAACTGGCTCATCCCGAGCGTGTTGGGCAATTCCACCCACTCGACGGCGTCGACATAGACGGCGAGGTACCAGCGGTGGACGTCCTGCGGCCTGACGCCGAGCAGCATCGCGAAGAGGCCCGTCACCATCAGCCGCTGGATGTGGTGCGCGTAGCCGTGCTGCAGGGTCTGCGCGACCGCGTCGCGGAGGCAGTTCATCTCCGTCTCGGCCGTCCAGTAGAAGCCGGGGAGCGGCCGGTCTGCGGCGAGGGCGTTGCGGGCCTCGTACTCAGGCATGAAGTGCCAGTAGACACCGCGGACGTACTCCCGCCAGCCGAGCACCTGCCGGATGAAGCCCTCGGTCGACTCCAGCGGCGCCTTGCCGGCCCGCCACATCCGTTCGGCGCCGGAGACCACGTCGCGCGGGTCGAGCAGCTTCATGTTCATCGCCTGCGAGAGCCGCGCGTGGTAGAGCCAGGGCTCGCCCGTCCAGATCGCGTCCTGGTAGGCGCCGAAGCTGGCGAGGCGGTGCGTGAGGAAGTCGTCGAGCGCGGTGCGGGCGTCCTCGGGCGTCACGGGCCAGTCGAACGCATCGAGGCTTCCCGGGTGCGTCGCGAACCGGCCGTTCACGAGGTTGATGACATCGCGGGTGGTGGCGTCGGGGGCGAACCGCACCGGCTCCGGCAGCCTGCCGGGCCCGGCCGCCGGGAACGCACCGCGGTTCTCGGCGTCGAAGTTCCACTGGCCGCCCGCCGGCTCGCCGTCATCCATGAGCACGTCGTGCCGCTGGCGCAGGGGCCTGTAGAAGTACTCGAGCCGCAGCTGCTTGCGGCCGCGGGCGTGCTCCGCGAATTCCTCTCGCGAGGAGAAGAAGTGGCGGTCGGTGCGGATGTCGAGCGGGATCCCCGCGTTCAGAGCCGTCGCCTCCAGCGCCTGCCGCACCCGCCACTCGCCGGGCTCGACCACGACCAGCCGGTCGGGCGCGCGGCCCGCGGCCTTGTCGCGGGCGAGGCTCGCCGCGAGGGCATCGGCCAGCGAGTCATGCTCGCCGGCGGACGCCTGCGGCGGCAGGGGCGTGTAGTCGACGTCGACGCCAGCATCGCGGAGCCGATCGCGGAAGTGCCGCATGCCGGAGAGAAACACGGCGATCCGCGCCTTGTGGCTCCAGACGTGGGTCGATTCGCCGGCGACTTCGGCCATCCACACCCGGTCGCGGCGGCGGTCGAAGCCGTCGAAGGCGGCGCTGCCGCGGTCGAGTTGGTCGCCGAGCACGATGACGAGATGGCCGTTCATGGTGGAATTCCGTGGGCCCCCATGATGGCCGCGCCGCGGGAAAAAATCGCCGGGAGGTCTTTTTCAACCGTCAGTTAGTCCGTGGGCGCCCCTGCGGTTAGTGCCAAAGGACACACACGTCGTCGCCCGCTCCTCGACCCATCTTCCAGGGAGTCTGCTCGTGATCGCCCATGCCAAGCCGGCCGCCAGGCGTCTGCGGCGGAGGGAATCGTCAGGGCCCCGGACATCGTCCCCGCGACGGCTGTCGGGACAACGGGCCGCACTCGAGTCACGGCGGAGCAAGCTCTTCGACAGGCCCATCGACTACGTTCCCTGCCGGCAGTTCCTCCGCACCGATGCGGAGCGGCTCGCGACCGAGCCTCCGGCGGACGCCGCCGTGCCGCTCGAGCGCACTGGCTGCGACGTGCCGAAGGGGTCGGGCATGACCCCCTACGTAGCCAGCCTCTACCAGACGCGGCTACTGACACGCGACGAGGAGCAGTTCTACTTCCGCCGGATGAACTGGCTGAAGTTCCGCGCGGCCACCGCGCGGGGCCGGCTCGACCGCCGGCGGGCCGGCAGCAGGCAGATCGACCAGATCGAGGCCTGGCTCTCCGAGGCCGAGGCCGTGCGGACGGTGCTGGTCACCGCCAACCTCCGGCTCGTTGTGTCGATCGCCAAGAAGTTTGTCGACGCGACCAACTCGTTCGATGAGCTCGTGGCCGAGGGCAACATGGCACTCCTGCGGTCCGTGGAGAAGTTCAACTTCGCACTGGGCAACAGGTTCAGCACCTACGCCACGTACGCCATCCAGCGGCACTTCTTCCGGCTGTCGCACAAGGGGCGGCAGCTGCGCAGTCGGTTCATTTCCGATGACGACTCGTTCAAGGGGCGGGCAGCGGCGGAGCGCGACTCCGAAGCCTGCTCGTCCGAGCAGGTGGACGTTCTCAAGAAGCTCTTTGGCAGGTTCCTCGCGGACCTCGAGCCGCGGGAGCGGCAGATCGTGGTGGCACGGTTCGGCTTCGACGGCCGTCCTCCGCGCACGTTCCGCGAGCTGGGCGGCTCGATGGGGGTCTGCAAGGAGCGGATCAGGCAGATCCAGACCCGCGCCATCGATAAGCTGCGGGACATGGCCGCCGAGGCGGGGCTCGAGCAGACCGTCGGCGACTGGCTCTGATGACGGACTCGCCGGAAACATCGCAGCGGGTGCTCGTGGTCGGCGCGGCGGGCGGCGTCGGAGCGGCAGTCTGCCGCACGATCTGTGCCGCAGGGGGCCGCGTGTTTCTGGCGGGCCGCTCGCTCGACAGCCTCGAGCCTCTGGCCAGCACGCTCGGCATGCCCTTGCAGCAGCTCGACGCCACCGATCCCGAGGCGGTCGACGCCTGCGCGGATGCCGCCGCGGCGGCGCTCGGAGGACTCACTGGGATCGTCAACTGCGCAGGATCGCTGCTGCTCAAGCCCGCCCACCTGACGAGCACGGCCGACTGGCAGGCGACGATCGCCGCGAACCTCACGACCGGCTTCGGCTGCGTGCGCGCGGCGGGCCGGCTTCTCAAGGCTGACGGCGGCTCCGTGGTGCTCGTCTCGAGCGCGGCGGCCCGCGTCGGCCTTGCCAACCACGAGGCGATCGCCGCCGCCAAGGCCGGCATCATCGGCCTCGTGCTGTCGGCCGCGGCGACATACGCACGGCAGCGGATCCGCTTCAACGCCGTGGCGCCCGGTCTCGTGCGCACGCCGCTGACGAAGGGGCTCGTCGCCAGCGAGCTGGCCGAGAAGGCGTCGGTGGCGATGCACCCGCTGGGCCGGCTGGGCGAGCCTGGGGACGTGGCCCGGGCGATCGTGTTCCTGCTCGACCCGGCCCAGTCGTGGATCACGGGACAGGTGCTGGGAGTGGACGGCGGCCTGGCGGATATCAGGGGCCGCTGAGGCACCTGCTGAAGCATCTGCCGGGCCGGCCGCGCGCGGCCTGGCATGACTGGCGAGGGTAATACTTCGGACTCGTTCACGACGGGTCGAAGTGGTATCCTCCGCCGCATGAATACCACCACCTCGTCCGCGCCGACGTTCCGCCTCTGGCTGATGATGGTCCTCGAGTTCGTGATCTGGGGGGCCTGGCTGCCACTCATCTGGGGCTACATGGGCGCCCCCGTGGCCGAGGGCGGCCTCGGGTTCACCGGCGCACAGATCGCCTGGGTCGGCAGCGCCTTCGCGATCGCCTCGATCGTGGGCATCTTCTTCTCGAGCCAGTTCGCCGACCGCACGTTCGCCGCGGAGAGGTTCATGGCGGCCAGCCACTTGATCGGCGGGCTGGCGATCCTCGGGATGTACTGGGCGAAGGACTTCCCCACGTTCTTCGCGCTCATGCTGGTCCACTCGCTGCTCTACGTCCCCACCATCTCCGTCTCCAACTCGATCGCGTTCACCCACATGAAGAACGCCGAGAAGGAGTTCGGCCTCGTGCGGATGGGGGGCACGATCGGCTGGATCCTCGCCGCCTGGCCGCTCTTCTTCCTCCTGGAAGGGAAGACGGGCGTCGCGGCGACGACGGCGAAGGCCAACATCTTCCTGGTCGCCGGCATCGCCTCGCTGATCCTGGCGGCCTACAGCCTCACGCTGCCGCACACCCCGCCGAAGCGAGCGGCCGCCGGCGACGGCGGGCTGGCCTGGCTCAAGGCCGCCAAGGACCTCTCCAAGCCGTTTCTGCTCGTGCTCTTCGCGGTGACCTTCATCGACTCGGTGATCCACAACGGCTACTTCCTGCTGGCCGGCAACTTCCTTGGTGACGCGAAGGCCGCCGCGATCCCGCAGAAGTGGATCATGCCCGTGATGAGCATCGGCCAGGTGGCGGAGATCGCCACGATGGCCGTCCTCGGCGCTGTGCTCGCCCGGCTCGGCTGGAAGACGACGATGATCCTCGGCATCCTGGGCCACGCGGCCCGGTTCGCCGTCTTCGCGTTCATGCCGCAGAACCAGGCGATGATCATCGCCGTGCAGGTGCTGCACGGGATCTGCTACGCCTTCTTCTTCGCGACGCTCTACATCTTCATCGACGCCGCCTTCCCGAAGGACGTGCGGTCGAGCGCCCAGAGCCTCTTCAACCTGCTGGTGCTGGGGCTGGGCGACCTCGCCGCCAAGTGGCTCTTCATCCCGCTCCAGGAGCGGCTGACGACCGACGGCGTCACCGACTACCGTCAGCTCTTCCTCGTCCCCACGGGCATGGCCCTTGCGGCCGCTGTGCTCCTGGCGATCGCGTTCTGGCCGCCGCGGTCGCTGGCGACGGCGTCGCAGTCAGGGGACGACCCCGAGACAGAGCCGCAGATCGTCGCGTGACCGGTGCGGCCTCGGCGGGATGAGCCGGTTCGCCGCCGGCCGCGGCCCGCGCAGGATCCTCTTCATGTCCTCCGCCGCATCAGCGTCGTCCGAGAGCCCGCAGGCGCGGACGCATCCGCTCGTCCTCGTCATCTTGGCCAATCTCGTCGCCACGGCCTTCATGACGGGCGTGATCTGGTTCGTGCAGATCGTGCACTACCCGCTGATGGCCGGTTGGCCGCACGACGACTTCGATGCATGGGCGGCGGTGAATATGGACCGCACGGGCTGGGTCGTGATGCCGGTGATGCTCGTGGAGGGGGCGGCCGCCGCGGCGCTCCTGGTGCGGCGGCCGAAGCGGGTGCCCGCCTGGCTGCCGTGGCTGGCGGCGGCGCTCCTCTTGGGCGTGTGGGCGAGCACGTTCCTGCTGCAGGTTCCCTGCCACGCCCGGCTCGCGCTCGGCTGGGACGAGCAGGCGCACGCCCGGCTCGTCGCCACCAACTGGATCAGGACGCTGCTGTGGACGGCCCGCCTCGGGGCCGTGGCCGCCGTCGCAGGAGGCTGGATGGCGGCTGCCAACCCGCCTTGCATCAAGAGCCCGGCGTTTCTAACCTCCCCGCCCGAATCGGGCCGCTGACCGGCCGCGGCGGCCAATCGGGCCGTCGGCGGGGCGCGGTCGTGGCCGTTCGTCAGCCAGGGAGGCGCCCATGTCGATCACGCTCGAGGAACTCGCCGGCCACGTCCAGGGAACGCTCGTCGGCAGAGTTGCCGGGGTCGCGATCGCCGGCGCCGCCACGCTCGAGACCGCCGGTGCCGCCGACGTCACGCTCATCGACTCCGCCGACAAGCTCCACCTGCTCGCGAAGAGCCGGGCCGCCGCGGTGATCGTGCCGGCGGGCAGCGGCCCGCTCGACAGGCCGTCGATCGAGGTGGCCGACGTGCATGCGGCGTTCGCCGCGGTGATCACCCGCCTGCGGCCACCCAGGGTGACCGCCCGCGTGGGCGTCAGCCCGCTGGCCGTCGTCGATGCCACGGCGCGGATCGCAGCCGACGTCGACATCCACCCGCTGGCGACGGTCGGCGCCGACGTCGAGATCGGCGCGGGCGCGACCATCCACTCCGGTGCACGCCTCATGGCGGGCTGCCGGATCGGCGCCGGCACGGTGGTCTTCCCGAACGCGGTGCTCTACGACAACACGATCATCGGAGCGCGGTGCGTGATCCATGCCAACGCCGTGCTCGGCGCGCATGGCTTCGGCTACAAGGTCGTCGGCGGGGCCTATTGCATCTCGGCCCAGCTCGGCTGGGTGGAGCTGGGCGACGACGTGGAGATCGGCGCGGGCACGACGATCGACCGCGGCACCTACGGGCCGACGGCGATCGGCGCCGGCACGAAGCTCGACAACCTCGTGATGATCGCCCACAACTGCCGCCTCGGCAGGAACAACATGATCTGCTCGCAGGTCGGCGTGGCGGGCAGCACGACGACGGGCGATTGGGTGGTGATGGCCGGGCAGGTGGGTGTCCGTGACCACGTGCACATCGGCGACAAGGCTGTGCTCGGGGCACGGTCCGGGGTTTCCAACGACGTGGCTCCGGGCATCACGGTGCTCGGCGAGCCCGCCATCGAACTGCGCGACCGCAAGCTGCAGCTGGCGACGATCAGCAAGCTGCCCGAGATGCGGAAGGACGTGAAGCAGCTCGCCGCCCGGGTGCAGGCCCTGGAGGCGGCGGCGGGCCCGCTGCCGGAGCGGGGCGAGAGGGCCGCCTGACGGGCGGGCGAGAGACGATGACGCAGGACGGCTGCATGAAGACGTGTGGTGCATCGGCGGTCACGGCACAGGACGGACCGCAGGACGCAGGGAAGCCGCTGGCGGGCGAGACGATCGGCATCGTCGCCGGCTGGGGCCGGTATCCCGTGGCTGTCGCCGAGGCGATCCGCCGTCGCGGTGGACGCACCGCGATCCTCTCGATCCGCGACCACGCCGACGCGGCGCTCGAGCCGCTGGCCGACGTCTACGGCGAGGTGGGCGTGGCGCAGCTCGGCGGCGCGATCGACTTCTTCCGTCGCCACGGGGTCGCGCGGGCCACCATGGCGGGCAAGATCCACAAGACGAAGCTCTTCGGACGGCACGCGTGGCGGCGGCACCTGCCCGATCTCGTGGCGCTTGTCACGTTCTGGCCCCACTTCGTGAGCCGCCGCCGCGACAACCGCGACGACTCGCTCCTGGCCGCCATCGCAGCGGCGTTCGACGGCCGGGGCGTCCGCATCTGCCCGGCGACCGACTTCGCGCCGGAACTCCTCGCCGACGGCGGCGTGCTCGCCGGCCGGCCGCTCTCGGCCGCCGAGGAGGCCGACGTGGCCTTCGGCTGGCGGCTGGCGAAGGAGCTCGGACGGCTCGACATCGGGCAGACGGTGGTCGTGAAGAACCGGGCGCCGCTGGCGCTGGAGGCGATCGAGGGCACCGACGAGTGCATCCGTCGGGCAGGCCGGGTGTGTGCGTCGGGCGGGATGGTCGTCGTGAAGGTGGCCAAGCCCCGCCAGGACCTGCGGTTCGACATGCCGACGATCGGCATCGGCACGCTGCAGTCGCTGCGGGCGGCCGGTGCCACCGTGCTGGCCGTCGAGGCGGGCCGGACCATTCTCGTCGACCCCGCCGAGCTGGCCGATTTCGCCCGCCGCAGCGGGATCACGATCGTCAGCCTGTTCGACGACGATGGCGTGCCGCTCGCAAGCCTCCGGGCCGGCGCGGCGTGAAAGCGTCCCCAGTCCACGGGGCGGGGTGCTGCGGCCGACGCCGCCGTATACTCGACGGCGGCATGCGCACGTTCCTTTTCACGTTCCTGTTCGTCGCCTGGGTCTGTCCGGCGCCGTCGGCGCTCGGCCAGCCCGCCGCCCGCTCACCGCTGGCGATCGACGATGCCGTCGACCCCTCGGCCGAGCTGCCGCCGGCCGATCCGGTCTACATGGGCCGCGAGATCGCCCAGACGATGCACTACACGGGCGCCCCGTGGCTCGTCCGCGAGAGCCGGCAGCGCGAGGAGGACTGCCGCATGCTCCTCGAGGCGCTGGAGGTGCGTGCCGGGCAGACGGTCTGCGACCTGGGCTGCGGCAACGGCTTCTACACGCTCCAGCTGGCCCGCATGGTCGGCCCGCAGGGCCTCGTCTACGCCGTCGACATCCAGCCGGAGATGTTGCGCATGCTCGTGCACAACGCATCCGAGGCCGGCCTGGCGAACATCCGGCCCGTGCTCGGCACGCCGATCGACCCCCGGCTGCCGAAGGGTGCGGTCGACATGGTGCTGTGCGTCGACGTCTACCACGAGTTTTCGCACCCGGAGCCTATGCTTGCACGGAT
>JBILVO010000144.1:0-10029 GCA_044370415.1 Pirellulales bacterium
AGCTCGGGCTTGCCCGGCGACTGGGGCCGCATCTCGAACGTGCCGTCGTTCACCCAGCGGTCGGCGGCGCCCAGGAAGGCGAACCGCTTGACGACGTTGCCCGACTGGCTCGTCGAACCGAGTGCGGCGAACAGCTTCGCCCTGCCGTTCCCATCCGGAACCGCGACGACCGACACGGGGGCGTTGAACCCTCCGCCAAGCGGCTCCTTCGGCACCAGCGGCGAGAAGAAGTCGGGGCCGACCCGCGGCTGCCACCTCGACCCGACCGTCGGCCGCACCTGGGAGAAGTTGCCCGTGTCGCCCAATTGCTGGGCGATCGCGGCCTGGTATTTCGTCCTGTCGGTGAGCCACAGCGTCGAGGCGATGAACTCGCCCCCGATCACCCGGAAGTTGCCCAGGCCGTTGGCACCGGCCCCGAGGGCCAGATCGTTCTTCGAGTTGCCGTCGAAATCGCCGGTGGCGAGCTGGGTCCCGAATCCGAAGATGTCGACGAGGTTCCGCGAGGGCCCCGACTCGACCCGTGCCGTCACCGTGAACGACCGCAGCGTGCCGAGCGTCGTCCCATCGAGCAGCGACACCGTGGTCGTGCCGGCCGTCAGGCCCTTGGCGGTGTTCGCCGCCACGATGATCTCGTCGAAGCTGCCGCCCAGCAGCCGCCCGACACCCAGCGAAGCGATCGTGCCGCTGGGCAGCGTCACCACCTGCACGGGAACCGGGTTGATGACGGGCCGGTCTCCCTTCGACGCGACGAGCACGTCGAACACCGCCACCTTCCGTCCGGCGGCGACGATCAGCTCCCGGACGCCGCTGCCCGTCGCATCCGACCGCACATCGCCCAGCGCCACGAGGTAGCCCCCGGCGCCCTCCGCGCCAAAGACGCCGCCCACGTCGATCGACACCGGCTGCCACGAGGGCGTCGGCGTGCCGTCGAAGATCGCCACCCGGCTCGACGATCCGGCGAAGATGGCCGCGAGCTTGCGGCCGGGCTGCGTCGGATCGGCCTGATCGGGCACGCCTCCGGGGGCGACGGCCAGGTCGCCGTAGCCATTGCCGTCCGTGTCGGCCGCCGCGACCCGCAGGCCCCCCTGAAACCGGGTGGCGAACGCGGCCGAGTAGCCCGCCGTCTCGAGATCCTCGGTCTTGATCGCGCGGACGACGCTCCCGGTTGTGGTGTCGATCAGCCGCGCACCAGGCTGCACCGATTGGCCGACGATGAGCGTGCCCGTCGTTGGCGTCGCCGGAATTGCGGTGGCGAGCGTCACGACTACGGACCGGGAGCGGGTGTCGTAGCGGCCGGCCAGGACCTTCGCGGCCACGTTGGCCAGGCCGCCCGTGGGCGTGATCGTCAGCGGCACGTTGGCCGAAAAGAAGCCCGACTGGATCGCCGTGAGCCCGTTGATGCGGATCGTCGTGGGGTTCACGACGGCGTAGGAGAATTCCCTGTTCCATGTGGTCGACCGGCCGTCTGTGCCCACAGCAATGACGGTGCGCACGCCTCCCACGGCGGTCGCAGTCAGCGTCAGATGCGGAACCACCACGGCGGTGGTGGCGGCGGGATTCACGTCCCAGGCGAACGCGGTCGTCACGTCGGCTGGCCCGTAGACCCGACCGAGACCGGGATCTGTGAATGCAGGCAGGCGAACCGGCTGGATGTCCCCGGCGATCGAGTACGTCGCCACTCCCGCCGCGATCGCCTCTTGCAGAGACGCGTACGCGTCGGCCGCCCAGCCTCGGTAGGTGGCGTTGACGAGTCCCGGGCCGGACAGCAGTTCACCCGACTGGGCGAAGCCCACCCGCTCCGCTTCGTCCAGCGTGAAGGCGCGGAAATCCGCCGCGCCCGGCGTGCCCACCACCCGGAGGATGTCGCCGCCGGGGCCCCGCACGTCCTCGTCGAGATACGCGATGACTCGGAGTGAGCCCAGCGGGTCCGCGGATTCGAAGGTGATGCGATTCGTGAATCTATCGGCGTCGCCGATGAACGACGATTCCACCCGCCAGTGAATCACACCGTTCTCTCCGGAAAACTGCCCCTCGCTCGCAACGACGCCGGGAGACACTAGAGCAGGAACCATCGTCACGGTCGTCTCGTCGAGTCGCAGCGTAGTCCCGCCGCTGCCGATCATGACGTAGATCAAGTAGTCGAAAATGACGTTTTCAGACACGAAGGTCTGTCCGGAGCGTCCAAGGGCGGTCACGCCCGAGTGAATCACCGATCCAGCGACCCCGACACCCATGGAAAAAAAGCCCACCGTCGTGGTGCCACGACCATTGTCGATGGAGAGGGGGATCGCGCTGACGTCGATCAGGGCGTCTGCCGGCCCATCGTTGGGATTGCCGGCGGCGTCGGTGAACGCGCCTGCTGCCACCTCGATCGTGGCGGTGCCCACAAATCCCCCCCGCGGCACGAACGTGGCTGAGTACGTCGTGCCACTGCCCGTGAAGGACACACATTTGCCGCCGGCGACCGTCACCGCATTGATGCCAAAATTCGGTGACGGCTCGCTCAGGACGAACGTCACCACGGCGGCCTGCCCCAGGCCGAGCGCAGACAGATCGCTCGTGATCGTCACCGTGGGCGCCACCACGTCCAGCGGAAGCTCCCACAGTTCCTTGCCGTGGACAGCGTCGTCGACGGCGAAATACAGCCGCCTGCCGTCACTCGCGAGGGCCGCGGCATTAAAGCCCGCGAACCCTGTGGGATAGCCGGGGCCAAGTTCGATCGTGGCGGTGCCCGGGAGCGTCCCGTCGGTCTCGAGCAGTACCCGCTGGCTGTTCTTTTCGGCGGTGAAGAAAAGCCGCCCGCCTGCGGCGACGAGATTTCCCACGTTCGGCGAGGCGTCAACAAGCCCCGCGAGCGGTACGGCCACGGTGCCGGCCGCGGTGCCGTCGGTCGCCCAGAGTCCCCCGCCGGCCGTGACTCCGTCCTCGGCGGCGAAAAACACCTTGCCACCGACCTCCGTCAGCCGAATGGGATAGCTGCCCCCCACGCCGCCGCCGCTGTCAGGAGCGATGATCGTGTTGATGTCCTTCACGAGCGTCGTGCCGGCGTCCGTGCCGTCGGTCCTCCACAACTCCGTGCCATGCTTGCCGTCGTCGGCTGAGAAGAGCACGAACGAGCCGAGCGCCGTGAACCCGAAGGGGTTGCTGTTCGGGGGAAAGGTGATCGATGGGCCGTTCACTGGCCCCGTGCCCGCATTGATGTTCTTCACCAGCCGCGTGCCGGCGGCCGTGCCGTCGGTGATCCACGGCTCCCAGCCGTTGCTGCCGTCGTCGGCGGAAAAATAGGCGACCGCCCCCACCGACGTGATCTGCTGCGGGCCGCTCGAAGCCGCTCCGGGGACGATGTCCTTGAGCAGTTTCGTGCCGACTGACGTTCCGTCGGTGATCCAGAGCTCGCGACCGTTCACGCCGTTGTCGGCAGAAAAAACCACGCCGGAGCCGACCGCCGCGAAGCCGCTGGGGAAACTGCCTGCCCCCGTGGCGGGATTGATGTCCTTGAGCCGTTGCGTGCCCACGGATGTGCCGTCGGTGATCCAGACCTCCACGCCGGTCGCTACGTCGTTGGCGGCGAAGAGAACGTTGCCACCGATCGGCGCCAGATAGTGGAACGTCTTGACGAGGTCGTTGGCCAGCTCGCTTGACAGCACGTCGTTGCTGAGTCGCAGCGGCCCAGCGGGCAAGGCGGAATCCAATACCCACAACGAATACGTGGTTCCAGCCGTCATCACGCTGGTCGTAAAATAGAGCCGGCTGCCGACCACGGTGAACTGCGCCGGCCGGGAGCCAACGTCGCCCGGCTCGAGATCGGCGACGAGCACCGGCGCCGAGTCGCCTTCCCGCTTCCAGAGCTCGGTGCCGTGCACGCCGTCGTCGGCCGCGAAGTAGAACGCGTTGCCGATGACCGCGGCGCTGATGTAGCTGCCGCTGCCGCCGCTGAAGGCGTCGATGCCGTCGCCGCTTTCGGGATTGATGTCCTTGAGCAGCACCGTGCCGGCGGCGGTGCCGTCGGACTTCCACAGTTCGGTGCCGTGCACGCCGTCGTCGGCCGCGAACAGGAGCCCGCCGTTGAAGGCCACGGCATTGAATCCTTGCAGGATCGCATCGCCGGTTGGATTGATCTCTCGCACGATCCCGAGCGAAATGCCGTCCGACTTCCACAGTTCGCGGCTCTGGCCGTCGAAATTCACGAAGAAGACGTCGCTGCCACGAGCCACCAGGCCGTCCACGCCGGAAAGGCTGGAGCCGAGGCGAAACGTACCGTACTCGCTGCCATCGGACGTCCAGAGCGACGTCTCGCCGGGCAGGCCGTCGGCGATGAAGAACAGCGTTGTGTCGGCGACGGTGAGACGGGCCGGGTTGGTGACGGGCACAAACGAGGGCGAGACATACGCCTCGAACGCCGCCGTGCCGCCGTTGGCCCCGGTCGTCGTCCAGAGCTGCGGCCCCGAACCGTTGCCGTTGTCGCCGACGAAGAACGCGACATTGCCAAACCGCACCATCTCCGTGATCGAGCCCGCGCCCAACGTCACGCCGAACTGCGCCACGAAGCTCGGTCCGTTGGTGGCGTCGTACCGCCAGATCGACCGGCCGCCCGCGCCGTCGTCCGCCGTGAAGATGACGAACGGGCTCGTGATGGCGCCGCCTTCGAAAACCGTGAAGTCCCGCGGGCTGACGATGGATTCGAACGTCGAGGTCTGCACAGGCACCGTGTTCGCCCCGGTGCCGTCGGTGATCCAGAGGACAGAAGAGCCGAATTCATCATCGGCACGGAAGAGCACGTGCGTGCCAAAGCTCGTCAGCTCCGTCGGATTGAGGGCGATCGACGTGTTGTCGGCGATGAGCGGCACGGTGCCCGCTTCGGTACCGTCGGTGCGCCAGAGCTGGCGGACGCGGATCTGCGACACGGGATCGTCGGACGACGCGGCGAACAGCACCGATCCATCGGCCATGGCAGCAAAGCCCGCCGGATCGCTCGGCGCGGCGGCATCGACCATGCCGGCGAACAAGGGCAGCGAGATGTTCTTAACGAGGACCGTGCCGACCGCCGTGCCGTCGGTCTTCCAGAGCTCGCGGCCGTACACGCCGTCGTTGGCCGCGAAGTAGACGTAGCCCCCAGACTCGAAGAGGTCGGTCGGTGCGCTGGCGGTCTTCCCGGGCCAGATGTCCTTGAGCAACTGCGTGCCGGCCGTCGTGCCGTCGGTCATCCAGAGCTCCATCCCGTGCTGGCCGTCGTCGGCTGTGAACACCGTGACCACATCGTTCGCTGGAGTCACGATCGTCACGCTGTTGGCCGCCAGATGGGGCGATAGGCTCGGATTTCCACTCTTGGGCTGGAGATTGATGTCGGCCACGAACGACGGTGTCAGCGCCAGCGCGATCCGTGGCTCGTATTGCTCCACGGCCAGCGGCCGGCGGTTCCGACGCCGGCTGGCCGAGGGACGGCGGAGATGGCGACCAGGAGGCCAAAACAGACTTCCACCGGCCCGAGTCTTGTCCGACATCGTCCGCTCCCTGCGCTACGAATCCTGCGTACGTGCGCCCCATCAGACCCCCGACCGCCGACGGAGTCAAGAAATGGGGCACTGCCGGAGATCGCTCACGTCGTGGTCCCTCTGTCCTGCCCATTTCGCCAGGCGGTCATGGCCGCGGAGAGCTGCGCCGGCGGTGGTCCCGCGGTGGCAGGCCATAATGCCCCTTGGCCGCCGTGACGTATGCCCGTTATCGACTTCTGCATGCACCTGCACTTTTCCCATGGATGACCGCACCAACTTCTTCGTCGGCTGGGGAACGCTTTCCCTGATCAACGCCGGCCTGGCGCAGAGCAAGAACCGCAGCGGCCTGGTGTGGCTCCTGCTTTCGCTCTTCCTCGGTCCATTCGCCACGTTCCTCATCGTGGTGCTCGACAAGGTCGGGCCCGACCATGAGTGAACGCGGCGCTCGACGTCTCCGGTTCATCCGCCATGCTCACGGTCGGCCACGTGTTCGATCTCGCGGCGCAGCGGCGCGGAGTTCTGAGCACCGCGCCGGGTCACGGAAATCGCGGCTCCGGCGGCGGCGAACCGCACGGCGGCGGCCAGCCCGCAGCCCTCGGCGATCGCCACGGCCAAGCAACCGTTGAAGACGTCTCCCGCGGCCACCGTGTCGACCGGCGTCGCGGGAAACGCCGGCACGTGCAGGCCGCTGTCGCCGGCGGCGAGAAACGCACCTCGCGCACCAAGCGTGATCACCACGGCATGCGGCCCCAGTGCGATCAGGTCGGCGGCGGCACCCGCCGCTGAATGCTCGTCGATGCCGCGGCGGCCGGTGAGCAGCTCCGCCTCGGTCTCGTTGGGCGTGAGGATCGCCACGTCGGCGAGCAGCCCGGCGTCGAGCGGCCGCGCCGGCGCGGGATTCAAGATCACCCGCACGCCCGCTGCCCGCGCGATCGCGGCCGCATACCGCACCGTCTCGAGCGGCACCTCCAGTTGCAGGAGCAAGACGTCGGCCGCGGTGATCGCGTCGCGTGCCCGGTCGACGTCGGCGGGCAGCAGCCGCTCGTTAGCGCCGGAGGCTACGGCGATGCTGTTTTCGCCGGCGGCATCGAGGAGGATCAGCGCGACGCCCGAGGGCGTGGCCGCATCGCGGGTGACGTGCGTCGTGTCAACGCCTTCGGCCTGGTAGGAGGCGATCGCTGCGGTGCCCATCGCGTCGATCCCCACCTTGGCGACGAACACGACCTGCCCGCCGGCCCGCGCCGCGGCCACCGCCTGGTTGGCCCCCTTGCCGCCGCCCACGCTGGCGAAGGTGCCGCCGATGACTGTCTCGCCCGGCCGCGGCAGCGTGGGCACGCGGACGACGAGATCGGTGTTGGCGCTGCCGACGACGACAACGCGGGCTGGGTGTGATGTCATGCCTGACACGATACCGGACCGAAGGGCGTCAGGGCGCCGGCTTCGCGGGCACGAAGCGCACGTAGTCGAGCCCGAACATCCAGGCCTTCGTCGCCGCCGGATTCTCCCCGACGATCTCCACCGCAAGCGTCGCCGTGCCCGGCTCCATGTCGAACACGCCCAGCGACACCTCCGGCGTGATCGTCACCGCATCCTTTTCATAAAGGTCGAGCGGGGCCGTCGCCCTGCCGCCATTCCAGGCGAGCGTCACGGCGCCGTAGTCGTGCGCCTTCGTGCAAGCGGCCACCACCTCGTACCTCCCCTTCACCGCCACCGGCACCTCCAGCGCGAGCCGCGCCCCCGGCTTCGCACCGGTCCACCAGACCTGCGCGTCGCCGCTCCAGCGGGCCGCCTTGAAGCTCGACATCGGCTGCGGCCGTGCCTGCCCCGCAGACACCGCCGCGATCTTGAGCAACTCCCCTTCCACCGCGCCCGGGATCTTCCCATCGGCGTTGAAGGGCGGCGGCCCCTCGCCCGGCAGCGGCACCTGCGACGGATGCCGCAGGTAGGCGACGAGGTCGCGGGCCGCGGCGGGCGCCAGCTGCGCGAGCTGGTTCTCCGGCATCAGCGACTGCGGCGAGAGCGTGCGGGTCTCGATGTCGTCGAGAGGCACCGTCACCTGTTCGGTCGGCGTCTGGAGCGTGACGCTCGTCGGCGTCTCCTTGACCACGATGCCGGCGATCGACCGGCCGTCTTCCGTGACCACGATCGTCGTCTGATAGTCGCGGCCCACGACGGCGCTGGGGTCGAGCAGGTTCGCAAGCAGGTATTCCAGATCGGCCCGGTTCGACCCCGTCAGGTCGGGTCCGATCCTGCCCCCCTGCCCGTGCAGCTGGTGGCAGGCGCCACAGGTCTTGGCAAACGTCGCCCGGCCGTGCGAGAGGTCGGCTCCCTTCATCGCCGCAGGCTTGAGGGCCACCCGCCACCTCTCGAACTCCGCCACACGGTCGGCGGGCGTCGCCCGGATCGTGCCCCATACCTCGTTGAGCCTCACGATCACCCGTTCGTCGGCTGACTGCGCGAGCCTGCCAACCGTGAAGGCCGAGAGATCGCCACGCGGCACGGCATTGGCTGCGATCGCGTCGAGCATCGCAAGCGTCCAGGGGGGCCGCGATGCGAGCGTGGCGATCGCCGCCTGGCGGCAGTCGGCAGGCAGCCCCTCGTAGGCGGCGACGAGCACCTGGGGCGTCGTGTCGCTCGAGAACGCGGCGAGCCCGGTGATCGCATCCTTCTGGATCGCGGGGTCGTCGACGAGCTTCTGCAGCACCGGCGGCAGCCCGTCGTCACGCGAGCTGACGAGCGCCTGGAGCGCCTCCCGCCGCTCGCCGAGATCGGCGTCGCGATCGGCGAGCAGCCTCCGCAATTGAGGCACCACCCGCGGGTCGCCAAACCGCACGGCGGCCACCCCCGCGAGCCTGCGAACCGCCTCGTCGGGATCGGTGGAGAGCAGTTCGTAACTCCGCTGCCAGGCCGGCGGCGCCGCCATCCGGCCCCGGGCCGCCAACGCCGCCACGATCTCCTCGAGCATCCACTTCCGCGTGGGCGAATCGCTGGCGGCCAGGAGCGCCACGAGCGGCTCGTAGGCCTGCTCGTCGGAGGCAGCCCGGCGCACGATGAACCGCGACACCGTGGGAATCCGGCTCGCGGCGGCGAGCGTGATCGCACGGGCCGGGTCGACCGGCACGAGCGGCTCGACCGCGTACCAGTTCATGAGCGGTAGGTTGTGGTCGCCCGCGTCCTCGGCATGCGCCACGAGCGCCGCAGAGATCGGCCAGCGGGCCTCGAGCGGCAGCCGCTGGAGGGCGGAGCAGAGGGCCAGGCGGACGACGGGCGAGGGATCGTCCGCCGCGAGCCGACGGAATCGCTCCAGCATCTCGGGGCCCACATCGCGCCGTTCCGCAGCGAGCTGGATCGCCCAGCCGCGGACCGCCGGATCAGGATCGTCGAGGAGCCGCAGGAGCCTGTCCTGCGACAACTGACCGATGACGTGCAACGCCCAGACCACCCGCAGCCGCGTGGCCGGCGTCGGGGCCGCCGCAAGCTTCGCGTCGAGCAGCCGCGGCGTGTCGGCGGCGAGCCGGCCGGCCGCGGCCCGTTCCTGCAGGAGCCGCCGTGCGTGCCGCACAAACCAGTCGTTGTCGTGGCCAAGCAGTTCCACGAGCTTGGCGTCACTCTCGCGGGCGAGGTCGACCCGCACCGGTGTGGCCGTGGCCCGATCGTAGACCACCTTGAAGATCCGGCCGTTGCCCCGGTCGTGCTTCTCATTGTCGCCATGGTGGCACTGGTTGCGGTCGTACCAGTCGATCAGCACCATCTGGCCGTCGGGGCCGACCTGCAGCGAGATGAACTGCGACCAGGTGTCGTTGGCGAAGAGAAAGTCGGGCTCGCCATCGCCGACATAGCCCGAGCCCGCGGGCGTGAGCCGGTCCTCGTTGATCCTGGCGCCGTGGATGTTGTTCATGAAGAGCCGGCCGCGGTAGCGGTCGGGCCAGGAGCCGCCGAGGTAGATGCAGGCTCCCGCGTGGGCGTGGCCGCCACCGATCGCGTCGGAGCGGTCGCGGTCGGCGTTGTTCCACTGGCCTCCGGTCCAGTGCCGGTGGCGGGCGATCGTCTTGATGTCGTCGAACGTGTAGGGGTTGAAGTGCTGGCCCGCCTGCCGCTGGTACCGCGCTCCCTGGATGACGTGGTAGAGGTGCGGGATCACGCAGGCGGTCTGGAAGGCGTGGCCCACGTCGTTGAAGTCGACGCCCCAGGGATTGCTCGTCCCCTCGGAAAACACCTCGAACTCGTGCCGCAGCGGGTGATACCGCCAGATGCCGGCGTTGATCTTCACCCGGTCGGCCTCGGGAGTGCCGGGCTTCCCGACGGCGGAATGCGTGAAGACGCCGTGGCAGCCATACAGCCAGCCGTCAGGCCCCCACAGAAACGAGTTGAGCGTCTCGTGGGTGTCGTGAGCGCCCCATCCGTCGAGCAGGATCTGCGGCGCGCCGTCGGGCACGTCGTCGCCGTCGGCGTCGGGAATGAACATAAAGTCGGGCGCCGCGCCTACCCACACGCCACCAAACCCCACCGCCAGGCCGCTCACCAGATTCAAGCCCTC
>JBILVO010000145.1:0-9951 GCA_044370415.1 Pirellulales bacterium
GAGGAGGATGATCCGCGGCTCGGTCACCAGGCAGCGGGCGATCTCGAGCCGCCGCTTCTCACCGCCCGAGATGTAGTGGGCCTTCGACTTGCGGATCCGCGTGATGTCGAACTGCTCCATGAGCTCTTCGCAGCGGCGCCGGCGCTCCTTGGGCGCCATCCCCACGAGTTCCATGATCGCCAGGAGGTTCTGCTCGACGGTGAGCTTGCGGAACACGCTCTGCTCCTGGGCGAGGTAGCCCATGCCGCCGTCCCGCGATCGCTTGAACATCGGCCAGTGCGTGATCTCCTCGTCGTCGAGGAGCACGCTGCCCGCGTCGGGCATCACGAGGCCGCAGGTCATGCGGAAGCTGGTCGTCTTGCCGGCGCCGTTGGGGCCGAGGAGCCCCACGATCTCCCCGGATTCGACGTGGAAGTCGACGCCGTCGACCACGCGGCGGCGGCCGTAGGTCTTCACGAGGCCCGTGACGGAAAGCAGCGGCATCTGGCTCCTCCTGAACCCGAAGCTGACGGCGGCCGCCGGCCCCGCCGGACTCACCGCACGAAGCCCATCCTCCCGAAGTTCGGCCACGAGGGCAATCGCAACTCCGCCCCGCCGATCTTCACCGGAACGCTCCAGCTTGCCGGGATGGCGTGGGGCCAGAAGATGGCCAGGGCCTTGCCGATGAGCAGTTCGCGGTCGACGTGGTGCCCCGTCAGCCACAGCCGGCTGTCCTTGCTGGCCGCGGAGTTGTCGCCGAGCACGAAGAACTGATCGGCCGCCAGTGCGAACTCGATCCGATCCTCCTCCAGGATCTCGCCCGGCCGCGTGCCGACGTCGATCGCGCCGATGTAGTAGGTGTCGCGAAGCACCCGCAGGCCCTGCACCCGCACACCCGCGCCGTCGACCGTGATGCCCACGGGCGCGAGGTCGCTGGGGTCCGTCGAACCGGGTGCGGGCTCCGTGCGGCTCGGCCGGGCTAGCGGCACGTCGGCGATCGCGCGGGTCCAGCCCGTGGGCCGGTCGAATGCGACGCGCCGACCGTCGACGAAGAGCGACAGCTCGTCGTCCACGTTCGCGAAGAGCAGCTTCCAGGAGCCGCGGCCGCGGACCCGCGTGCGTGCCCGCGCGGCCGATTCGCCCTCCCGGCCGCCCGCCGGGAAGAGAGTCGCCTCGCCCGTCGCCAGGTCGATCTCGCAGCGGTGCGCGGCACCGGCCTCCACGAGATCGATCGCCAGCCGGCCGCCGTCGGCGGCCCGCGTGTCGATCGCGAACTCCACCGCGAGATCGCCCACCCAGTGGGGCCGCGTGGCGATCGCATTGTAGGGCTGGAAGTCGTCGACGAGCGTGGGCCGCGCGCGGCCGGCCGCCGACTCGCCCCGCGCGATCGACTCCCACTCGTCGGCCGTCGGCATGAAGTGGCGGTAGCGGAGCGTGGCCGGACCGGTGCCGGCGGCCACGCCGAACGAGCGGCCGTCGTCGTCGCTGGTCCACCGCGCCGCTGCACCGGCCTGCGACCAGTCGCTCCAGCACCGCGGCCAGCCGGCCCGCTCGAGTTCGGGCGACACGTAGCGGCTGTCGTGCACGCACTGCAGCATCGCCAGCATGCGGTCGGGCGGCTTGCGGGCGATCCGCGGAGGCTCGCCGCCGCGGCTCGTCCAGATGTCGCCCCCGGCGATGCTGACGGTCTCGCCCGGAAGGCCGACGAGCCGCTTGATGTAGTTGGTCTTCGCCTCCTCGGGATACTTGAAGACGACGACGTCCCACCGCTGCGGTTCGAGGAAGTCGTAGACGAGCTTGTTGACGAGGATCCGGTCTCCGCTGAACGACGGATACCTGGGGTCGTACCGGACCTGACCGCCGGAGCCCTCCACGACCCGCGTCACGTGGCCACAGTTGGGGCACCGCGCCGCCGGCACCATCTTGCTCGCCAGCCGCGTCCGCAGCTGGGCGATCGGGCCGCGGTCGCTCTCGAGCAGTTCGACCCGCCGCCGCACCTCCTCGCGTTGCAGGAGCCCGCCGCCGTTCCCGTCGGCCTTGAGCCCGGCGAGCTCACGTTCGAGCTGGGCCAGCTCCGCGCGAAATCCCTGCGACTGGTCGTCCTCCTCCGCGCTGCAGCCGATCCGGAAATCCCGGCCGCACGACTCGCACGCCAGGTCCTTGTGGCGGCCCATGAGCGTCGGCGCCATCGAGCCCGTCGGGATCACGAACGCCTCCGCCTCGAAGGCGCGAAACAGGAGCGCCAGCGTGAACGCGATCACGACCGACTCGACCGTCTCGCGGCCAGCGGCCAGCGGCCCCCGGACGACGTCCCCCGCGCGCGGCCCGGCGGGGGCAGCCGCGGGTGCGGCAGCCGTCGGGACGGCGGACGGCGGCGAAACGCGCTGCGGCAGGCGTGCCATGGCGGCTCTCTCGGCGGGCGGGTGGGCGTGGACGAGACGCCGGCATTGTAGTGCCGGCACGGCCGCGGTCCGACCCCGAACCACAGCCCATTGGACTCCGCCCGCCGCCGCCGCAGAATGCGGCGATGTCCCGCTTCGAGCACATCCGCCACAAGCCCCCGGAAATGCCGGCCCGTCCGGGCGAACTGGTCGTGGCCTGCGCGGCGATGCGGAGCCACGTGAACCTCTCGCACATCGTCCGCACCTGCGGCTGCTTCGGCATTCCGCGGGTCATCGCCTGCGGCGCCGCACGGCTCCATGAGCGGATCGCCCGCGACGGCGCCGACTCCGTCACGCTGGAAGTCCACCGCAGCCTGCCGCCCGTGCTCGATCGGCTGCGGGCCGAGGGCTTCGAGATCGTGGGCCTCGAGCAGGCGACCCGCTCCGAGCCGCTGTTCGGGTTCGCGTTCGCCGCGCGGACCGTGCTCGTCGTCGGCAACGAGCGGACCGGACTCGAGGAGGACGTGCTCGCGCGGCTCGACCGTGTCGCCGAGATCCCGATGTACGGCCTGCCGCACAGCCTCAACGCCGCCACGTCGGCGTCGATCGCGGTCTACGAATACTGCCGCCGCTTCGCCACCGCCCCGCAGGGATCGCCATGACGCTCGTCATCGGCACCGACGAGGCGGGCTACGGGCCGAACCTCGGGCCGCTCGTGGTGGCGGCCACGGCCTGGCGGGTCGCCGCCGGTTCCGACGAGGCCGAGAAGGCGCTTGCCGACGCGGTCGAAGACGCGTCCACGGCTGCCTGCGGAGGACGGCTCTGGGACGATTCCAAGGAGGTGTACCGCGCCGGCGACGGCATGGCGGCCCTCGAGCGGGGCGTCTTTGCAGGGCTGCTCCTGGCGGGCGACGCGCGGCCCGCAGGATGGCCGGCGCTCGAACGATCCGTCGGCGCGATCTCGCCGGCGAGCGGCAGCCACGGCCCGTGGGAAGAACTCACGTCGCTCGTGCTGCCGACGGCGGCGACCGACGCAGACTGCGCCGCCGCGGCCGCCGCGGCTCGTGACCCGCTCGCCCGCCACGCCGTGTCGTTGTGCCGCGTCGCCTGCCGCTGCATCTATCCGCGCGATTTCAACGCGCTGCTGGACCGCGGACTCAACAAGTCCGACATCCTCTCGCAGGCCACGCTCGACCTCGCCGCAGCACTGCGGGCCACGGCGGCCGGCGAGCCGGCGCTCGTCTGGTGCGACCGCCACGGCGGCCGCAAGCGGTACGGCGGCCTCGTGGCCCGTCACTTCGACACTGCGCTCGTGCGGCCGCTGGAGGAGACGCCGACGCGGTCGGCCTACGATGTCCCCGCGGCGGAGATGGCGGCCTGCCGCGTCGAGTTCTGCGTCGGGGGCGAGTCGCGGCCGCCCGTCGCTCTGGCGAGCATGTCCGCGAAGTACGTCCGCGAGCTCGCGATGCTGGCCTTCAACGCCTTCTGGTCGGGCCGCCAGCCGGGCCTCGCGCCGACGGCCGGCTACCCGACGGATGCCGTCCGCTGGCGGAAGGACGCAGCCGCCACGATCGCGCGGGAGGGGATCGCCGACGACGATCTCTGGCGGCGGGCCTGACGCGGTCCCCGCTGTGGGTGCCTCGGCCGCGTGCTTGCCGCGGGCCGCCCGGGCACGCACAATTCCCCCATGCCACGACTCACCACCCACCTCTACATCGTGCGGCACGCCTGGGCCGAGGATCAGGGCCCCGGCGTCGACGACCACACCCGGCCGCTGACGAAAAAGGGCCGCAAGCGGTTCGCCGCGATGATGGAACGGCTCCGCGACGCGGGGATGGAGGTCGACGTCGTCGCCACGAGCCCACTCGTCCGGGCCCTCCAGACCGCCGAGATCCTCGCCGACGCCCTCCCCAACCGGCCGCCGGTGGAGGTGGTGGAAGCCCTCGCCCCCGCCTCCGACTGGCAGGCGTTGGTCGAGTGGACGGCCGACCAGGACGCCGCCCGGATCGCCTGGGTGGGGCACATGCCGTGCGTCGCCAGGCTGGTCGCCCTGACGATCGGCGACGGTTCGGCTGCAATCCGCATGCAGAAGGGGGCGGTCGCATCGATCCGGCTCGACGACGGGCCGGGGCAGCCGGGCGAGCTTGAATGGCTCGCCACCGACGCGATTCTCTGACCCTGACCTCTGACCCTGACGTCCCCGCTGAAAAGCCGCCTCTGAAGGCCGGAGACGGCAGCGGTACACTTCGTCCGCCACGCCACTATCATAATGGTCGTCATCGCCGGCTGCCGCCAGGCCGCGCGACAGCCGATCGTTCCCCGTCCCACCCCGTGACTCCCCGAGGAGCCTCCGCCATGACGATCCGCCCCCCCTTCGCCCCGTCCTGCCTGCCGCTGCTCGTGGTCATCGCCGCCGCCGTCGGCTGCTCGCCGTCAGCCCGCACCGGACCGCAAGGGCGTGTGGTCGAGATCGAGACCATCGAGACGATCGAACCGGCGGCGGACAAGGCCGCGAAGGATGCCCGCACCGCGGCGATCGACGAGGCGGCGGCACAGTCGAAGAAGACCGTCGACGAGGCGACGGCCGCGGCAGACCGGGCGATCGCCGAGGCCGGCCGCACGATCGACGGCGCAGCCACTGCCGCGGCGCCGAAGGCCGAGCCGCCGAAGATGGAGCAGAAAGCGGTGCCGGCACCGACGCAGGCCGCACCGGCGGATGTCGCGAAGGCGGAGCCGCCCAAGCCCGCCGCCGCCCCGGCTGCGTCCGCACGAGAGCGGGTGATGCTCGGCGATCCCTCGCTCACGGCGGGCGTGCCGGGCAGCGGGCCGATCACGCTCGACCAGATCGACCAGTGGCTTGCCGATCCGAAGAACTCGGTCAAAATCGAGCCGGTCCTGCCGCTGGGGCTCTCGCAGGGGGCCGCCCAGATCAGCGGCCTCGACAAAAACCCGCTCACCCGCGCGAAGATCGAGCTCGGACGCCAGCTCTACTTCGACCCGCGGCTCTCGGCCGACGCGACCGTCAGCTGCGCCAGCTGCCACAGCCCGGCCGAGGGCTATTCGGCCCGCACGAAGACGGGCGTGGGCATCCGCGGCCAGCTCGGCGGCCGCAACTCGCCGGTGTCGTTCAACCGCATCCTCTCCGGCGCCCAGTTCTGGGACGGTCGGGCTGACTCGCTCGAGGCGCAGGCCGTGGGCCCGATCGCCAACCCGATGGAGATGGGCTTCACGCACGAGGGCGTCGTGAAGCGGCTCGGCGAGATGCCGGTCTACCGCAAGCAGTTCGAGAAGGTCTTCGGCGACCTCACGATCGACCGCGTCGGCCAGGCGATCGCCGCCTTCGAGCGGACGCTCGTCACCGCCCCCTCGGCCTACGACTACGGCGAGCAACTGCGGTCCTTCGCCGCGCTCGACCCCGACGACATCGCCGACGACCCCACCCTCGCGAAGAACTTCGCCGCCGCCAAGGCCGGCGCGGAGGCCACTCCGATGTCGGAGGAGGCGAAGCGGGGCCGTGACATCTTCTTCTCGGAGAAGGGCAACTGCACCGCCTGCCACGTGGGTGCGAACCTCGCCGACGAGAAGTACCACAACATCGGCATCGGCATGGACAAGCCCGAGCCCGATGTCGGCCGGTTCGCCGTCACAAAGGACCCGAAGGACACCGGCGGCTTCAAGACGCCAACGGTCCGCAACGTCGCCCTCTCCGCGCCCTACATGCACGACGGCTCCGTGGCGACGCTCGAGGAGGTGGTGGAGTGGTACGACAAGGGCGGCCACCCAAACCCGCACCTGAGCGAGAAGATCCGCCCCTTGAAGCTCTCGGCGCAGGAGAAGGCCGACCTCGTGGCGTTCATGAAGGCCTGCACCGGGCCGACGCCCTCGGTCGAAACCAGCCGCCTGCCGGCCGGGGAATGAGCCCGGCCCGATGAGCACTCGTCCGCTCCTGCCTATCGCGCAGGCCGTGCTGCCGCTCTACGCGGGCGTCGACCTCGGCGGCACCAACATCAAGGCAGCGCTCGTCGACGACGAAGGCCGGATCGTCGCCTTCCACACCGAACCGACGCATGCCGACCGCGGTCCCGAGGACGCGGCGGCCCGCATGGGCCGCGCGGTGCACACGCTCGCCGGCATGGCGGGGATCGCCACGAGCGACATCGCCGCCGTGGGACTGGGCACGCCCGGTCCGCAGGACCTCCGCACGGGCGTCATCATCCGCGCGGGGAATCTCCCCGGCTGGGACGACTTCCCGATCCGCGACCGCGTCGCCGCCCACTGCGGCCACGCCGTCACCTACGCCAACGACGCGACCGCCGCCGGCTACGGGGAGTTCTGGGTGGGTTCGGGACGCGACTATGCGAGCCTCGTGCTGCTCACGCTCGGCACCGGCGTCGGCGGCGGCATCATCATCGGCGAGATGTCGATCGACGGCGCCCACAGCCACGGCTCGGAGTGCGGCCACATCATCGTCGACCCCTCCGACACGGCCCGCCGCTGCCCCTGCGGCCAGCTCGGCCACCTCGAGGCCTACACGAGCGCGACCTCGCTCGTGGCCCGCGGCCGCGAGGCGCTCGCGGCCGGCGGCGCCGGCTCGCTCGCCGCCGCGGTGGCCGCCGGGGAGAAGCTCACGCCGATCCTCATCGGCCGCGAGGCCGGCGCGGGCGATCCGCTGGCGACGGAGCTCCTCATGGAAACCGCCCGCTGGCTCGGCATCGGGATCGTGACGCTCATGCACACGATCGACCCGGAGGCGGTGATCCTCGGCGGCGCGATGCTCTTCGGCGGCGAGGAGGCGCCAGTCGGCCGGGCCTTCATCGAGCGGGTGCGTGCCGAGGTGAAGCGGCGGACCTTTCCACTGCTCGCGGCCAAGACCCTGATCCGCTTCGCCAGCCTGGCGGGCGACGCGGGATCGATCGGCGCGGCCGGCCTCGCCCGCCTCGAACACCGCCGCCGTTCGTAAACCGCACGGTGAGCGCACTCGAACAACAGACGAGGGGCCGCCCATGCCCCGGGAGCCGGCCTTGGCGGCCAGCGGAGACAGGATGTCGAAGCGCAGCCGGCATGGAGTGAGCGAAGGGCAGGATGCCCGCAGCGAACGTCCGGCGACGGGGCATGGGCGGCCCCGGCGCACTCCGGCTGGGTTTCGGCGCGTTCCGCAGTCGGCTTGCTCGCCGCGACGACCGCGAAAGTCTGATCCTGCACCGCGACCGAAACTCGTCTAGAATCCATGCATGCCCATCGACTGCAAGCACATCCGCAACTTCTCGATCATCGCCCACATCGACCACGGCAAGAGCACGCTGGCCGACCGGCTCCTGGAGCGGACGGGCACCGTCGAGAAGCGGCAGCTCAAGGAGCAGATGCTCGACGACATGGAGCTCGAGCGGCAGCGGGGCATCACCATCAAGGCCCGCGCCGTCCGCATGGAGTTCCGGCACAAGGGGGAGCTCTTCGAGCTCAACCTCATCGACACGCCCGGCCACGTCGACTTCCACTACGAGGTCTCGCGGAGCCTCGCCTGCTGCGAGGGGGCGGTGCTGCTCGTCGACGCCTTCCAGGGCGTGGAGGCCCAGACCGTCGCCAACGCGTATGCCGCGATCAGCCAGGATCTCACGATCGTCCCGGTGATCAACAAGGTGGACCTCGTGCACGCCCGGGTCGACGAGGTGCTCGCCGAGATGGAGCAGAGCCTCGCCATCGACCCCGCCGAGGTGATCAAGGCCAGCGCCAAGACGGGCATCGGCATCGACGACCTCCTGGCGGCGATCGTGGAGCGGATCCCGCCGCCGAAGGGTGATCCGCAGGCCACGCTGCGGGCGATGATCTTCGACAGCCACTACGACAGCTACCGTGGCGCGATCACCTACGTGAGGCTCATCGACGGCACGGTGAAGAAGGGGCAGAAGATCCGCTTCCTGGAGACGGGCGTCACCCACGAGGTGCTGGAGCTCGGCCAGTTCGTGCCGCAGCGGCGGGCCTGCGAGGAGCTCTCCGCCGGCCAGGTGGGCTACCTCGTCTGCAACATCAAGGACGTGAAGCAGGTGCACATCGGCGACACCGTCACGATCCCCGGCGATCAGGCCGCCTCCCCGATGCCCGGCTACAAGCCGCCGCAGCGGATGGTCTACTGCGGCCTCTATCCCTCCGAGGGCGAGAACTTCGAGGAGCTCCGCGACTCGCTCGAGAAGCTGGCGATCAACGATCCGTCGTTCGAGTTCGCGCCGGAATCGAGCGAGGCACTCGGCTTCGGCTTCCGCTGCGGTTTCCTCGGCCTCTTGCACATGGAGATCATCCAGCAGCGGCTCGAGCAGGAGGCCGATCTCGACCTCGTGCAGACGGCGCCGAACGTCACCTACCAGATCCTCAAGACAGACGGCGAGACGATCTCCATCACCAATCCGCAGGACGTGCCCGACACGGGCCTGATCGAGGAATTCCGCCAGCCGATCGTGCGGACCAACTTCCTCGTGCCGGTCGAGCACATCGGCCCGATCATGCAGCTGTGCACCGACCGCCGCGGCACCTACCTCAAGACCGAGTATCTCTCGCCCACGCGGGCGATGCTCACCTTCGACCTGCCGCTGGCCGAGGTGATCTACGACATGCACGACAAGCTCAAGAGCGTGACCCGCGGCTACGGCACGATGGACTACGAGCTCGTGGGCTACTTCCCTGCCGACCTCGTGCGGCTCGACATCCTCGTGGGTGGCAAGAAGGTCGACGCCCTGTCGATCATCTGCGACCGCCGCGACGCCGACCGCCGCGGCCGGGCGATCGTGAAGAAGCTCCGCGGCGAGATCGACCGGCACATGTTCGAGGTGGCCCTGCAGGCGGCGATCGGCACCAAGGTGATCGCCCGCGAGACGATCTCCGCGATGCGGAAGAACGTGACGGCCAAGTGCTACGGCGGCGACATCTCCCGCAAGAAGAAGCTCTGGGCGAAGCAGAAGGAGGGCAAGAAGCGAATGAAGAGCGTCGGCAGCGTCGACATTCCGCAGAAGGCCTTCATGGCGGTGCTCGACACCGGCGCCGAGCGGTCGTGACCGCGGCTGGTCCCGTGGAGCCCCCCATCGGAAGTCCCGCCCGCCCCAATCTTGACCGGGGGGGAATTTCGGGGGATCATGCTTCCAGGTGAATGGGGCGGCGGCGCCGGGCGATGTCGGCCGACAGGCCGCCGGCTGGTGCTATGTTCCGATTTTCTTCGAGGTCTTGGAGGGTTGTTTTCCCATGCAGCGTCGTGTCCATATCGTGGCTGCGGTCGCAGTGCTGCTGGTCGCGGGCTGCTCCCAACAGCCCGCGTCGAACCGGCCGCAGACGGTGCCGGTGAAGGGCACGATCACGCTCAAGGGACAGCCGCTGGCCAAGGCCACGGTCAGCTTCCAGCCCGACGGCAAGGGGAGCGGTGCCTCCGGCATCACCGACGACTCCGGCGAATACGCGCTCTCCACGTTCGCGGCCAAGGACGGCGCCGTGCCGGGCAAGTACAAGGTCATCGTCACGAAATTCGACGAAGCGACATCGGGCGGCGACATGACCGCTCCCGGATACGCGCCGCCGACGGAATCCTCCTCGGCTGCGAAGCCCAAGAACC